>JAPUGV010000037.1 GCA_027298025.1 Chloroflexota bacterium | reverse complement strand
CGCTGCTGATTCAAGCCCTTGCCGGCTACCTTGACCCCTCTGTTTTCAGAGAAATCGACGGCAGGCTTGAAGTCCATGAGCCCCACATCCAACGCGTTCGACTCCAGATCCGACACGATTTGATCTGCCTTACCGTACGCGATCAAGTTCTGCTGCGGGATGATGCCGGTGTCCACAAGATTCGATTGTGCCCAAGCCTCGTAGACAGATACCTTCTGCACCCCGACGCGCTTGCCGGCCAGATCCGCGGCACTGCTGACTTCCTCGATGCTTGAGTCTTCGTTCGCCAGAACTCCGTCCTCGCCGACATAGTAGATGTTAGAAAAGTCGGCTACCGCCTCACGCTCTGGCGTGATCGAAAGGGCTGCAATGGCGACGTCGATCTGCCCAATGCGAACGGCATCCGCCAGGCTCGGGAAGGCAAAGTCTGAGATCTCTGTGAGCACGCCGAGCTTGTTGCCGACCTCCCGGATCAGCGCTGCATCAAACCCGTCGATGGCAAGCTGATCGTTGTAGTATTCGAACGGGGCATAGTCTGCCGAAGTGCCTACGCGAAGAACACCCGAGGTCTTGACCCGCGTCCAGGAGTCGTCTGTCGAGGGTGGAGCCGGCGCCGTCTCTCCTTGTTGATTGAATAGGCCGACGATAAAGAGCACGGCAACCAGCGCGCCGATCCCGATCAGCGCCCAAACCCACCATTTAGTGCTTCCGCCTTCAGGTTCCGTAGGCTCGATGCCGCCCTCGGGTAGTGGCTCCATGCTTGCGGGTATTTCTTCCATGCTCTTCTCTCCTTGTGTGCTTGGCGCACTTTCTCTCGACGCAACTCACGCTTCCACAGCTGCGCGTCGGTTGTCACGCATGTCGGTCGTCAGTGGAAAATCGCCGGGCCTGAGGCGGACTGCTCGGCCGCGGGAATCATTTGCAAGAAGCGGCCTTATTCATTTGATGCGCCCTCCACCTGAAAGACGATAATCCCCTACACCCTCCCTGTCATCGTTAAAAATACGGATTAATCTCACCCGTCTCCCTGGAGGTCCCGACATGAAAGAAGAGAGCTGCCCAGTTTGGCAGCTCCCTCTCTTAGCTTCTTTTCGCGGTCTTGCTGCTTAGTTCAGGTGAATCAGCGCATCTGGAATGCTGCTACCAGCGCCAGGAACCCTCCCATGACTGCGAAGATACCCAGCACAAATGGCAGCGCGAATCCGGCGATTACGGGGTTCGTGATCAAGAGGATACCGAAGATGATGCTCAGCACGCCTAAGATCCCAGCTCCCCAACCCGCACCCTGGAAGGCCTGGACAAGCCCAACGATCCCAAAGATAAGGCCCTGGATGCCTAGGACCAGTACGAGCGTTGCCGGTACTAAAACTGAGGACCAGAGTGGGTGCTGAATAATCATCAGCCCCGCAACGATCCCCAGTATTCCCAGCAGGAGCTTCCATCCCCAGGCTGTTCGGTCAACGAACAGGCTCACCAGGTTCACGATACCGGCCACCAGGAAGTAAATACCCATCACCTGGACCAGGATCGCGGTGGTCATGCGCGGCTCTATGAGCAGCAGCACACCAATAATGATGGCTGCGATACTCTGAACTAAGACGAGCCACCAGGGAACTTGTTTCTCCCCTGCGCTGGCTTCAGCGGTCATTTCTGCCATAAATAATCCTCCTCACGGTCTCGAATTAAGTCCTTGGTTTTGCCCCCACGGCATCCTATCGGGCTTTGATCCCCTTCCTGCCTCCCCGCCTGGACGGAAAATCTGGGGGCTGGTCGGTCTCCCGTGGATCAAAGTACTGGGTGGATTAGCCCTCCGCTCCCGAGCTGGCAGGTGGCGAGGGTGCAGAACTCTCTGCGGGCATAGTCTCCATATCGAAAGCCCGCTTGGTGCCCGGCAGCATCACATAGATCAAGATCAGAGCGTTCAATAGGAAAGTGGCACCGATGTCTTCTACGGTTCCACCCCCGACCAGGACGACGAAGTCCAGGATCAGGTTGAAAACCGTGATAACCGCCAGGAAAAGCCAGGCTTCCTTCTCAACGTTCCAGAGCATCCGAACTAACCATATGTAGATCCAGGTCAGCAAGCCCCACATAAAGGCCGCCCACAAGTTAAAGGTCCTGAAGCTGAAATCACCGATAAAAAAGGTAACGGTGAACGGAAGCAGCCCCAGATACTGGAGCGTGCGGATGCCTGCTAGCACAGCTGCCAGGGCTGCCAGAGTGGCCAGCAGGGTCACGCCGAACGGCCGATTATTCATTGACTTCCTCCTCAAGCAGAATTGATCCGGAAAGTGGCCCCCTCATAATCCACGCATTTCTAAGGGCCTGGAAAAGTGCTCTAGATCATCTGACGCCCATTACTTCCCTCCCTGGTGAGCAGGCTGATCCCGACGGATCCAATCTTAGATAACCCCTGGGCCAGCGATTGGGTGGGCTGCCCTGCTTGCCATAATGATTCCATCACAAGATGCGAGTAAGGGTATCGAGGGAAATGCTGAATTTAGCTCATGACCTGCTGACGGGGGCGGACCCAGTTCGATCTACGCATTTTTGCCGAGAGACAGGTCGCACTCCTTCGATTACATTGACCCCAACCGCCCGTAGGAGCCCAACGCCGAAGGAAAACCACGATTACACGGAGCATAAGCCCGTGTACGGAATCGGAACTTCGACCTGTCGCGCGTGTCGTAAGGAAGTGCTTGGAAGCGAACGATCTCTGAACTGGGGCCGGTCCGGGCGCCAGGCCCATTCAACCTGCGGACAGCGAGGGAGGAGAGAACTTCATGTGTTGTTTATATACGGTTTTGATATTCCTGGGTCCCCGGGTGGGCGGCATCGCCTGGTGGCTGGTTCAGCCTCTGCGCTGGAGTGTGGCCTTTGGCAGCATCATCTGGCCGATCCTGGGCATCATTTTCCTGCCCTGGACCACGCTGATATACGTGGCGGTTTATAACCCGATAGCGGGGATTTCGCTCCTGGGCTGGATCTTCCTCGCGCTGGGCGTTGTTGCTGACATCGCCATGCACGGCGGTGGCACCTACTACAACCGAGAGAGAGTCCCGGGCTACAGCTCATAGCCCATATCTCATAGAGGGGTGAGATGACGTGTGAAGCTTTCTGCGCGTCTCTTATCGTGCCTGTCTTCGGTGTGACGGCTGTCTTCCGAGGATATCGTTCCCTTTGGCACTGCTATCAGTTTCTAAGAATCTATATGCCTTCGGACAGGTTGAATAGCGAAAAGTAGCCCGCACGGAAACTTGTTTGAGGGGGCCAGTTTCCCAAGCGCTGCGTCTGGCCGTTATTCCTCAGCGCCGCATAGCGGCAGGTGAGCTTGACCGTTAGGCGTTTGCGCAAAATAACTAGGTCGTCGAAAAATGAAGCCGTTCCAATTCCCCCTTCCGGCCCACCAGATCTCTGACCTTCTTCGTACCCGTAGTGAGCAACAGGTTCGGAAGGGATCCGCGAGTAGCGGCGAAGCTCTGATATGTCGCAGCCTGACCACTCGCTGGAGTCAACATATAGAGCGATCGGGGGTGGGAGGAATCTTTCTTCCGCCCCTCTCAAGCCGGGGGCGGCGTCTCCACGCGAAAAAACCGATAACCCATAAATAGTATCGACGCCCCAAGCCTTCAAAACATCAACCTGCACCTATAAACGAAAGCCCTGAGCAGAAGTGTTATTGGAAGTGAGGCTCATCACTGGGGAGCCGAATGGTGTACGCCTGCCCGAATTCTTGAAGGGCAGCTGGATTGCAATTTCGTTTCTGGCATGGTCGAGGGGTTTGGACGGGGGTGGATGGGGGGCGATAAATAGAACAAAGTACTACTCCCCGATCGCGCTCACAAATACCGGCAAAATTGCTGCTAACTATGGTTCTACGCAGTTTGTTGAACTGGTTTTGTGGAAGGGAGAGCTTGTTGATTCCAATCGAAATACGCATTTCTACCGATCCCGCTGGACCTGTGCTGACATAAGATCCAATCTCGTGCTTTTGATTACTCCAGTCCGCATCTCAAGGAGAGTTACCATGCCGAGAAAAACCGTTTCTGCCGCGGGCCTTATTCTAGCGCTCGTGCTAACTCTCGGGGCGTGCGCGACCCCGACACCTGATACGCTGCCAGCCGAGATGTTGGGAGTCGAGTGGCAGCTGCACAGCGTGCTCGAGAGCGAGCCGGCTGCCCAATCCGTGGTCCCCGACCCACAGAGATACACGATCCAGTTCACTGCTGAGGGCACGGCCGCCATCCGCGCCGACTGCAACGACGCTCTTGGGAACTACACGGTGCAGGGCTCGAGCATGACCGTCACGCTGGGCCCCGCCACGTTGGCGTTTTGTGGTGAGGATTCGGGCGATCAGCTTTACATGGCAGCGCTAGGTCAGGTCAGCTCCTACGCGCTGAGCGAGTTCGGAATGCAGCTCGCCGTGGGCGACGACGCAGCTCGACTGTCATTCATTGAAACCAACGATGTGATCGATCTACCCGAGGAACCCGGCGGTGTCGACATAACCGCCGACGTCAACTTGCAAGTACGCACGGGGCCGGGCGTACAGTTCCGGATTTCACATTGGGCCTTGCAAGGCGACCAAGGCGAAGTCATTGGCCAGAGCCCAGACGATCAATACTGGGTTGTGGCGTTCCCCGAGGATCACCAGCACTACGATCGGGGTTGGGTCTTGAAGTCCGTGACGAGCATCTCGAATCCGAGCAACGAAGACATCCCCGTCATCACGCCTCCGCTGCTGAACCCGACCGTGGAGGTCACACCGCCCGAATCGAGCGAGCCGCAGGCGACGGTCGCCGAGGTGGCGGCGGTGATGACCGGCCCCGGCAATGACTATCAGATCTGGGGACTGACCTCGATTGGCGCCGATGTGGTTATCACCGGGAAATCCGGCAACTTCTGGCGAATCCAGCTGCCCACGAGTTACGCCGCATCGGGTGAAGGTTGGGTCCGGGACGCATACCTCACCACGCGGAACGTCGGCAATGTTCAGAACGTCCCGGACGTCCCTCCCCCCGACCTTGAAGCCAGGCCGACGGCCTCCGGCGGCAGCCAGGCCGCGGTACGGGGGACTGAGAAGACCGCGCGGCGCGCCGGCCCCGGCGACAGCTACAACAGCTACAGCGACGCCGAGAAGGACTGGGTCATGGGCATCATTGGAGAGAGCACCGACGGCGAGTGGTGGGTGGTGAGCCTGCCCACACAGACCGCCTCAGTCGGTTTCGGTTGGATCCGGATGGACAAGTCGGTGTGCTCGAAATGCGATATCCCGTCCCCCTACACGCCGGTGTACCGGAACCCATAGCCTGGCCGCCTAATCAGCCGTTAATCGGTCAACAACCCGAGGGCGTCATGAAGAAAGGAGT
>JAPUGV010000036.1 GCA_027298025.1 Chloroflexota bacterium | reverse complement strand
ACGCGGCGTGATGCTTACGCCGAGGCTGGTCATCGGCGGCGAAGCCGGGCGCACGATGTGATTGTCAGCCTTATGGCGAATGACGCCCGACCCCTCCATCAACGTGTGGTTGATGAAATATGTCAGCGTGCCCCGGTCTCGCGAATTGCGCTGGCGATCAAGGAAGAAACCCTCGGGCAGCATGTCCGGACTGTTTCCCTTGCCTGTCAGCAGAAAATCGAAATCGGTCAGCGTGTGCCCCAGGTGATCGCGTAGGCGTATGATCGCCATCGAACGCCGGTCGTGAATGAAATATCTAGTCCTAAAGAACCGTCGCTGCTTCTCAGTAAGTTCGCTTTGGCGCACCGTGTGGTTCTCACGCTCGAAGTGTTGGCTGGCCCGCGCGTAATCAGCAGCCGTTTGAACCTTCAGGCACGCCAAAATCGCTCGAACCGTGGGATATGCCTTCCGGTCATCCTTGATGCTGCGAAGGATGCCCTTGGCGTCACCCGAATGCGAGCATCCGCGAATGATGGCAAACGCGGTTCGCTGAGTGGTCGTGAAACGCTCCTTGTCGAGTACCAGCTCGTTCGGATTCGGGGCGTTGTGGGCATTCTGTACGAGGCGAATGTAGGTCGCATTTAAATTGGCCGCCGGGACACGCACAACACCATCAGACCCAAGCTCACCGGTGTACGTATTCAGGTTGTCATACAGCTTTCGGTCGATCGTCTGCCCAGTAAGAACGAACGGGAAGACCGGAGGGTCTCCTTCAACCGGATTCGTGCCGCGATGAATCCAGTCATAGTTCAGATCCCAGGATTCCGGGCTTCCCAATTCGAGCCAGTCAAGGACACCCTGACCCGGTTCAACCCCTTGAAACCACGATTTAAGGCGGCTGACCCGGCTTTTCCCCAGTTGTGCCAGCGCAGAGCCGAAATTGGCGGGCGCAAGCATGACCAGATGACTCATCGGACACTTTTCGGTACCGGTTTCCGGATGAAAGCGATTCCACCAGTCGAGGATCACCGGGCCACCGGTCGAATGTGTTATGCACGCAAATCGGCGCCCTTTTTTGAGTTCCTTCCCTAACTCTCGGCGAATCGCCGCCTCGAAGCCGCGGGCAAGGTCTTCCAGGCGAACCTCGTCCGCGAAACTGACGTACTTCGAGAGCCAGATGTTCTTGATGTCGACCGCAAGACCCCGTGTTCTAGCCTCGGTCTTCAGGCGCGCGGCCAGTTCCCCGTAAGTATTGGTATGTGTGACACTCCAACCATGAACCAGGATCACGATCATCGGGACGGCCATCTCCGTACTCCCTTCGCAACGAGATTGATTTCAGTTGCTGGGGACAGTATATATCATTAGACGCGCCATACTGCTACTCTATCGCACCTTTTTTTCCGTTAGCGCCAAACCCAAATTGGTATATCCTGTCCCCGGAAATGTGCTGCCACACGGTCAATAAAAGGTTCCTGACACCTTTTTTCTTTCCCTTCCCGGACGCGACCGATACGGCCGTCCGGGATGAGGACGCAATCGCCCACGCGGAATGTTCGAGCCATGATCGGGCCTCCTCGTGATCGTCTCCCGACCCTCGCCTCTATCTGCTTTTGAAAGTCCCCCGTTGCGATCACGCGCCCCCGCTGAAGGAAATTGTTCTCTGACCCCAACTTCTTGCTTATCGCGACGCAAGATCAACCTCAAGAATTAAGTATGGTGTCCCCGTAATTCGCGACTCGCTCGCGCAGCTCGCCGACCGTACTCGGATCCGGCTGCGCGGAGCGGACGACCATGGCGAAGGGCGTATGCGGCAGCCCAGAGCCCCGATACATGTGCATCGACGCGAGTCCCGTCTCACTCCCCTGTTGAAGCTTCAGGAACAGGCGACCCCGATCGTCCACGGCGAGCGACTTCTGCGGTTCCTCGGGGAGCCAGCTCTTCCGAACCACCAGGCGGGCCGCCCATAGCAGATCCTCGACGTCGCGAGGGTCCGGCCGCTTCTCCGGCGAGGCCTTCTCCACGTCGGTCAAGGCCCCGGGAGCTGGCCACGTGGCGAGCGGGTCGAACGACGGTCACGCCATGCGCTCGGGGAGCTCCAGCGGAATCACGTTCCAGGTGGCTTCGTCCGCCCGAACCCATGCGCTCACCAAGATGATTGCGAGTAGTACGACGGCGTGAATGGCTCTGAAGCCCATGTCACAATTCCTTGTTTTGTAGCCTCCAAAGGATAGCGGCGGCGAAATGCGGTGAGCTCTCGTTCAACGACGCGGCATCCCTCGCCCGACCACGTCCATACCTTTCTTTTTCATAGCTCTCCTCCCCTGTCAGCAAAACCGAAGGTCGCGCTCGATCCCCCTTCACCTTGGCCTTTTGATCGAGAAGTAGATAAAGGGGTTGTTAAGGAACAATATAAGGGAGGATATAACAGGGCCGGGAGTCTTTAAACGATAAGGATATAAAGGAGATCAGGTTGGATCAAGGGTAAAGATTTGACCCCCATCCTGACCCCCATCCTCGCGCAGTGAAGCTCAGCGTGTCGCCTTGGGCTGTAAAGGTATGGACGGTGGGCTTTATCTCTCCTATTGCGACGTCAGGTGTTGGGTCCGTGATCGTGTTGTCGTTAACACATCCTCCCAACGCCTATGACGAGAAGCAAGATCACCGTGATGGTGAGGAATCGGTAGATATGCATTGTAGCTCCCCCATCAGTCTCACAGATCAGGCGGTAGTTTTTCGGGTATTCGGGATCATTCCTCATATCTTCCTCGTGCTGTTCACGCAGTCTCTGCTCCGCGCTCTTTCGATTCTTGACTGTTTGCCGGTAATTAGGATCTCGCTTGGGTTCCCGGCTGAAGCTGGCGATTCGTAGTTGTTTTTAGGGGAGTTAGGTGCGGGGAGATGTGGTTACCCACGACCGGCGGATAGGTTTCAGCTATTCCTCGCCAGCCGGCCGAGCAGGCGTAACAAGAAACGCCCCGTCAAGCTAAGTACTTGCGGGGCTTGCAGTTGCTTCAGTGCGCCAGCGAGCGTCGCTCGAAGACCGCCAGCACGCCTTGCTTTTGGGCACCGGCGAGCTCGGCGATCCGCTGCACGAAAAGCGGCTCCGCATTGGCGCTTGCGGGAACCTCCGCCCATGCTTTCAGCAGCAGTTGGTCGGCGGTGTGCTTGCCGAGCAGCTCCCGGACCTCCCAGAAGGCACCGCCCCAGACCTCACCCGCAGCCTGCACGATGTGAGGAGCATCGAGGTCGGTGAGCCGCATCTCGTTCTTCAGGTCGCGGATCGCCATCTTGTCGAAGCCGATGCTACCGCGCAGGTACGCGGCGACCTCTCGTCCCAGCTCGGGATCGTCCCGGTAGCTGCACGGGAAGTAGTCGGCCAAACCAGACTCGACCGCATCCTGTTGCGCGCCCACGAGCCCGATCTGACCGCGCACTTTGTCGAGAACGTGATGCGAGTACTCGCGGAACAGCACATCGCTCGACGCGAAGTGCGGGCCCGCGACGATCTCGTTCTTCGCGGAGTCGTAGTGGGCGTTGTCGTAGTCCTCACGGATCTCCACCGTCGGAGGAGGCTCGCCGATGAGATCCACGCCGAGGGCGATCATGTAGTTCCGGTACTCCGATAGCTCTCGCGCCAGCCGATCCTTCAGCAACGCCGGCGCGGCGCCCGTAATCGCGAACTGCGCAATCTCCTCCACCCGTTCCGCGATGTTGCGAACCTGTTGGACGTTGTCGCGCAGCTCCTGCTCCACCTTCTCCTTGAGCTCGCGGAACTCAAACTTCCAGCCGCCAGGCAACTCGATCGTCTTCAGCAACGGTGCGAGCCAGGGAGCCATGGCTAGAATGAGCAGCGCGATCGTGATGGCGTCGATCTTGATGTCAGGGACCAGGAGGTGAACGGCGGCGAGCGCCAGGGCGAGGCCGGTGATTATCCCGGAGAGCCAGTATCTCGCTCTCGAGGTCTGTTCAGCCATAGCGCGGCCTCTTTCTCGTAATTTGGAAGAACTTGGCGCGGTCTAGCCCTCGTCGCTTCAAGACTCCCATGCGATACGCTGCCGGTCCTCACGAGACGCCGCTCGATAGGCCGCCCGAGTGATAAGAACTCCCTTTTGGGTGAGAGCAATCTAACGAGACAGGTGCTTCGCGTCAAGGCAAAAGAGACCACGAGATACGGCGGTTAGGGGAAAGGTACCCCAAGACATGGAGGGTGGGGTGGAGGCGGATTTCCGAAGGGTGATAGAAGCCGTTAGTGGAGGGCGGCTGAGGGCTGTGGCAGCGGACGGGATTGTGTCTGTAGCCCCATCTGGGTAGACGAGGCCCCTCACCCTGCTCTCCGGTTTGAAATCAGGATACGCACACATCCAGAGAGTATTCAGGGTCGCGGTAAAGGTATTCGGCAGCGGGCGGGATCTGTGCATCTGAATACTCGATCTGAGATTCTCGGGGGGGCCCTTTGGCCCTTGGACAATCTTGCGTCTAACGGTCGCCTACCCTACTCTGCCCCGCGATGAAGGAGGTGATCGTGCTCTTCGCCCACTTATTGACCACCGTGGCCAAACTGCTCGGGCCCGGTGGCACGAAGGCCGTCCTCGCCGAGAACCTCATACTCAAGCAGCAGTTGTTGATTGTCCGCCGTTCCCACACTAACGAGGAAGCTCGCCACGAGGAAGAGTTTTCCGCATCTCGCGCTGCAACAAAGTCTTTTCGATAGGGACAGGACTCTCGGTCGACGGAAGAACGAGAAAGAATGCGATCAATGTCAGCTACGGGTCAGCCATTATCTCCGGTACCGGCAGCTGCCTGAACATCTTTCACGACGTCGTTCATGCCATCGATGACACCAGTCAACTGGTTGGCGGAGATCTTGTCGACGACACCCTTTAGCCGTTCGATTAACGCGTTGTACTGCTCGGTTCTGTCTTCGAACTCCTTCAAGAGGTCGTCGATCCTGTTGTCGATCAGGATGCTCTTCGCTTCTCTCGCCGCCTCCCTCTGCTCGTCGGTCGAACTGTCGGCGGTGATGATGGACTGGAGTCTGTTTAGTTCAGTTTGGTAGCTCATCGAGAATACCTCCTGTTGCGTGACTCAGCTTCCAGCGGCGGCACGCCGCGCATCATTCAACGCCTCCCAGTTTCGCTTGACCGCGAAGACAAATGCTACAAGGTTATTCGCCTGGGCACGAATGTCTGGCGGCGAATCCAAAGCCGCTCGTACTGCGATGAGGCTGGAGTTGGTTTGAGCCAGTAAACCTCCGTACGAAACGACCAGCTTATATAATGCGTTCTGCTCCTCGAGCACCGCCTCGTACTTCCGGGCGGCATCTTCCGCTTGTGCGAGCGTCTGTTCCAATTGACTCAGAGTGAGTTCTCCAAACCTGCTGTTACCATCCGTTGGCAGCTTCTCGCTGTTGTTTTGTAATCCTGCGCGATCCAGGACGGCACGGACCTTCTTCTCGATGTCAGCCAGCTTCTTTGCCCGGTTTCCGGTCGGTGTCGTGTGGTCCTTGGACACCTTGCGCATTTGGCGAACAAGGGTGGCAACCACGTCTTGGTGCTCCGTCCAGTTGCGGTCAGCCTGGGCAGCCCTGATCTTATAGATAGTTTCGGCGTCCTGCGCAAACAGGCTCAGAATATCACGGATTATCGGCTCACCTTCCCGGACGGCAGCAATGAATTGCCGCCGGTTATTGGCCTCTTCCAGCTTGACGACCACTGTCGACACGAGAGACACGATCTGTCCTGCATACGGGATCGCCTTGGCGACGCCGAGAAGCTCAGAAAGGTTGTTTAGCCCACCGATGAGCGTGTCGACATTGGATCTGACTTCTTGAATGCTCTTCCCTTCGGCGAGGACGACAAGCACGTCGTTGAAATTTGCTACGACCTCGAGACCCTGGCGCCGCACGTCCACAGGATCGGCATTTAGAGTGTTGGAAGTGCTGAGGCTCAAGTTCACAGTCGGGGGATATGGGGCGCTTTGGGTAGCAACGGGTGTGTTCCCCGCTTTGTGTTTCACCTCCACCCGCTGTGCCGCGCCGTACTCGACGAGAAGCTGTTCTGTGGCACTGTTGACTTCTGCAAATGCGGCGCGATAGGCGTTGAACTCCTTCTGCGGTATGACGGCGCATCCCGTTTCTAAAAGGAAGACGAGTAAAGTGCCGCCGAGTGCGATGCGGCGGGAGAGTGAAATGTGCATGGCATTGACCCCTTCTTGGATACGCATTGTCAGAGTCGATGGGAAGCGAGCCGTTATCGCTCCGTTTCCGTGTGCTCGTCTAGGAGTGTGGCTTGGCATGGGGACTGACGATGCGCTGTGGTCTCGTTGAGTGATAAAGTGATAAGAACTCCCTTTTGGGTGAGGACAGGTTAAGGAGACAGGTGCTTCGTGCCAAGGCGGAGGAACCATCCACTTTCTCGAGACTTGCTCCCCTCCTCTTCCAGTTGCGTGTCCGTTTTCGTAGGGGTAACTCTTCCCCCAGGACCGCCTTCCCTAGGCGCAAAACAAAAAGCCCCCGCGGGTAAGGCTCACCCGCGAGGGCTTCTGAATGCTCTGGTTCGTCCTCTTATCCCTAAGGCCGTGAAACTGCTTCTCAGCTACCCCGAGTCCATCGGACTCTTCCTCCTCACAAAACAGGTAGCTTATCTGTTGTTAGGGCTGGAATGTACTGGGGACTTGGAATTAATCACCAACTGAAACCCATGTCAAGCGTTAAATTCCGACACAATATTCGGATAAACCCCTCCCGCCTTGGCCTTCCGATCGAGGATGATGTAGCCTACCTACTCCCCGCGTGTAGCTTCACCCCACCCCGGGCCTACCCCTTCGCCCTGACCCAATTCCCTTTGGCTGTCTCGACCATTTAGCGATTTTGCTCACGTTGTATTTTCCGTTCTTCATCATCGCAGCCAGCTCTCTCCCGCGCCTACCTACCTGTCTTGCCCACCGACTGTCTAGCATCTCGTTAGCGGCCTCCTCCCAGTCTTTCGCCTTTATGGCGGCGATGGTTTTCTTAAATTGGCGAAATCGCGGGAGACCGATGTTGAATACCATGTTCAGCACGACGTTTTTCCGTACGGGGTTGAGATGAGAGAACCACGGGAACGTTCGATTGACCTCGCGCCTGACCTTGGCGATATCGTTATCGAGCAGTATGAGCGCCTCTTCGCGCGTTATTCCCACATCGTCTAGGTTCCGGCCAACGCCAATCGTGAGCTTCCCTACAGTGTCACGGTAGGGCTTGAGGCGTAACCCTTCGTGTCGAATGAGCATTTTATGAAGACGAGTCATTGTACCCCCCTTCGAATTAGAGTTCGGCGACATGTTTCCCTTGGACCGCAGTTGCCACCGCATTCATTATCACGTGCCCGAAGAGCTCAAGACATGTCGAGCAAGGACTGGATGCGGTCGGCGGGATAGCCGACCGGGGTGAGCAGGGTTTCGGCGGCCCGGAGGAGCAATTCTACATACCTTTCTTTATCATAGCTCTCCTCCCCTGTCAGCAGCAGTGCCGACCGGGCGCGATCCCCTTTCACCTTGGCCTTCTGATCGAGG
>JAPUGV010000035.1 GCA_027298025.1 Chloroflexota bacterium | reverse complement strand
ATGACCTTCAGGTAGAACGGATCATGGAGACCGGGGAATGGCGCAGCGTGGTTTTTGAGCTGCGCTCATGCCGATAGGCGCTAACCTGCGTAATAGCTCGCGCCTGTTAGATCGAAACCCGCCGGCTTGGCGGATTTTTTGGTTTCGATAATAGGTGGTTGGTCAGGATGCTGACTATGCGGGGCGGGCCTGGTTCTTCTTGAATCGATAGGTGATTCTTCCGCGTGTCAGATCGTAGGGGGAAAGCTCTACTCGAACTCGATCCCCCAACAAGATTCGGATGTAGTATCTTCGCATTTTCCCCGACAAGTATGCGAGGACGACATGTTCGTTATCCAGCTCGACCCGAAATTGGGTCGCTGGCAGGGCCTCCACAACCGTACCCTCAACTTCAATTTTCTCTTCTTTTTTCGGCACTGGATTTCCTAGGCGGGTCGCCTGGCCCGCGGCACATATTTCCGCTCTCGGCGCTTCAAGCGCCGAATGGCCTTCTTGCGCTGGATCCTTCGCAGCTCGCTCTTTGACACGAACCAGCGCTTGCGCCGCACCGTGCTCAGGATGCCACTTTTCGCGACTTTCTTCCGGAAGCGTTTCAAGAGTTGCTCCTGAGATTCGTTCGGTCGCAAGATCACGGTCGCCATATGCCTATTACCTCACTTCTATTCTGAGCCTAGCTCGATAATTCCTGTGAGTCTGTCCATTCGAGGTCCAGACGCTCGCGTTCTGGTTCAAACGATATCACCCGCACCTTTACGGTCTCGCCCTTAGAGAGGTGCGCCAACCCCTCCGTTGATTTCAGCAAACCCTCAATTCCCAGGTCAAACTGGAGGTAAATTCCGGCCGATACGAAGCGTGCGATCGTGCCCTCCATTTCCTGACCTACCGCGATTTTCTCTGCCGCGGCTTCCCATGGGTTAGGCTGCAGTCTCTTCAAGCTTAGTCCAATTCGATTGGCCTCTTTGTCGAGCCGGATAACCATCGTCTCAGTTTCCTGCCCGATCTGCAGTAAATCCGATGGATCTTCCACCCGGTTCCAGGACATCTCGGAGATATGGATCAATCCGTCCGCCCCACCGATATCTACGAAAGCGCCGAATTCTCGCAGGCTGGTCACCTTGCCCGTTCGAACTTCCCCCATCTCCAGCGTCTCGATTACGCGGGATTTCTGCTCCTGCCGCCACTGGCGGATGGCCTTCCGTTCCGAGAGCACAAGCCTTCTACGACGCGGGTCCACTTCGATCACTTTGAGCGGGAGCGTCTTATTGACAAAGGACGCCAGGTGCTCGAACTGCGATTTTTCGTCCATCCCACGCGGGAGATCGGTGATGTGGGAAGCAGGCACAAACGCCCGCAGACGTCCGAATGGAACGATCAGCCCGCCCCGGTTGTAGCCGCCAACGCTTGCTTCCAGCATGGTGTCGCTTTCCATCAGGCTCTTGGCACGCAGCCAATCGTCGCTCTCGCGTGCTTGAGCCACCGAGACCACGAGATTGCCATCATGATCGATCGGATCGACCACCATGACCGAGATCTCATCTCCGACATTGAGATTGGCCTCTTCCGGCGGCAACAGCTCAAGGTCCGAGCTTGAGACTACGCCATCCCGCTTCAAGCCCAAATCCACTATCATGCCGTAGGAGTCGGTGGATAGGACGCGCCCCGTGAGCAGGTCGCCGCGGCGAGGATCGGGGACTTCCCCCGCCTCAGTTAGTAATTGCTGTAGATCTTCCTTAGATTCCATTAAATAAAATTGGCCTGATCCGCGAGATCAAGCCACTTTTGGATTGCAACGAGTTCGTGAGCGATCTGTCTGGCTGCTCCTATTCTTCCTCCGCCAACGATCCAGTTGCGAGCTTGTTCCCAGCGCCCGGAAATTATACAGGGGCCCCTTTGGGTTGTCAATCAACCGCCTTTTACTCGACGATAATGCACTTCTGGGACCTGCTTTAATTCGATGGGTCGAGCAGGACCTTGTCCGGTCCCCGATCGACCTCCCAGGGATAGACGACATATGCATCGGTTGTGGCTGCGTAATGGTCAGGCTTCGCTTCGCTGAAAAGGCTGCGGTACGGATTAAAGTGAAGAACGCAGGTGTAGGGAGTGCCCTCAGCGGCGAGAACTCGGTTCTTTACCGCCGTGATGTGCCTCCCGGATCCCCAAACATCGTCCACGACTAGGACCTCACGACCCCGCAGCTGATCGTCGTCTGGAAACTGTATAAAGGCCGGCCAAGCATACAGTTTTGCCGCTTGGCGCTCAACCTCAAAGGGGAAATCTACGGCGGCGGTCAGGACGTCCTGAATGTTCAGTGCCTCGCATAACATGCCTCCAGGCACAATGCCGCCACGGGTGATGATCACCATGGCGTCGAATTCGGTGCGAAACTGCGGGATGAGGTGCTGGATCAGCCGGTCAACTTCCTCCCAGCTGATGAGTTCACTTCTCTGGGCCATGTGTCAACCCCCCGGCGATGATAGCACCGAGCGTTCGCATTTCCAACTTCTCGATCCTTCTGGGTTCCCTCCTGAATTCCGCCCGGTCTTTGAGACGTTTATGTCAAGTACAAGTGGATATCATACTCCATTGATGGAAGGTCTGTCCGATCCCGAGGCCTATTCTCTTTCGAAGGCCTTTAGCACCTTGTGCAGGGCCAGGAGGCTCTCCCCAGAATGCATCGAATCATCGATCCGGGCATCCTGATAACGGCGCTCGAACGCGGTGGGCGTAAACTCCGGTTGCTCAATTAGATGCTCCACGGCTGAAAGCGCGCCCGCCCGCTGCGCATCGTCCCAGTTGCGGACCATCTTTGTCCAATAGATTGTGTACGAATACTCCGGATCTGGCGGTGCGGCCTGTTGGGTACGGTTCAGCAGCCTGCGGACAACTTCGCGCAAAGATCTCAGGCGTCTGCCTTTTCTGCAGGCTTCCTGAGATTACGAATGCGTTCAGCCAGCTGCCGATACATAGAGGGTTTTCCACCCGCTCGCATAACGAAGGTGCTTTTGGGCGGGTCGACGCCGACGGTCTTCCAGTACAAGTAGCCCAAAACCAAGCGGGCGGTCGCCACTACAGGTGCCGCAAGCAGCAGGCCAACGATTCCGAACAGGCTGCCGGCAGCCAATACTGCGAGCAGTACGACGAGCGGGTTCAGAGCCAGGCTCTGTCCAATGACGCGCGGATAAAGGAAGTTGTTTTCGATCTGCTGGATCAGTATTCCAGCCGCCAATACAATGATGGCATAGCTAATCGGAGTGAGGCCCCAGGGATTGGTCTCCTGGAACAAGGCGACAAGCACTGCAACGATGGCCGTGATCCAGGGGCCAAAAATGGGTACAAACTCGAGCACGCCGGCCAGCACTCCGAGCCCAATTGAATTGCGAAGACCCAGGATGGACATGATGACCGCCGTCATGGTTCCAACCGCGAGTCCCATGATCAGCTGGCCTCTGAAAAACGACTGCCAAATCGAGCCCGCATCGGCCATAATGCGGCTTGCGTCGGACTTGTAAGGTCCCGGCACCCAGCCGATGATCGCCCAGCCGAAACGTTCCAGGTAGAGCAGCAAGTAGAAGCTGATCACCAGGACCAGCACGCTGGTCCCAACAAAGGTGGCGGTCGCTCCAGCCACTCCTGCAAGGATATTGCCGGTTTGAGAAATGATAGGGGTCACCGCCGACGTTATGCCGTCCACAAATGGTTCCAGGTTGGCTTCGCTTAGATTGATCGTCCATGGCCCGATGATGAACTCCAGCGCCAGGAGACCCCTGATAAATTCAGGCAGATCGGTCGAGATGCTAGAGAGATACTCCCCGAAGGCCGACACACGATTGGCGGCTGCGATGCCGAGTCCGGTCGTGGCGGCCAGCAAGACGATTACGATCACCACATAAAGTAGCGCCACCGCCAAGCCGCGTCTCATCCCCGCCGATCGCTGTAAACGAAGCACTATCGGGTGGAGAATATAGGCCAGGAGTAGCGCCAGGATGAACGGAATCAAAAACTGGCGCAGCTGATAGAGAAGCCCGATACCGAGCAAGATGAGCAGCGTGCCCACCATCAGGCGCGTGCTTTGTTTCCAGACCGGCGAATCCGCGCTCTCTACTTGGATCGATGGATCGTCACTCATCGCGGTGCTGCTCGACGGAGGTTATTACCTGGAACGATTATCGCGCCGAGGGCGGCCTCTGCGCTGCGAATTTCGCTTCGGAGGTCGATCCCGCTCTATGGCCTCATCCAACGTCCAACCTTCCAACACTGCCGTTCGAGAGAGGCGGATTTTGCCCGCGGGATCGATCGCAGTTACCATCACCGTGATCTCTTCTCCCACCCTGGCGACATCCTCAACCTTTTCTATACGCTCAGGCGCCAGCTGCGAGATGTGCACCAGGCCATCTTTGTTTGGCAGGATCTCGACAAATGCGCCGAAATCCGTCGTGCGCACGACCTTGCCCGTGTAGATGCGGCCCACCACAGCTTCCTCAATCAGGCGCTCGACCATTTCTAGGGCCGCTTTCGCCCCCTCACCATCCGTCGAAGCGATGTAGATCGTCCCATCGTCCTCGATGTCGATGCGGGCGCCGGTCTCGTCCTGAATACCGCGAATGACCTTTCCTCCTGGGCCTATCACTGCGCCGATCTTCTGTGGATCGATCTTGATCACCGTCATGCGAGGGGCATGCGGCTTCATCTCTTTCCGCGGTTCCGGAATGACTTCCGCGATCTTGTCCAGAATGGTTAGACGCGCCTCGAGAGCCTGGGCAAGAGCATCGGACATTAGCTGGGAAGTCACTCCTTTGATCTTGATATCCATCTGTAACGCTGTAATTCCCTCCCGCGTGCCGGCCACCTTGAAGTCCATATCGCCAAGCTGGTCCTCCACGCCCTGAATATCTGTGAGGATGGCGTTGCGTTCGCCGTCCGAGATCAGTCCCATTGCGATTCCTGCCACAGGTGCCTTGATGGGTACGCCTGTGTCCAGCAACGCAATCGTCGATCCGCAAACGGAGGCCATAGAAGTAGATCCGTTGGATGAAAGCACCTCGGAGACCAGCCGCATCGTGTAGGGAAACTCGTCTTGTGAGGGCATTACCGGAAGAAGCGCACGCTCGGCCAGCACGCCATGCCCAATCTCTCGCCGCGAGGCGCCCCGCAGAAACTTGGTTTCTCCTGTGGAAAAGGGAGGGAAGTTGTAATGGTGCATGTACCGCTTCTGTTCGACTGGGGCAAGGATGTCGAGCTCCTGTCGCTCGCGAGGCGTGCCGAGCGTCGCCAGCGTAAGGACTTGGGTCTCACCCCGCTTGAACAGACCCGAACCGTGAGCCCGCGGACTGAGATCGACCTGTACGTCGAGAGGCCGCAGATCACCCGGGTCGCGACCATCAAGGCGCGTTCCCCCACTCAATACGCGCTCTCGCACGGCGCCTTTGACCTTGCTCCAGAGCACGTCTCGCACATCCGAGCTTTTCTGCTCCTCAAGTGCTTCGGTGGCTTCCTCGACGAAGGCGTCCATGGCACTGTAAAAACCGGCCTTATCATGGGTAGCGTTTGCCAGCTCTTTGATTTTTTCTTCGCCCCACTCCGCGATCGCCTGCTCAACCTCCGGCTCTGGCGCGAAGGGCGGATAGTCTCTCTTGGCCTTGCCGAGCTCCTCACGCATTTTCTCCTGAACCTCGATCAGCGCCATCATCTCGTCGTGGCCGGCTTCCAGGGCCGACACTATGGTCTGCTCATCGAGCTCGTCGGCATTGCACTCCACCATCATGATGGCATCCCGCCTGCCGGCCATGCGAAGGTCCAGTCCGTTCGAGGCGGCTTCTTGATAGGAGGGATTGAAAATGAATTCACCCTCCGGGTTCCGCCCCACGCGGATGGAGCCCACGGGGCCGTCGAAAGGAACATCCGAAATAGTCAGCGCAGCGGAGGCCCCCAAGATAGCGAGCACGTCGATGGGCGTTTCGCCGTCAGACGAAAGCGAATAGATGATCACCTGTACATCGTTGCGCATATCCTTTGGAAACAGGGGACGAAGGGGGCGGTCCGTCAATCGATCGATCAGGATAGCCGTTTCAGGCGGTCGGCCCTCGCGGCGAAAGAAAGAACCGGGGATCTTGCCCCCGGCGTACATCCGCTCTTCGTAATCGATCGTCAGGGGGAAGAAATTGATGCCTTCCCGTGTAGTACGGCTCATAGTGGCCGTAGCCAGCAACAGCGTGTCGCCTTGACGCACCGTTACGGCTCCGCCGGCTTGCTCAGCGAAGCCGCCGGTTGCGATCGTGATGGTCTTGCCATCCACGACTACATCAAATTGTTTGTCACCTAACATGGATAACCCTCCTGACCCGGGGCCAGCGAGGGTCAGGTACTGGAGCGCGGCCTTCAAGCGATTGGCCTGAACGACGGGCTCCAATTCCCGACCCTTCAACTTGCCCGAGCCTAAAGACCGATTTTTCTCCTATTTAACCCAGGTGCCCCCTAATAAAAAAGCGGGCGGATAATCTCTCCGGCCGTCCGACCGACTAGCTACCTGCGCCGGATGCTCAAACGGTCCGTAATCGACATATAGGCATCTGAATTCTCTCTTTTGAGGTAGGCCAGATGCCTTCGCCGCTGTCCAACCATCATGATTAGACCGCGGCGACACGATTCGTCGTGTTTATGCTCTTTAAGATGCTGTGTAAGCTGCTCAATTCGGCGCGTGAGTATCGCGACCTGGACCTCCGGCGACCCCGTGTCACTATCGTGCCGATGAAATTCGCCGATCAGTTGAGTCTTTTCTTCCTTCGTAAGCGTCATGTACAAGAGTTCCTAGGGGGCTTAACCTTCGTCAAACGCGAGATTATACCACTCTGACCCTTTTGGTATTAAATCGCGCCCTGAGCGCCCTTGTCAGAGGGCTGGATTCTTCGTCATCAAGGAAGCCGGCGGTCTCTTCGGGCGCCACTTCTGCAAGGGATGTGATCAAGACGACCAGCGCCTCCCGCATCTCGCCTCGAGTTCCGGCCAACCGGCCTTCAACGAGCCCGAACGCCGATGGCAAATCCTCAAAATCGGCATCCCTGACTCTCCCTCTCAGCGCGTAAACGGCCAGGACTCGGCTGCGCCGTCTTCGATTGTCCAGCCAGCTCGTAATGTGAACCAAGAAGCCGATAGGATCTGCTCGCCGCCAGCCAGATAGGCCTCGTTCCCCCAATTCGCGAACGATCCCAATCGGCACATTCTGGCCTGCCCAACCTTCGGCGGTTGCCGCGACCTCCGCATCCTCGACCCGCTCCAGGAGCCCCGCGGCCAGCAGCCGCGCGTCGGGAAGGCCGCATTTCCACAACGCCTCGGAAATGGCTCTCTGCTGTCCCAGTTGATGGAGTGTTGCTCGCAGCGATCGGATGACAGGGGCGGGTACTGCTGCCGCGCGAGATCGGGTTGGATCGGAGTACTCTTCGATGAGCTCCCCCACATCGCGCGCAATCTGATCTGGATCGCTCGATTGCGTTCTCAGGTTGTCGAGCTGCCTGGCCAGTCGGTGTGGGTCGATCGCGGGCATGTTCAATAAGCCCGGGCGAAGATGGCGCGTTCGCGGGCCGGGTCGCCGCAGCGGATGCACACTCCCTCCCCGCCGGTCTGATCGAGGGGGATGCCGCGGTTCGTGGCCTTGGTCTCTTGCTTGATCTTGGCTTCACAATCCGCCTCAGCACACCACCAGACGTCGGCCCAGCCAGCCTTGACCACTTCTTGAAATTCGGCGTAGTCGGCGGGGTCGTGAGTGTTTTCCCGCATGAACTCGCGGGCCTTGGTGAGCATGTTGGCCTGGATCTCGTCCAAGGTCGCTCGCACCACTTCTGCGACACCTTCCGCGGGCGTGTGAGTGCGACCCTTCTCATCGCGTCGGGCCAGGGTGACCTGACCCTGCTCTACATCTTTCGGCCCGATCTCTACTCGCAACGGCACCCCGCGCATCTCCCAATCGTTGAACTTGAATCCGGGTGTGACCTCCTCACGATCATCCACCTTCAACCTGAAATCCCCAAGCGATTGCCGAATCGCTTCCGTTTGCTCCAATACCGCGCGGCGCTGCTCTTCATTCTTGTGGATCGGGACAATCACGATCTGGAAGGGTGCCAACCGTGGGGGCAGGACCAAGCCCTGGTCGTCTCCATGCACCATAATGATGGCACCCACGAAACGCGTCGAGAGTCCCCAAGAGGTTGTGCTGACATACTGCAGAGTATTATCGCGATCCAGATACCGGATCGAGAATGCCTTCGCAAAGTTTTCGCCCAAGTAGTGCGAGGTGCCGGCCTGCAGCGCCCGCGTGTCGCCCATCATCGCTTCGATGCTGTAGGAATTGACTCCGCCTGCAAACTTCTCGCTCTCGCTCTTCCGAACCATGACCACCGGTACTGCAGCCTCGTTCTCGGCAAAATCAGCATAAACCTCGAGCATTTGCCGCGTTTCCGCCTTCGCCTCTTCAGCCGTGGCGTGCGCAGTGTGCCCTTCTTGCCAATAAAACTCCGTTGTGCGCAGGAACAACTTCGTGCGCAATTCCCACCGCACGACGCTGTTCCATACGTTGATCAGCACCGGAAGATCGCGATAGGATTCGATCCATTTTGCGTACATGTGCCCGATGATGGTCTCGGAGGTCGGCCGCACGACGAGTGGTTCCTCCAGCTCCTCCCCTCCGCCGATGGTCACCACCGCCAATTGTGGGGAGAAGCCCTCCACATGATCCTTCTCCTTCTGGAGGAAGCTCATGGGGATGAACAGCGGAAACGCGGCGTTCACATGGCCGGTAGCCTTGAAGCGGCTGTCGAGAGCGGCCGTAATGTTCTCCCACAGTGCCCAACCATACGGCCGGACCACCATCGTGCCCCTTACAGGAGCGTAGTCGGCTAGCTCGGCCTTGAGGACGAGTTGGTTGTACCACTCCGAGAAGTTCTCCGATCTCGACGGCAAGCGTTCTTCAGGCATAAGGCCGCCTCTCAATCTTATCCACAACTAGGCCAGAAGCCTCTTCGTGACCGCCTTCCCCAGCGGGTTGAACCAGAGCTGTTCCAACTGCTCCGATCTCGTTTGCAGCAATGTCGTGGGCGAGGCAGCCAGCAAATCCATCCACTCCTGTAGGAACCGCCACATCAGCGCATGATCCCACATTTCACTCCACCTACTTTCGTCCCACTCCTTGCCCGAGAGTTCCGCAAGACGCCTTCGGTATTCCTGGGTGATCTGATCTCGATCGATTGGGAGCCCCCCAAACCACCATTCGCTCTTCATTACGAAGGCCACGATATCCAGGATCGGCGGCCCAACCGCGGCCATCTGCCAGTCGTATACGATCTGGCGTCCGTCGGCAAGTACGGAGATATTTCCCGGCCAATAATCTCCGTGGAGCAGTGTCGATGGCTCCTGCTTCAGCGGTTCGATAACCTTTTCCGCATTTAAGATCAAGTGTGCCAGCGTGTGCACCCGGTCCGGCCAGTTGGACAGGCGACCCCGATCCACGATCCGCTCCAGCGAATTCGAGGCGGCTGCCACGTGGACCTCGAAATCAGAGCCGAGCGGCCTGCTTAGCCAGGGAAAGGCCGCCAGATCTTCTGACAGACCCCAGAACCGATCGTGGAGCACGACCAGAGACTGTATCGCACGCCTGTAGTCCTCAGCTTCCCACGCTTCTGGCGCCCGGACCGGAGAAATCTCCTCCATAATCATCCAATCGCCGGCTTCCGACGCGGAGATCAAGCTGGGAAATTCGACGGGGATTTCGGAAGCCAGGTATCGATAAACCCCGACTTCCCTTCGCCCCGCGCCAGCCAGACCGGTGCGCGTAGTCCCGCGCGGCTCCTTTACGATCAATCGACAGGTGCCTGCGGTCTGCTCTCCCTCGTATGCGATGACTGCGCCCCGGATTCGTCCGATCGAGGGCCTCACATGCGCAAGAGAGAGGGGCTTTACCTCGAGGATCCAGATGGTGGGATCTTCGAAGTGCCGGCGTAGGCCCGCCGCCAGATCGGCCTGGCTGAAAGGCCAGGGCCAGTCGACGATTTGAGCTTCTACCTGCTCGGATGTCATCGTGATATCCCTCGCAAAGTCCAATTCCTTCGAAACTTCGCAAAAATAAAAGACGGCTCCCCTTTGATCTGAGAAGCCGTTGGCGGTACCTTGGGTCCCAACAAGCCTACGCAGACCAGGTGGGATGTGCCATCTTTGGCTCTGGGCTTGGCATTCTAGTGGCTAACACGCGGAGGATTATACATGTCAGCTGCCAAAAAAACCGCGGGCGAATCTATGCCTGTTCGGCGACTGCTCCCGTGGCCGCGCGCAAGCTATCCAGTCGATTCAATCGCTCCCAGGGCAGATCCAGATCGTCTCGACCAAAGTGACCATAAGTTGCCGTCGGAAGGTAGATTGGGCTGCGCAAACCTAGATCGCGGAGGATTGCCCCAGGGCGCAGATCGAAATATTCGTCGATGAGTCGCTCGATCTCACTATCTTCAAGCCGTCCGGTCCCAAAAGTTTCCACATTCACCGACAACGGTTCAGCCACGCCAATGGCATATGCCACCTGGATCTCGCATCTGTCAGCAAGACCGGCAGCGACGATGTGTTTGGCCACCCAGCGTGCGGCGTAGGCACCGGAACGATCGACTTTGGTGGGATCCTTGCCGCTGAAGCACCCGCCCCCGTGGCGTGACATGCCCCCGTAAGTATCGACGATAATTTTCCGTCCGGTCAGTCCCGAATCACCTTGCGGGCCGCCCGTAACAAAACGGCCGGTTGGATTCACATAAATCTTCATGCCATCGTCCACCATATCGGGTGGCAAGACGGGCATGATGACATGCTCGGTCACTTCCGATCGGATCTGCTCCTCTTCCGCCTCTGGCGCATGCTGAGTGCTGATCAGAACCGTATCGACGCGTGCGGGTCGCCCTCTGTGATATTCCACCGTCACCTGAGACTTACCATCGGGTCTCATCCAATCCAACACACCTTCTTGTCGCACACTGGCCATGCGGCGGGTCAGCATGTGCGCCAGATGTATCGGCATCGGCATGAGGCTCTCGGTTTCCGTGCAGGCAAATCCAAACATCATGCCTTGGTCTCCCGCCCCCAGGGTCTCCAGCTCGTCGTCTGTGATTTCTCCGGTCCGGTACTCAAGCGCCTCATCCACGCCCCGGGCGATGTCCTGGCTCTGCGCCTCCAGCGCAACTTTCACTTCACAGGTATTGCCGTCCAGGCCCTTCTCAGGATCGTCGTAGCCGATCTTCAAAACGAGCTCGCGCGTGAGCGCCTCGAAGTCGACCTTAGCCGCGGTCGTAATTTCGCCCAATAACAGGATAAAACTCGTCTTGGTGGCCGCTTCACATGCGACGCGAGAAGTAGGATCCGCGGACAGGCAAGCATCCAGCACCGCGTCTGAGATCTGATCGCAGAGCTTGTCGGGATGACCCTCGGTGACAGACTCCGAGGTGAACATTAGCCGCGGCGAATTGATGAAGCTTGTGGTCATATTGCGTTCTCCGTTCTAAAAGAAAGCCCCTCCTACGCAAGAAGGGGCAAATTGACCAGCCTCCCTCTCATCTTCCAGACACTCCGTCTGCCGGAATTGGCACCACACCTCTCGGTAGGTTGCTGAGGCTTCACAGGGCCGGTCCCTCCGCCTCTCTGGATAAGCATTCGCTCGCTCTGGGATGTTGGCGGGATGATACCACAGCCATGCCGATAGACGGCCCATATCCTGCACTATTCTCCCTGAATCAGGCTTTTCTAAGGACTTAAGTGCCCTGTCGGGCCTACGTCGCGCACCGTAGGATCGAGGCGCCCGGCATGCGGCAGTGGATAGATTTCGCCGGGACGGCAGAGAGGAGAGTGGGTGAGGAGAAACTGGCGCATACTGCTGGTTGCACTGGCGCTCGCAGCCCTATCGTCTGGCGGAGAAGGAGTGCAGAGCGCCTCTCCCGAGTTCAGGGGCGGCGGAGGCAACGTATCCTCAAGCAGCGATCCGTCCTTTCTCGCGCGTTCGAGAGCAGTGGCACAATTGCGTTGGCTTCCCTCGGCAGATTCGGATTCTCAGCACTGGCTCCCGAATGCCTCTGCGTTAGGCAGCCTGTGGCGCACCCCTTCCTATCAGCTGCACTTAGATATCACCCTGGTTTCCGATGGGCAATTCGTATGGGGCCCAAACGTCGGCGATTTCAATATTGAGGCGTTTCTGGCCGACCGGCGCTCGCCCCTGGTCGAATACGCAGCTGATATCGAACTCTGGGCAAGCTACTCCAGCGTAAATCCCAAGGTATTGATTGCCATACTTGAGCTTCGCCAAGGCTGGGTTTCCGGCATCTCGTACTCGATTCCAGAAGAGGAGATACGGACAACGATCGAAGATACGGCGATGAGCCTAGCCTCGACCTTTTATGAACACTTGCATACGTGGGGTGCACTTCGCCCGGCCTTCACACCCGTGCCGGCGTTCGGCCCGAGCGTGCTGCTTCACGATGGCTCAGCGGCCTCGCTCGATCCTTCGCAATCATCGGGAACAGTTGCGCTGATGGCCGCCATGGCAGCAGATATCGCTCCCGAAGGATACGAGTCGAAGTTCGCCGGCATGACACGCGATTTCCGGGCCATCTTTGGGGCCATGTTTCCGGAGAGCGATCCGCTGGACACCTCAAATGAGATCGTTCCACAGAACACGCCGCCAGATAACTTGTTCCAGCTGCCATTTCCATTGGGCGCTGAGTGGGTAGCCAGTGGACCGCACAGTTGGAACGGGGGAAGTTGGCCGCCCCCATTCAGCTCAATCGACTTCTTCACTGGAGGCGGCAGCTGCGCTGCACCCCCAAACCAGTACGCCGTAGCCGCAGGATATGGAACCGTCAACCGGCCATCTGGCTACCGCTGCTGGCTGGAGATCGATCACGGGGGCGGCTGGGTGACGAGCTACTACCACCTGCAAAACCTTTACAGCGGGGCGCCTCTGAACCGAGGCGGCAAGGTGGGCACCATCGCATGTGAGACCTGCGCCGGCGGTTTTTCAACCGGCCCGCACGTGCATTTCACTTTAAAGTACAACGGTGCCTATACGAGCCTGGAAGGGGTGAAGTTCTCGGGTTGGACGGTGCATGTTGGAAGCGTGCCCTACAATAGCGGTTCTTTCGAAAGGGAAGGCACGGCGCTTCCCGCGTACAGCCGGATTGTGAACGACTACCAAACCTACTACTCTAACGGGCAGACGTCGCTGCGCTTTTATGGATACGGGGCGGATGATGTGGACCGGCTTAAGATCCGGCTCAACGATCTATCCTCGGGGGCGCCGGCGGATGTAGGGCAAGGCGATTTCACAATTGAGTGGTGGATGAAAGCCCTGCCAGGGGAGAACGACACTCCTTTCGCCATTTGCAGTGCATCCGATGCCTGGCGGACGGGCAATGTCATTTTGGATCGCGATCGCGCCGGACAAGGCCGTGACTACGGCGCTTCACTGGCAGGTGGAGCACTAGTCTTCGGCGTGAGAGGAGAGGCGGGCGGCCAGTTGAACCTTTGCGGGAGCGAAGCCATGAATGACGGGGAATGGCACCACGTTGCGTTGCAAAGGCGAGCTTCTGACGGTTGGCTGTGGATGTACGTGGATGGAGTGCTGCAGACGCAGGGTGACGGCCCGGATGGTGACATTTCCTATCCCAATGGGGCAGATCCGCTCGACCTGTGTGGCGGCCCCTGCATAAATGACGCGTTTCTGGTGGTGGGAGCTGAGAAGCACGGGATCGATCCGTCCCTGCGCTCCTTCAGCGGGTGGATCGATGAGATGCGAATTTCCGATATGCTGCGCTACTCGGTTGATTTCATTGTTCCATCCCAGCCCTTCTCAACTGATCCGAGCACGGTGGCTCTCTACCATTTCGACGATTCGCCAGCGAATTTTGCCTATGACACCTCGGGAAATGAGGGCGGCCCGAGTAATGCTTCACGCCGCATCGGAGGTTCTCCCGCGGGGCCAGAATGGTCGACTGACACTCCCTTCGGGCCTCCGCCAACCCCGACACCAACGCTGGATCCAAGTATTACGCCGACGGTGACCGAGACTCCAGCACCCTCCGATACGCCGACCCCCACCGCCACGTCCGTGCCACCCACGCCTTCTCACACTTCCTCGCCGAGCCCGGAACCTACCCTCCCTTCGCCTTCACCGTCCCCGCTCCCGACCGAGACGCCGGCGCCAACAAACACGCCGACCCCCACCGCCACGTCCGTGCCACCCACGCCTGCCCCTTCCGTGACGCCCGGTGGACCCTCTCCCACTCCTCAACCGGCAGACCTCAACCTGGACGGTCGGATCGACGTCCTGGATGTTCAGCTCTGTGTGAATGTATTTCTAGGAACTGAGACCGATCCGGGATTCGTCGCCCGTGCGGACGTCAATTCGGATGGTTCGGTGGATGTGCTCGATGTTCAAATGGTGGTGAATGCCTTCCTGGGCGGCTAGCGCTTAATCGAGGCTTTTAGACTCTCTGGCGGCGCAAGAATTAGATAGGCCGCCCCTCCCCCCAACACGATCGTATGCAAGAGCAGGCCTGTGGCTTCAGTTCTTCTCGGCAAGCTAGCCACGTTGCCGGCGCCAGATCAAGTAGGCCGCTCCACCCCCCAGCACGATCGCAAGCACTAGCAATCCGGCGGTGACGAACACTTCCGGCCGCTGAAGCAGACCGGAAGACGGTCCGGTTGCCACAATCTGGTCGGTTGGCCGTGCCGCGACTTCTTCGGCAAGCGCGGTGGAGGTCGCCGCCACGGCCCCTTCGAATTCGGCCAGCGCCGTGCCCGTCGCAGCCGCCGCGCCTTCCAGCTCAAGCCCTTCGCCGGCTCCCTCGGAAGTCTGCGTGCGGGTGGTCGTGGCTCGCTTTGTGGAAGTCACCGAACCCGTCGCAGTCGGAGTAAGTGTGCCTTTCGGTGTGGCGCTTGGTGTGGGTGACGGTCCGGGTGTATGGGTCGCCGTGGGTGGCGAAGTGTTGCTTGCCGTCGGCGTTAGGCTAGCCGTGGGCGACGGCCAGAGCGTCGCCGAGTTTGTCGGCGTCGGGGGAATCGGAGTGTTGGATGGCGTCGGCGTGTTACTCGGAGTAGGGGTGTTTGTAGACGTCGGTGTTGGCGTAATCACCCGAAAGATGCCGTTATTGATGCTGACCGTCACGGGCGTGGCGTCGGGATTGCTGAAGATGTAGTTGCTTAGCGTTAGGTCAGATTGGCCCGAAGGTGCTGCCGCGAGCACATTGAACGACACGTTGGCCAGAGTCCCACACGGCATCAAGGATATGCCGCCGTAGATGATGATCCTCTCGTACCCGGAGAAGGACTGCGACTCTACGATCTTCGATGCTGACGCTGGACCATCGCTGACACTGGCCACCACGAACATAAGAGGGTCAAAGTTGAGATCAAAGTTCGACGATGCTATGGACGATGTTCCCGAGCAGTTCAT
>JAPUGV010000034.1 GCA_027298025.1 Chloroflexota bacterium | reverse complement strand
TTTCGCGGCATTCAGGGCCGAGTCAAGAACGCGGAGGCTTTTGTCCCACTGCGGTTGTTCATCAATCTCTAGCTGTGCTGTGGCCGTGACGCTGCCGATCATTCCACATTCGAAGCCGACCCTCAGCGACGACGATGTCCGGGCGTTGACCGCGGTGGTGCAGTCCGGCCATCTTTCGCTTGGCCCCCATGTAGAAGAGTTTGAACGCGACATGGCGGCATTCGTCGGGGTTTCAGGGGCGGTTGCCGTGAGTTCCGGCACCGCCGCATTGGAACTCGCGCTCCGAGCCTTGGGAGTCGGCCCCGGCGATGAGGTGATCCTTCCGAGTTATGTGTGCGCGGCGCCTTGGCTCGCGACGGTTCGCGTCGGGGCAGGGCCTCGTGTCGTGGATATTGACCTGACAACGTATGCGATCGACCCGGCCCTGGCGGGGAAGCTCCTCTCCGCCCGGACCAAGGCGATTATCGTTCCACACCCGTTTGGGTTGCCGGCTGATCTCACCAAGCTGCAGACCCTCGGGGTGCCCTTGATCGAGGATTGTGCGCAGACGCTGGGGGCGACTGAATCCGGGCGTCCTGTGGGAAGTGTTGGCGTGATGGCGATCTGTTCGTTCTATGCAACCAAGCTGTTTTGTGCCGGAGAAGGCGGGATGGTCTTATCGCGGGATCCGGCTTTGTTAGAAAAGTGTCGGGCGCTGCGGGATTATGATGAGGCGCCAACCCTGGACGCAGCCGCGTATAACTACAAGATGACAGATATGCAGGCTGCCTTAGGGGTAAGCCAGTTGGCTCGGTTCCGCTCATTCCTGGACCGGAGAGCGACGATTGCGGCTGCCTACCAGGCTGCGTTGGCTCGGACGGGGCTTGTTTTGCCGATGATTCCTGAGGGACGGACCCACATCTTCTATCGGTATGTTGTGAGGGTTCATCATGCAGATCGCGCGAGGCATTCGCTTGATCAGATCCTGGGGCGATTGGAACACCGTGGTGTGCAATGCCGGCGACCCGTGTTCCGCGCGCTGCATCGCTATTTGAATTTGGAAGACTGTCCCGAAAGTGAGGAGGCCAGTGAGACGGCGCTATCCGTTCCGATCTATCCGTCGATGACCGATGAAGACGTGACGCGTACCATTCGGACGCTCTGCGAGGAGCTGACATGACGGACACTCGTCACCCTACGGCTGCCGGGCGCGCACGGTGGCTCACGCCGGCCGCCGTGGTCGGGCTGGCCGGTGCGACGCTGTTGCTGGCCACGCCGGTGCGGGATCTCTTCGTCAGCGAAGGGCTGCGCTGGCTTTATATTCTCATGTTGTCCTTCGCGGTTTCCTTTGGCTTGACCCCGATCATGTTCAGGTTGGGGCACCGTCTGGGTCTCGTTGATCAGCCTGGAGAGCGGAAGATCCACTGGGAGCCGACCCCACGCATCGGCGGGCTGGCGCTCTACCTCGGATTCGTGGTTGCCGTCGTGGCAAACTCGATTCTGGTTGACTGGATGATCGCGATTCTGGTCTCCGGGTCACTGCTGCTCGTGGTCGGGCTTCTGGACGATAAGTGGGAGTTGCCCGCATGGGTCAAGTTGAGTGCTCAAGTCGGTGGAGCTGGTCTGGTCATTTATTCCGGCAAAGTGCTCACGCTCTTCCCATCGGGTCTCCCCGGAGACGTCGCCAATATACTGTTGACGCTCCTCTGGATCGTTGGGATTACAAATGCCTTTAACTTCTTTGACGGAATGGACGGGTTAGCCACGGGCCTGGCAATCTTGATCGCCTGTTTCATGGGCCTAGTCGCGTTCGACACCAATCAGCCGTATCTCGGCTGGCTGGCCCTCGCCATGATCGGGGCTGGGATAGGTTTCTTCCCGTACAACTTCAGTGTGCGGCGGCCAGGGCTCATCTTTTTGGGCGATGGCGGCTCGACTTTCCTGGGGTTTACGCTGGCTTGTCTCGCTGTGAAGGGAAACTGGGCAGACCACAACCCGATCGTGTCATTCAGCAACCCGCTCCTGATCTTTGGCGTGCTGATTTACGATATGATCCATATCACGGTGGAACGAGTTCTCACGAAAAAGGTCAGAACGGTGAAGGAATGGATTGACTTCGTCGGCCAGGATCACTTACATCATCGCTTGGAACGGGCCTTGGGCAGTCGCCAGGCGAGCGTGGGTATGATTTTTGTGCTCACGATCTGCCTTGGACTGGCAGCAATGGTGCTGCGTCACGCGGATACAGCTGACGCCGTCATGCTCTTGGCTCAAGCCGTGCTGATTCTCCTCATGATTACGATCCTCGAACGCGGCCGAGGCTCGCTGCGAGAATAGGGCGCAGCGCTCGCCTCACTGGGACCGGAAGGCGGAGCACATGGTACCGACTGTGGAATGGAGGGACGGAGCTGTACGGATCCTCGATCAGAGTCGGCTGCCTGGGGCCGTTGAGTTCCTGGACTGCCGCGATTACCACACAGTCGCGCGGGCCATCAAGGAGCTGCGCGTCCGAGGCGCGCCCGCCATCGGCGTGACCGCGGCGATGGGTGTGGCCTTGGGCGCGCAGTTCATCCAGGTTACTGAGTACGAGGATTTTGCCCAGGGGGTACTCGAAATTTGCGCGCATCTCGCGGCCACACGTCCAACGGCGGTGAACCTGTTTTGGGCGCTCGAGCGGATGAAGCAGACGGTTGCGCGATCGCGCGGAAAACCGCTCGAGGATATCAAGCGTGGTCTCATTGAGGAGTCCCAGCGCCTGTTGGATGACGATATTGCCGTGAACAAGGCCATCGGCCGGCACGGGGCTGAGCTGGTCGCAGACGGACATGCGATTCTGACACACTGCAACGCAGGCGCGCTGGCGACCGCAGGGTATGGCACCGCTCTTGGGGTCGTGCGTGCGGCATGGGAGCAAGGGAAGAAGATCCGCGTGTTGGCCGGCGAAACCCGTCCTGTTCTGCAAGGGGCACGGCTGACCGTGTGGGAGCTCATGCAAGATCGGATTCCCGTCACGTTAATTACCGACAATATGGCTGGTGCGTTGATGAAGCTTGGGCGGATCAATCTCTGCGTGGTGGGCGCGGACCGCATTGCCGCCAACGGCGACGTGGCCAATAAGATCGGGACCTACTCGATCGCCGTGTTAGCCATGGCCCATGGAATTCCGTTTTACGTCGCGGCCCCACATTCCACTATTGACCTCAGCACCGCGTCGGGCGATCAGATTCAAATCGAGCACCGGATGCCGCAGGAAGTGATATCCGTGTTTGGCAGTCCGCCGATCGCCCCGGTTGGTGTGGAGGTGCTCAATCCGGCCTTCGATGTGACCCCTGCCGATTACGTGACCGCCATTATCACTGAACGGGGCGTGGTGAAACCGCACGAACTGCCCGAGCGGTTCCGGTCGTAAGCGACGTCATCCCACAGAGCCAGACGCGGTGGAGTGATGATATCGGGCGCGTAGCGCACACTCCTTGAATGGCTGCGTGGTTTTCAGTAGAAGGTGACACGTTTGAGCTCAAGACACACCGAATAGAGAAGAGGAGCTCATGACGGTATGACCGAACGGACGCTGGCAATCATCAAACCGGATGCGGTCAAAAAGAACGCGATAGGTGATATCATTCGGCGTTCCGAGGGGGCGGGCTTGCGGCCGATCACGA
>JAPUGV010000033.1 GCA_027298025.1 Chloroflexota bacterium | reverse complement strand
AATACGCTGACACTTGAGTGGCTCACGGTCGAGTCGTCCGATGGCGTGTCAGCTCCCGATGTCGCGGGCTCGCTGACTTTTCAGCGCGTCGAGTAGGATCTCGTCGAGCTAGGCGCACGTGAACCACTCGCGGCGTCTAGCACGCCCTTCTGGAGAAAGATCCTTGGTCGGAGGATAGTCCGGAGTAGCAGGCAGCCACAAATCGGCGGTTCCTGGTTATGTCTGGCAATGGGTGTAGACATATCCCGCACCGCACAAAAAAGCAGCCCCGTAAATCACGCTCTTAAGCAGACACAATCGGCCAACACCGGTCATAGAATCTAGCAGTCGCAAACAAAGTTTTGCGTACGCCGCCAGACCTCCCCCCGCGGTATCGCTCCAGGTTCGCGGAACGACAGATGTTTTTGCATGTCGAAAGATGACAGCACACCCCATGGCGACGGAGCAATTGCTATCGCAGAGCGCATCAGGATTACACATGTTCCCAGTGGGGAAATCGTCGCTGAAGGGCCTATTGGTTGGGGTATCATGCCTTTTGAAGGCAATTTGTACATCCGACGTCGATATCTGAAGACGGCCGGATTTAAAGTGAATTTCCTACCCGGACTGTACGTCTACAAATTCCTCTACGTATGGCTGGACTTCTCGTGGCGTGATGGCGTATCGCGCAATCTCGGATGGCTGTATTGGCTGCCGAATCCTCTGTTGCCATTCATATGGTTTCGAGTGGCGGTGCCACGTAACCATCCAGATCTGCGGGTTGCGTCGCTGTAAACCGGCTGATTTTTTCTTCATTCGTGAACGGCTATACGCATCTGCCGGTAAGGTGAGGCGTAGATCAGCCTGAGTCTCTAATCACGCGCCTGCGTCAGGTTGCGCCGCGGGGCCGTCATGTTCGGAGTAGATAGAAGTCAGCACGTCGGTAGCCGAGATCTCAGAGCCTCCAATTGTCTTCACATAGGCGATCCCCTACAGGCTAAAGCAACACGAACGCGTATAGTGCTTTTAGCTGTACAAAGCGTGGATTCAAGCCCTCTTCGGAGGGCCTCTTGCGGGTCTCGTTCTACTCGTCGAGGAAGCTGAGCAGATGCCTTGAGCGGCTCGGGTGCCGTAGCTTCCTTAGCGCCTTGGCTTCGATCTGGCGTATGCGCTCGCGCGTGACGTTGAATTGCTTACCGACCTGGTCGAGCGTGTGGTCAGTGTTCATGCCGATACCAAAACGCATGCGCAGGATTTTGGCTTCACGCGCGGTCAAGCCGGCGAGCAACTCGCGAGTCGCTTCTTTTAAGCCTTCGTCCATCGCGAGGTCGATCGGCGAATCCATGGTTGCATCTTCGATAAAGTCGCCGAGGTGCGAGTCCTCGTCGTCGCCGATCGGAGTTTCCATTGAGAGCGGCTGCGCGGCGATCTTGAGCACGTGGCGCACCTGGTCCTCGGGCATCTCCATACGCTCGCCGAGCTCCGCCGGAGTAGGCTCACGGCCCATCTCCTGGAGCATCTGTTGCGAGATGCGGTGCAGCTTGTTGATGCGCTCGATCATGTGAACCGGGACGCGGATCGTACGAGCGTGGTCGGCGACCGATCGAGTGATCGCTTGGCGAATCCACCAGGTAGCGTAAGTCGAGAACTTGAAACCCCTGCGGTACTCGAACTTGTCCACCGCCTTCATGAGGCCGATGTTGCCTTCCTGAATGAGGTCCAGGAACTGCAGGCCGCGGTACGTGTACTTCTTCGCGATAGAAATGACGAGGCGAAGGTTTGCCCTGACCATGTCCTTCTTGGCGCGCCGAGCCTTGGCTTCGCCCAGCGACATGCGCCGGTTGATGTCCTTGATCTCGGTAACCGTTAGCCCGGTTTGCTGGGTGATTAGCTTCAGCTTCTTCTGGACGCGGGCGATGTCGTCGCGTTGTGCCTCCAGTGCCATGCTGTAGTCGTGCTTTGCCTTGGTGTGGCGGTTCACCCAGGCGATCGAGAGCTCGTTGCCGAGGAACTCCTGCAAGAAGACCTTGCGCGGCACTCGCGATCGGCGGACCACGGCGGTCATGATGTCGCGCTCATGGTGGTGGACGCGGCGGAACGCATCACGCGCCATGGACACGATCTCGTCGTAGTGCCGAGGGACGAATTTGAAGTGCGAAAAGGCTTGGCCAAGCTTCTCGAGGTCCCTAACCGCCTTCGTGCCGCTACGCCCTTCTGCGGCAACGGTCTTCATCGCCTTGTTGTAAGCGCGCTTCAGATCGGTAAACCGCTTCTTCGCTTCGACGGGGTCGGGACCTTTGTCCTCCTCCTCGTCGTCTTTGTTTTGCGCCTGGGCAGTATGATCCACTTGGGCGGCTTGTGGAATGTGATCGCAGGGATCGAGATACCCGACCAGGACGTCCGCGAGTCTGCCTTCCTTAGTGGCCTCGGAGTATGCGTGCAGGATGTAATCCACGGTTCCAGGAAAGTAGGCGAGGGCCGTCAGCACATCGCGAATACCTTCCTCGATGCGCTTGGCGATCGCGATCTCGCCTTCGCGGGTCAGGAGCGCTACCGTCCCCATCTCTCGCAGATACATGCGCACCGGGTCGGTCGTTCGGCCCACTTCAGTTTCGACGGTCGTGAGCGCAGCGGCAGCTTCTTCGGCGGCGAGCTCATCGGTGGTGTTCTCTTCTGCGTTGAGCAGCTCATCGGAATCGGGTGCAGCTTCGTACACAGTGATTCCCATATCGTTGATCATCCGAACGATGTCTTCGATCTGATCGGAATCGCTTATATCGGCTGGCAAGTGGTCGTTGACCTCTGCGTAGGTCAAGAAACCCTGCTCCTTCCCTTTAGCGATCAGTTTCTTCAGACGAGACTGCGGCTGTTCGGTATCAGTATCCACAACAGCTACTGTGCGAGCGAATCAACGCGAGGGATGTCACGCCTGCGAGCGCGACTATCGTTCACTCCGCACACGTGCTACGACTTCTTCGACGTCTTGGCAAAAAAGGTCGAGAACTTTTGCCGCACGTCCTTGCTGCCGCACTTCGGACACTTGTCGCGATGGCGATCATGATCCTGAATGCTCTCGGTGACATCGAAATACTCACCGCATTTCTTGCACTCGAATGTGTAATTGGGCACCTACCCAGCCCTCCTGACAGTACATAATGGACCAGGAGAGTGATCATACGTCAGCTTGCAGCGGGCATCAGCTAGTTGCGTCTCCCCGAGCGGCACGCCTGCTCGCTCCCCGACGATGAGATCCGTGCAAAACCCACCAGAATCGATCACAAAGTCGATTGGGAATGAGGCGTGGATCGATGATGAAGGCCCCTTTCCAGTTTGCGGACCAGACCACCACCATGCATGCCGCTTCGCCAATCGCAGCTTCGATCTCCCGGTCGTAGGTGTTTCCCGCCTGGATGGTCCGATCCCACCAGACGCTGAAGCCATCCGCCTGCAACGCCTCCACAAGCGGTATCACACGCTCACGGTCTTCAGATGCGTAGGACAGGAAGATGTCAGCCATCAGTTCCCCCGGACTGAGCGCCTGAGCTTGCATCCGAAGGCTTTGTTGACCATTGATCTGAATCAAGTGCGTCTGCAGAGGGCACTTTCTTGGCGTTCGTAGCCTCGTTTTGACTAACGGCTACAGAGTCTAGGGATTAGGCAGTAGTTATCTCCCGCACTGCAACAAAGAGCTGACGCTCAATTCCGGCCATTTTTCATGCTTGATCGGCCAACTCCGGTCATCTGTCAAAAGTTAAAGTGGTGGCTTATTGAGGTTTTCTGATACTCCCAGTAATACGCTGATACTCGTCCCAGGATTCACCGCCAGACAGCGAATCCATCAGAGCTTGTGCTCTAGGAGTTACGTCGGGTCCAAAACCGATGTCCTCAAAGTAAGCTTTCGCGTACACATTACCCAGTACGCGCAGATCCAATTTGAAAACAGGGTCACTCTCCGTATGGGTTGATGGGGTACGGATTGTCATGCCGCGTTCGTACATGAGGATATCGCGAGCTTTTGACATTGCCCAATAGGTGAGATAAGCATCAAGAACTCTTGAATCTTCTAACGAGAGTGCAGATGGGTTTTCAATTGCCGTGGCCACAGCTGTTGCGGGGTTTTCGCCCATCATGACAAGGTGCAGATTCATCGCATCCGTCCACCTCATTTGGTCGAGTTGTTCTCGCACCAGCTCCGAGTTCTGATTGATTTGAAAAATGATGAGCACCACTCCTAATAGCAGACCCGCATTTCCAATGATGGTGATCTGCTCCGAAGCGGACGCTCGCCACGGTGCGGCGAATGCGTACTTTGTGCCCATTGCAGACAAATTAGGATTCGCTCGCGTTCCCACTTGCGTATGTTTTCTAAAGTAGTTTCGAGTTGACGGA
>JAPUGV010000032.1 GCA_027298025.1 Chloroflexota bacterium | reverse complement strand
TAGACGATCGGCAAGAGTTGCTCGGCGGCCTGTTCATCACCGCGCTCCACCGCCTGCAGGATCTGGGTGACGTCAGGGCGCATCAGGGCATGATACTCTTCAGGTCGTTGCGTACAGTGTTGCGCGGGGCTCGCGCGCTCAACTTGATGCCATGGAAACGAATGAGGCGGGTGCGTTGCGATCTGACCGCATCGGGTCACACCGTCGGTACAACATAATCCCCATTAGCACCCTCTGTGTGGATGAGATCGGATTCAGCGCGATCCCTGGTCGTGACCCATGCCGGCATGTGCGGCCGGACGCGTCGGCAAACCGACTAATTCGACAGCGAATCCACAGCTCGTTGCTTGTTGCCGGCCAACGACTTGCAGTTCGGCCGAGTATTTGCACCATACGGCAGTCAACAGCAGGTTGCCCAGGCCCCATAAGGCCGCTTACGTAACGCTCGCCGCCATCACCTGGGCTTGGCCAATCGGCTCATCAGCCCGGAAGCTTCTGATTCAGGAAAAGCCAATTGGCCAGTGCACTGCCGCCAGCGGCTTGGCGGCATGTTGAACTTCTACTGCCGAAGAGCGGAGTGAATGCTCGGTCGAATAATGGAACAGGACGGGGTTGAGTATTGGACCCATACGCCGCTAGTAGCGCCAACTCGCCAGATCGGCCCCGGGCGGCGCGGCCTTCGCGATACGGGCCAGGATCTTGTCGACGTACATCTGGTGGTACCGCAGGCGCGAGATGGCGTTCGGGCGCTCGTGGTCGCCGTTCCAGCAGTGCTCAGCACCCTGGCCGTAATCGACTTCACCGTCGTAGTAGGGATCGGTCGTGCTCTCCAGAAACTCCTCTATGAGGACGACCGCATTGTTGAGGTAGTAGTTGTCCATCGTGCCGCAGTAGATGTGGATCTTCCCTTTCAGCTTGGGGCCAAGGACCTCCCAGTCGCGTTGCAGGATGTAGCGAAGGTCGTAGTTCTCTCGCCAGTATCCCGCCACGGACCGATCGATCTCCCCCGTCCGTTTGTCCCAGATCCGTTGCGGGTAGCCGTCTTTACCGACCGGGCTGTAGACCGCCTCCCAGATGTCCCACTGAGCGCCGGAACGAGAGTGAGCTCCCAAGACCAGCTCACGGTGGTTCATCTGTTCGAGCGTGGCGCTCACGTGGCCTATCGCATCTCGGCGGCCCGCTCGGGGCGTCCGCTTCCACTGTTCATCAACGTAATAGGCGCTCTTGTCTTCGTAGATATTGACCACGGTGTAGGCGCGGAAGTCGATTGGGTCGGGGCACGCCGCGAAGCAGCCGTTGAACTCATCCGGGTACATGATCTGCACGGCGAGAGCTTCCCAGCCACCGGTCGAGCCGCCATAGGTAAATCGTGCCCAGCCTTCGCCGAGGCAGCGGAACTGCTTCTCGACGTACGGAATGAGCTCATACATGATCGCGTCCCCGTACGGTCCGAGAGTCGCCGAGTTGACGGCGTACGAGTCGTCGTAGTAGGGATTCGCGTGCTGCACCTTGATGATGACCAGTCTCGGAAAGTCGGGTCTTATCCACTGCTGATAGAACTTGTACGCGTATTCCTGTTGGATTCGGTTGTAGCCCTCGAGCCCGAAACGCTCGCTGTAATCAGGTTCCAGGTCCGGGTCAGGTGGGGTTTCCCGAAACCCCGTGAAGGTATATGGAAAATGACCGTGATTAACGATGAGCGGATAGCGAGCCTCGGGATGCTCGTCGAAGCCGTGAGGAAGAAGCACGCAGGCACCGAGGTACATCGGGCGCCCCCAGAAGTCCGAAAGGAGTTTGCTCTTGATCTTGACATGCTTGATGTACTTCGTGTCTCGGGGCGGAGTGATCGGGGCAATCTCCTGGTCGAGGCGGACCGCGATCAGTTGGTCCGCGGAGGGATCGATGTGGATTCTCCGGGGCGCGCTGTACAGGTTGCCGGGCGCCCGGTTCCATCGCTGCCCTTCGCCGCGATCCATGGGCAGCTTGACGGTATGGCCGTCTGAGCGATGAAAGGTCTCGTAGCGGTGAAGCAGACCCTGAACCCAGTAATCGCCCGAGGGAATCTCCGCCAAGCTCTTGAGCGGGTACCCAAACACGGTCTGGTCGATCAAGGCCTGCTGTCCCGGTTCCAGACCGTCCACGTCAATCCCGAAGATCAACTGCGTCTCGGGCCCGTCGTTGATCTGGAAGCGCGGCTCCTGGTCAACGTTCGTCGAAATCACCAGCAGCATCCGGCCATCCAAGGGCGCCTGACTGCGCTCCTCAGGAAACGAGAGCCCAAACCGAAGCCGGGACGCGGGCTGGCCAGCCGCGACTCGTTCGGAGCCCAGGCTGGTCACGATGAGCAAGGACAGGAATGGCATCAAAGGCTTCATGAGTTCGCTCGCAGGAACAGGATTCAAGAGGGGCAAGGTCATGCTGGCGTGGCCACTTCGGCGACCGAAGAGAGAGGACCCTAGCTCAAGGGAGCGTCGCTCAGAATCGCCGTCAGCTTCTCCATGTCGATGCTGCCTCCGGTCACGATACAGACGGTTCGCCCACGATGATCTTGCGGGGTCGCGAGCGCGGCGGCCGTGGCCAATGCCCCCGACCCTTCCGCCACGATCTTATTTCGGGAGGCCAGCCGTTCGATCGCCGACCGCACAGCGTCTTCCGGCACGAGCACCGCATCATCCGCGAGGCCGTCGATCAACGGGTACATCTCTTGCGTGATGTAGGGAACCGCAACGCCGTCGCAGATCGTGTTGCACTCGACGGTGGTCGGCTTCCCCGCGGCTCTGCTGGCATAGAAGGAGGGGCACCGCTGCGGCTCAACCGCAATGACCCGAATGGATGGCTTGAGTGCCTTGAGGGCACTGCCCAGACCCGCGATGAGCCCGCCGCCTCCCACCGGAATGTAGACGCTATCGACCTCGGGACAGTCCGCAATGATCTCCAGCCCCATCGTGCCGTGCCCGATCATCACGTCCCGATTCGTCCAGGGGTGAATGAACGCGTATGGCTCCTCTTCCCAGGCGTGCTCCCGCAGAAAACGGAACACTTCCTCGGTCGGCACCAGGATGGGGATCCCTCCGTAGGCTCGGACGGCTTCGACTTTGCTCGCCGGTGCGCTTTGGGGCATGATACTGCGGGCCGGAACCCCGAAGTGCCTGCCGACCCACGCCAGCGCTTGGGCGGTATTTCCGGCGCTGACGGTGCTGAGGCCATTCTGACGCTCGTCATCATGGAGGCAGGCAACGGCATTGAACACGCCGCGGATCTTGAACGAACCCACGACCTGGTGGATCTCAGGCTTGAGCAAGATGTCGGTGGAGCCGTCATAGAAGTGCAGCGGCACGAGTGGCGACCGGACCACGATATTCCGTAATCGCTCGGCCGCGGATTCGCATTCGGCGACAGTTGGTCTCTTGATCTTGGTCACGCTCGGTCCCCTGCTCGGACAGCTCTACGACTCGACGCACTTAGGCATCTTCTCATTCAGAATGGTACAGAGCGTGGCGGCATCGATATTCCCTCCCGACACCACGCTCACAATCTTCTTCCCACCCGCCAGGCCGGCCAGGGCCGCAGCCACCGACGTTGCACCGGCGCCTTCGGCAATGATGTGGTTGCGGGCGGCGAGGAGCCGAATTGCCCCCGCGGTCTGCAAGAGCGAAACGACGAGCGAGCCATCGACCAGGTCCTGCACCAGGGGCCACATCTGGGCGAGGACGCTCTTGCCGCCGATTCCATCGACGAAGCTTGGTGTGTATTGGATCTCCCGCGGCTCACCGGCGGCCAGCGACGCGGCGAGCGGCGCCGCGGTCTCAATTTCCGCGGCATAGACTTTCGTATCCGGTTTGAGAGCGCGCACCGCCGACGCAATCCCGCAACTCAACCCACCTCCGCCGTAAGGGATCACGATCGCATCAACATCCGGCAGGTCCTCAAGGATCTCCAACCCGATGGTTCCATTGCCTGCAATCACGGCTGGGTCGGTTACGGGATGAATGAACCGGCCGCAGAGGCCCTCGAACCGGTGCGTCACAATGACCGACCACCAGTCGTCGAAAGGAACCCTCACGACCTCAGCCCCAAGCCGCTGGATGGCACTGAGCTTCGTCTCGGGCGCGTGGTCGGGGACGATGGCACTGCAGCGTACGCCAAGCCGACGCGCGACGAAGGCCACACCTTGAGCCATGTTGCCGGCGCTCGCCGTGTACACGCCGTTGGCCAGTTCATCAACAGTGCACAGGCGCATCGCGTTCGCGGCACCCCGCACCTTGAATGAACCGATCGGCTGAAGATTCTCCAGCTTCAGATAGATCTCAGCCGGAGAGTTATCGACGTTCAACCGAACGAGCGGCGTTCGAATGGCGAAACCCACGATCCGCTTCCTGGCGCTTCGAATCTCATCAAGTGGAATCGCGTCAACTGGTCTCATGGCGCTGCCCTCCGATCGGTATGGCTGTACCGATCTGTCGATCAGTTGCGCTGCTATACACAAAGTGGGCCGCCGCCAGATCCTCGGTCGCCAGTCCAAGTGACTTGAACATCGTGATTTCATCGGCCTTCGTCCGTCCCTGCATCTGACCCAGGATCACCTCGCCTAGCTCTGCGAGAATGTGATCGTCGCCCAGAGCGCCTTGGGCCTTGGGAATGAGAAAGTCTCCGGCTTCGTGGAGCGCGGATTCGCGTCGGTCGACGAACACGCTCGATCGCACGACGGCCGGGGTATCAAGCTCCCGCGCCGAAGGTATGCAAGCCCCGACCGCGTTGATGTGCGCTCCACGGGCAATCCACTGTCCTTTGAGAACCGGCTTGTGCGCCGCAGTTACGGTGCAAATGATCTCGGCGCCATCGACGGCTTCTTCGACGCTGCTGACTGCTTCGATCGATGTGCTATGGCGTTGCGACTCACGTTCGGCGAAGCGGCGGGCGTGATCGGGGTTACGGCTCCACACGCGTACACGTGTGAGGTCGCGCACAAGGCGCATCGCCTCCAGATGGGTGCGGGCCTGGACTCCTGAGCCCAGCAGGGCCAGGTCGCCCGCGCCTTTCCGCGCCAGGAGGCTCGTTGCAACGCCACTGACCGCCGCGGTGCGGATCGCCGTTATCTCGGTTCCATCGATTATTGCGAGCAGCTGACCGTGCTCAACGTCAAAGAGCAGGATTGCCCCCTGATGAGATTCGTACATGGTGCCGTGGTTGTCTGGGAAAACGGTGACCGCCTTCACACCGAGGACCCGAGGCTGACCGAGGAAACCTGGCATGAGCCCGAGCAAACCGGATCTGTCCGGCAGCCATGTCGCACTGCGCAGCGGTTGGACGGCGTCGCCGCGCGCTAACGCCTCGAGCGCCCGCCTCATGAGCCCAATGCACTTGTCCATGGGCAGCAGGCGGCGCACTTCTCCCTGGTTGATGATCAGCGTATCTGTCATCTTGAGCCCCTGTTGTCTCGACGACCTCCGCGAGCCCCGGCCCCGGGGACTATCCCGGCGCGCCTCGACACCGAAGTGCCGCAAAGAACCGGCGCAATGTAGCATGGCATCAGCAGACTACCCGTCGCTCTTATCCACTGCGGGCGACAGGTGATGGTGACTTGGGGGCAAACGGTTACAATCCCTCTCTGTAATGCCAGGCGACATCGATGATCGCACTTGGTGATTCAGTAGGTGGCGAAGGGGATGTTGTGGCATGATCCTCGTTTGTTGGCTTGGCATCTTAGACCGAGTCTCGTACCGCATGCGATCTTCCGCCTGACAGTTCCGTCATTCCTCCTTTGATTGCGGCAGCGACTACCGGACTCCGTTCCCTGATTGCTCTGGTGAAAGGAGAACAGTAAAGATGAACGTTTTCCGTAGGCTTGCCAGGATACTGAGGTTCCTTAGCGGTCCTCACGCTTTTGCGACCATCTCGATCATCTTCAGTATTGCGGTTCTGTGGTTCGTACCACAGATTCACAACATCTTGTTTCATCTACCCGTCGAGGTTGGCGAGGGTGAAGCGCACTACAGGTGGTTTTGGGAGATCTACGCCGTCGGGCTTGTCGCAATCTACATGATCCTGACTCGTGTCGTGGTGCGACCGGACCTTGAATTCAACGTCCCATCTGTTCTATGGAAAGTGCTCGGTATCGTGGGACTGGTATGGATGCTCCTGAAGTGCCTGGGCATCACATCGGAACTTCAGGATCTCGGAAAGCAAGTCAGTCCGGTCCCGCTTGAGTTGATATTGGTTGCAGCATCAATGCTCCTGGCACCTGCGATCGTTCCGCGCTTGGCCAATCTCACGCCGAAACCTTCCGGTGGATTCCCTCGGCGTGTTGCGATTTTGATTGGTCGATTCCTGCTGGGCCCCGGGCCCAGGCGATCTCCCCGGAACAGCCTGGTCCGACTCCTCCTTCTTTGGCTGTTCTTTTTCTTTGTCGGCGAAGTCATCTGGCGTATGGCGAGTTGGCATCCGTACTTTGTTTCTCACCGCGCTTACATGGTCTGGGCCGTCTATCACGGTGTGTTCACTGTGATCGCCGTAGCACGTGTCGTGGATTTTGCGGCCGTGAGCGAATGGGGCAGGAAGCAGCCGGTGCGACCAGCCGTAGTACTCGGATTCGTTGTCGTGGCTATGGTTCTCTGGCAGCCTGTTCAAGTCGGTGAGTCCAAGCCGAATCAATCCTCTCAAGCCGACCTTGCCAGACAGTGGTTCGACACCGTGGACCAACGTCTCACAGCGATTGAGAGCGAGCATGGTGGGCCGGCTGTGATTGTTGCCGCCAGCGGGGGAGGTTCGCGTGCGGCCATTTTCACAGCACTGGTCTTGGATTCACTGGAGCACATTGATCCCGAACTGGCTAGTCCCGGTGAGCGAGCATTCCTGTATAGCGGCGTATCAGGTGGAAGTCTTGCGAGTGCCTACTACCTGCACCGCGAGTACATCTCGCCTGAGCCGATGCGGCAGGTTGTTGACTGGAAACGTGCAATTCCCGGCGAGGTGGTACACCGAATGATTCGGCGGGCCGATGAGTTGCTGCCGTATCTGGAGGAAAGAGCTGAGACGTCCCAATTAGCTCAGAGCAAACTGGAGGTAATTCAGGGCTTGGATCCCAACGCTCCCGAAACAGTCCTGCCGGACTGGATCAAGAGGAGTGCGTTTTTCGATGAGATGGGTGCAAGCTTTCTCGCACCGCTCCTGCGCGGGATCTTCATTCCAGGCAGGGAGCGTGGGCAGACGGTGAGTAGGTATTGGGAGCGCACCTTTGGCTGGAGCGGCATCACGAACCAGAGCTTTCTGGACAAGGGACGAGACGAGACGGCGCTACCTGTTGCATTGTTCAATTCGAGTGATATCGATAGTGGTCAACGGCTCACGGTCGGATTCCCACCACTTCCGCCGGAGCTGCTAAATGGTACTTCAGCGATGAGCCTCGTCGACCAGGATCCTGGTTATGAGGTCTCGCTGGCCCAAGCTGTTCGACTGTCGGCTAATTTCCCATGGGTGTTCGCCACACCCAAGGTGAATGCCAACAGCGGTACGAGCCATTCCCTCTCTGATGGCGGTGTGGTTGACAACACGGGCATGGATACGGTGTTGGCGATGTTCCAGGGACTGGAGAGCGCCGCGAAGCTCGATCCTGGCGCCTTGACCGACGATGATGAAGTTGCTTATGCGAGATTGCTCAAGAGGCGTTCCCAAATGTTACTCAATCGCCTCCGGAAAATGGGATTGGTCTTCGTCGTTATTGACTCGGGCGCTCGTCCAAGCGCAAAGGGAGCAATGGGGCGCGTCTTTCCGGAGCTCTTTGAACCGCTTCGTGCTATCTCCAATGCCGATGCCGCGGATGCCGTCGCGAAGGCGACCGCATCAATTGAACACATTGAGACAATCCTCAGGCGTTCTTCGCGCTCAAGGGGTGACGTGGTGAAGGTCAACTCACTTGTATGGACCTGTAACGGTGACGATGAGGATGTCATCACGACCTGGTCATTGGGATCGGATGGAAAGGCGCGATTGCTTTTGAGTTTTTTGGGCGAGTTCCACCGTATGCAAGGAGAAGAAGGTTGGCGCTATGTGCTTGCCATACAGGAGGAATTGCAGATGCTAGCGGATGCCGGAGAGACAGAAGAAGGACGACTTGCCTTGGAACGACTCGCGGATCTTTCCAAGAAGTTTGAATCGAGAAATCGATTGCGCGGACAGGAGTCTCTCTGGTTGAATCAGCAGAAGGCAGGTCCCGTTCCCTACCATCAGCGCTCCGGCCCTCCGGTACAGGAATCTGAGCCGCATCGGATACTGGAACAGCGGATCAAGTCGATGAAGGTACGCCAGAAGGGCGATCAATAGATCAGAGGCAGTGAAGTACCAAGCAACTGTTGTGGGCGGCGAAAACCCGAATGGTGCAACGTGATCTGGGCATGGCGCACGCTGTGGCAGGTCGTTGGAGCCTGGCGGATCCAAACGCTCATTCCCTCAGAGATACTTGTAGGTAATCATGAACGAGAAGTTCCTTGGAGGGCTTGCGGCAATCACGACGCTCCTCGTTGTGGGGGCGATCTTCGGGCGACTGCACGGATCTGGTAACGACTCCGTCAAGCGAATCGGTGACCGCGTGATATCGGGTCTCCTTGCGCTCCCACTCATTGCCTTGCTGGCCGACGCGGCGTTCCCGGCAGCGCACATAGCTTGGAAGCTAATCGCTCCCGTGCCGCTGGCGGTTTACACAGTGCTCCTGGCCGGTACCGACTTGAAGTGGAAACTTTCCCAGAAACACTTCACGATGACCTTGATCATCAGCGTAGGGGCTATCTACGTCGTGGCTAGCATCGTTGCGTGGTTCATGGCGACCTAGCACGGCGACCGCGTATGGGTCCAGTATTCAGCCCAACTGCAAATCGCGCTGTGTCAAGAGCTTGGATTTGCTGGCGACGGGTCGTTTGTGGCCCGAATCTGGCACGCATGCGATCGGCTGCGGAGATGAAGTTCACACCAACTCAAGCTCTTGACGCATCACGACTTCACCTTGGGTCGACTTTGGGACCCATGCGCGATGGACTTGGCGCGCTGGACTACCGGCGATGGTATACTGTGGGCCGAAGCCAAGCTAGACCCGTGCAAGACCGGCCCTTGACCTGACCACCACCTGACCCGAACCTTGCTCCTCTTTCCTCCTGCCCACTTGGCCCTGCGCGGCTGGGTGGGCATTTTTCTGCGCAGGAGAAGGGGGCCGCAGACATGGGGAATGGTGTCGATCGTAGTGGTATCTGTGGTGATCCGGATGGCTGGCAGCCTGGTCGTTGTTGTGTGGCTTGACTCGGTCGTGTGGTTCGGTTTGGAATAGGGGGTGGGTGGGAAAGATGGTCTCGTTTAGCTATTGACGAACGTCGGGCGGTTGCGCCTAATGAGTCCGGCAGGAGGATTGAGGAGCTGGCCGGCAGCTAACGGAGCAGACGCCCCGGACGGCAAGAAGAATGCCCCCCTTGAAAGGGCTTCCGGCTCCTGCGGTGTTCCTTGCCCGGAGTCGCAGGCCCTTTTTTTCTGTCTGGTGTCGACCAACGGCCAGCTGTCGGAGGGGGCGCTAGGCCAGCACGTGCCCGGCCCCACGGCCGGGCACGCTCATATTCCGCAAAGCGTGAGGACGTGGCGAGGCGGGTCATCCCCATTGGGAACGAGACCGCGTGGTACCGGAGCCTTGGCGCGGTGGGGGCCGTCAGTTTTCACTTCGGCAGGTGAGAGAAAGCGCCAGGCCGATTACACCTCCACGATGCCCTCGGCGATCGCGTACCGCGCCAGCTCTACGCGATCCTGGATGCCCAGCTTCCTCATAATTGACTTGCGGTGGTTGTCCACCGTCATCGGGCTGCGACAGAGTTGCTCCGCGATCGCCGTGCGCGACATTCCCTTGGCAATCATGCGAAGGACCTGTCGTTCCCGCAGCGTGAGCAGGTCGAGGATGCCGACGGTGGCGGTGCTGTTGAAGTCGGCGAGGCAGCCTGTCGCTGATGGCGGGGGGAAGCACGTGCCACAGGGGTTGCCGCCCGCGACCGAGCACCACGCGGCCAGCAGCTTCGCCACGTCCTCACGCTTTGCGGAATACGAGCGTACCCGGCCGCAGGGCCGGGCACGTTCGGGCCTAGCGCCCCCTCCGACAGCTGGCCCGTTGGTCGACACCAGAAAGAAAAAAGAGGGCCTGCGACTCCGGGCAGGGAACGCCGCGGGAGCCGGAAGCCCTTTCAGGGGGGGCATTCTTCTTGCCGTCCAGAGCGTCTGCTCCGTTGCCTGGCGGCTAGCTCCTTAATCCTTCTACCGGACTCATTAGGCGCAACCGCCCGATGGTCGTCAATAGCTATACGAGACCATCTTTCCCAGCACCCCCCGTATGGGTCCAATATTCAGCTGAACCGCAAATCGCGCTGTGTTAAAAGGTGGGATTTGCCGGCGACGGGTCGTTTGTGGCCCGAATCTGGCAGGCATGCGATGGGCTGCGGAGATGAAGTTCATACCGCCTTGCCTCGATTCGCTGGGGCGGGTTTTTCGTGTCAGGCGTGAACCGTGGGTTACGCACACGCCCC
>JAPUGV010000031.1 GCA_027298025.1 Chloroflexota bacterium | reverse complement strand
CAGCACTAGCGCCACGTTGGGTTGTGAAAGCATTTCGCCCAAATTGGGTTCGAGCCATTGTCGATTGCGGATCTCAACCGCGTCGCGCGGGCCCGCAGGCAGGGCTCCGATAAAGGAATCCAGGCGATCAAATAAGTCGGGTGCGAAATCGTAGGCAAACTGGAGCGTCAGCACACCCAACTTATCGCCAAGCGCTTGCATGGTTCCCACAAACGCCTCCGCATCCCCTTCCGCCCCCTGCAGTTGTTTCTCGTGCGTGATGAGTTTGGGGAATTTGGCTGCAAATCGAAACTCGGCGGGCGTACGCTCCCGCCAACCTTCGACCACCGTAGTTCTCGGAATCGCATAGAAGGTGGCGTCGATCTCCACCGAAGAAAAATGCTTCGAGTACTCCTCCAAGAAGCGCTTCTTGGGTGTGCCCTCGGGGTAGAAAGGACCCACCCAATCGTCAAAGGAAAAACCTTGCGTTCCGAGCAGGAGCGTTCCCTCATCCATATTCGTGCCCAAATCGCTTTCCACGGCTGAGCGGTTAATAGAGCCTGGGCCAAGACGACCAGATCAATGTAGACTCTTGCCTCCTGGCTACGGCCCTCCCTGCATCAAGATCTCATGTCCCAGAGCGATCGCCTTTCCAAGAAAACAAACCTGATGGCGCTAGGGTTCTACACACTGCTAGCTCTCGCAGTGACTTGGCCTTTGGTGCTGCATTTGCATGACCGAGTTCCAGGCTTTTTTAAGGCTGACAACTATGAGTACTTGTGGAAGATGTGGTGGTTCAAACACGCGGTTCTGGATCTGCGCCAGACCCCATTGGTGGCACCGGACATTTTCTACCCTATGGGCTTCTCACTGGCTCACGCCGAGCTTACTCCCCTGCATACAGTCCTTGGCATGCCACTGACCGCGATTTTAGGGGAGGTCGTTACATACAACGTCTTCGCGCTGCTGTCCTTCGTGCTTTCCGGTTGGGCGACTTTCCTCTTGGTGAAGGACTTGACCGATCAACCGTGGGCCGCACTTCTCGCCGGAACATTGTTCGTGCTAGTGCCCTATCATACCGTCCGCTATGGGGGCATTCTCCCACAGCTCTCGATCGAAGGGATTCCCATCTTCTTTCTCGGGATCGAGAGGTGGGCGAGGACCCGCCGACTGCCATGGATCCTGCTTGCAGCGCTGGGCTTCCTAGTGGCCGCCTGGGCGACTTTCTATTACGCGTTAGGCATTCTGCTTCTCGGCCCCCTCTATCTGCTGGTGAGACTGCGCACCATACCCAAAGGGCGCGATCAATGGCTTCAGCTCGGTCTATTGGCACTCCTGATCGGCTTGATTCTCGTCCCAGCAGCTATTCCCTATTGGCAATTAAGTCAGGAGATCTCGCTCGAAATTTCTCTGGCTGAAGTTGATTTTTGGTCCGCGAGCCCTACCGACTATTTAGTGCCACCGGCTCTTCACCCACTCTGGGGAACTTGGGTGCGCCAAAACCTGCTATCGGTCCCCGATGAGTTCGATCAGATTGCGCTCGAATTCGTGCTGGGGCTCGGGTTCATCGCAATCCTCTTCGCGACCTACGGCGCCCGTCACGGCAGAAGGAGCGTTACTCTGGCGTTCATCGCCCTTGCCGTGGCGGCTCTGGTGCTGAGTTTCGGCCCTCGGCTGCACTTTGGTCGCCACCCGGTCACACTGCCCGCCCCGGAGGTTCTGGTCGAGAGATTCCATCAGGTAATGAACTCTATTGGCAGATTGTCGCCGGCAGGGGAGACCTACCAGGAGCTCGAGGAAAACGGCATAACGATCCCACTCCCGGCGCTGTTTCTAAGATGGTTCCTCCCGCCACTCTTAGGGCTCCGAGCCTGGAATCGGTTCGCGGTCTTCTTCAGCCTTGCCATCACCGTTCTCGCAGGGATTGGTTACGCAACTTGGCTAAGGCGGGAAGTTACGTCGAAGTCTGCAGGGTCTTCGCGGCGCATATGGTCTAGCGGCCTCATCGTGATGGCGCTTGCAGTCTTTGAACTTTGGCCGGGGAGCATACCTTTGCAGAAGATTGAAGCTAGGACGGTTGACACCTGGCTGGCTAGGCAGCCTGGCCAATTCACGATCATGGAGCTTCCGGTATTGAGCGCATTGAGCGCGCAACAGATGCTGTATACGCGCTACCACATGAAGCGTACCGCATTCGCCTATGGCACCTATTTTCCGGACTGGTACCGGCAAAGCTTCCCAGAACTACAGGAGTGTCCAAAGGCGAGCTGTCTCCAAAGGTTGCGAGAGTGGGAAGTGCGTTACGTGCTTCTCAACCAGGAGGCGGAGGATCCCCGCGGACGGTTAGAGCTGGAGCTAGATCGCTCAACCGATTTAGAGTACGTGATCGAGCTCGATGCAATTCGGGTTTACAGATTGCTTCCGGAACCCTAGGCTGGTTCGGTGTCCGATCCAAGGCCGGATCGAACCGGACCTTTCCCCCTTATAGAAAGATTGAGATCTCATCGAGACCCTTCTTCCGAATCTTAGGCACGACTGCCTCCGCCGCAGGGTATCCCACCACCAGAATGAGAAACGGCCTTTCATTGTCCGGACGATCGAGGATTTCATTGAGAAATCCCATCGGGCTCGGTGTGTGGGTCAAGCTTGCCAGACCGGCGTGGTGGATGGCGGTGATGAGCATCCCGGTCGCAATTCCTACCGACTCGACCGTATAGTAGTATTTCATCTTCCGACCATCCGGCAGCATACCAAACCGTTCCACAAAGATTGCGATCAGGTAGGGCGCAGTCTCTAAATAGGGCTTGCGCTCGTCGGTACCCAGAGGCTCCAGGGCCGCCAACCACTCCGGCGTTGCGCGTCGCGTATAGAATTCGTGCTCTTCATCCTCGGCCTTCCCCCTGATTTGCTTTTTCAAAGCCGGGTCGGACACGACGACAAACTTCCAGGGCTGCATGTTGGCGCCACTGGGGGCGGTTGAAGCCGCTCTCAGGCAGTTCTCGATGAGCTTGCGCGGAACGGGCCGGTCGGAAAATTGGCGAACGGTCCGTCGCCGAGCCATGTCGGCGTAGAAATCGGCCGCGTGCCCAACCATGACATCTTCTGGGTATTCTCGGAACCCCGGAAGGGGGACAAATACCGGCTCAGTTCCCATTAGAGTAAGGTTCCAGTCCTCGACCATCACTCATTAGGACTTCTCCCGCAGGAGCTCCTCGATCCGCTCCACTACGATTTCTGCCACCTCGGATTTCGTCATCAAGGGCAGCTCTTCGCTGCCGCCGCTGGCGCTAACTAAGGTGACCCGATTCATGTCCGTGGCAAAGCCGGCGTCCTCGGCGGTGATGTCGTTGGCCACGATAAGATCCAACCCTTTGCTTTTCAGCTTACTCGTCGCATGCTTAATCAGGTCGTTGCTCTCGGCCGCAAAGCCAACCACCACCTCGGGGCGCTGCTGCGCAATTTGCGCCAATATGTCTTCGGTGGGCTCCAGGGGCACTTCGGGAACGCCGCCGGCTCGCTTTATCTTGCGTTCGCTTACCCTTCGTGGGCGAAAGTCGGCTACGGCGGCCGCCATGATGAGTGCGTCTGCCTCTGCCACCGCCTTCAGTACAGCCTGAGACATCTCCTTGGCGGTCTGCACATCGATCCGTACCGCGCCGGTTGGAGGCATTTCTTGACTCGGAGCACTGATCAGAGTCACTTCCGCCCCTCGATCGAGCGCCGCCTGAGCCATGGCAAAGCCCTGCTTTCCCGAGGATCGGTTGGCAAGGACGCGCACGGGGTCCAGCGGTTCCTGAGTGCCGCCAGCGGTGACAACAATCTTGCGCCCGGCGAGCGGGCCGTCTTTTCCAAGGACGAGTCGAATGCTCCCTACAATGTCCCGTGGCTCCGACATGCGTCCAATTCCGATGAGCCCGGAGGCCATTCGACCCTTAACGGGACCGACAATTGTGACTCCCCGTTCCCGCAGAGTTTCCAGATTGGCTTGTGTGGCGGGATGCTCGAACATGCCGGCGTCCATGGCCGGCGCCACGATCGATGGGCAAGTGGCGGCGAGCGAGGTAATGGTGAGTAAGGAATCTGCTCTGCCGTGCACCAATTTGGCTATCGTATCTGCGGTTGCAGGAGCAATCACCAGCAGCTCCGCCGCCTGGGCCAGGCCCACATGCAGGATATGGCCGTCATCGGACCAAAGATCCGCATCGACGTAGGCACGCCTTCCCGTAAGGGATTGGAAGGTCAGCGCGGTAACGAAACGTTCCGCACTGACCGTAAGGATGCAGTCCACTTCGGCTCCAGTTTGCGCCAGTTTGGAGGCCAGATCGGCCGCCTTGAAGGCGGCGATCGAACCGGTCACGCCCAGCAGTATCCGGCGGCCCTTGAGCAGCGGGATTTCGTTTTCAGGCACCGAGGCGTATCGTCCCGTCAAAATCGATTTCAATCCACTGTCCGGTCTCTAGCCGCTCAAAAGCTGCCCGATCCAGGGCGAGGATCGGGATCCCGCTTCCATACATTTCTTCCGCTACGATGCCGGCCAGCGCGAAGAATGCATCCTCCCCCGTGGTGAGGATGGCTGCGGGGGCCACGCCCGCTCTCAAAGCCTCGAGTAGGACGGCGGTCGTTGTGCTGGAGCCACGGCTGTAGGGAAGCACCAGAACGCGTCCCGCGGCCACTTGGCCCGAAAGTGGATGTCGGCGATCGATGATCTCGCCTGTCTTTTGATCGTAGCCACCCCAGAGGCTCAGGGGTTCTTGGCTGACCAATGCTTCCCCTTTGGCGCTGCCCGCCACGACCGGCTTCGCCTGGATCAATTCTGCCAAATCCCGTTCTCCTGAACGATCTTGCCGCGCACCGCCGAATTCACACACTCCGCCAAGCCTCCGAAGGCTACGCTGACGTTCAGCAGCCCCGGAGAATAGTAGGCGTACTTAGCCGAGTTCGTCATCAAGCTGCGTATAGTTTCGGGGAGCATAGGAGTGGTCAAAATGCATGTGTCGAGCGTGATTCGACCGCCGAAGTCTCGAATCGGATCCAGCAAGCCGGCCCTTTCCGCCAGGGTTGCCATGGCGCGGCTGGTCGTGACTAAAAACTGAACCTTAGGATGTTTGGAGGAGCCCTTGAGCATCGGCGCCAGGGATTGAAACTCTGCCAATGAGAAATGAGGGCTTCCTAGCACGACCATGTCCAGTTCAGTCCCTGGAGTGGTCGTGAGTTCGCTGCGCGCGGTGCGCAATCGATCCTTGGAGAGCTTTATCTGCTCCTCAGGCTCCCGCCCCTGAAAGGCATCCTCCAGGGTGGGGGCCTCGGGCGTGACACCGGGAATGTGGAAGAGCGCCACCGCACCGGAGGAGGCCGCTGCGGCACCAAGGGCCTTGAGCTGGTCCTCGTTCGGCTCAACATCAAAGCCGGAGATACAAGCCACCCGATCGCCGGCAATCCCCCCCAGCACGTACCCCAACACCGGATAGAAGGAATCATGCTCCTGCAGTTCTCTCGGTATGGCCTCCAATTGCAGGTGCACTTGCGCGGCACGGTTCGGTGTCAAGTGCAGCCCCACCTCTGGAACGCGCCCTGTGATCGCGGCGCAGATGTCCATCAGGTCTGGATAGCGCTCGGTGCGCGCGCCGAGCACTGAGTTTGCAAAGACGATGGCGCTGGATTCACCCCACGCCACTTGCTGTCCGAACTCCGGTCTCTGTTCCAGCTGATAAGGAGCACAAGTCCAAGTCGGGGTGCAGCCCATACGTTCATAGGCGATCATCTGCAGGCGTGCATTCTCCGCCCAACTGGCGGGTACTTCCCACTCCTGCCAACCGGCCTCATCCACACCACTGACATTCAAGGTGGTCGGCACCTTGACCTGTGCGCCGAGACCGGCCAACTTCTCAGCAAACTCAAGCGTCGCCTCACCCATATAAAGGCTGCTGTCGATGTGCGCGCCGGTGATATCCATCAGTCGCTCCGCGCCGACGACCGCTGCCATGCGTGAGACGATGCGCATCGCCAACTGATCAGCCGGCCCCTGGCTTCCGTCCAGCATGGCTCGATCGGGCTCCGAGAGCCTGAGCGCAGAGGTGGAGCTAGCCGCCATATCGGCTCTCTCGCACTCTTACCATACGTCCGTCCCTCATCATTGCGGCCGTGGAATTCTAGTCCGCGGCCTCAGCTAACGCGCGTTGCGTTCGGAACCGATCGCGAAAAACTCCTGCCACCCCGAGCAGCACGAACGCCGTTCCCACCAATGTGTAGGCTGTGATCGGTTCCGAGAGTATGATGGCTCCGAGTATCACCGCGACCAGCGGATTGACGTAGGCGTTGGTGGTGGCAACGCTCAGCGGCAGTAGTCGAATGGTTTGTACGTAGGAGGTGAACCCGATGACAGAGCCGAATACGATCAGATAGGCCCAGGCAATCCAAGCTTCCGGGATGGGCGACGGGGCCGGCTCCCGCAGAAGAAACGAGAGCGTGAGGAAGCCCAACGCTCCAAATAGATTCTGATACGCGGAATTCGCGTAGATCCCGAGCTTCACAGGTCGGCGGCTCTGCAGCACGGTGCCTGCTGCCCAGCTCAGGGCCGCTATCAATAACGCAAGAATCGACAGTGCATCGCCTCTGACCCCGCTAGTCAGGAAGGGCACACTCAGGACTGCCACCCCCAACAGGCCCACGCCCAGCGAAGCAAATAGTAAGAGCGAGGGCGTGCTCCGGTCAAGATAGGCGTTGATCAGGCTCGCCCAGATTGGCATCGTCGCGATCACTAGGGCGGCGGGTCCGGAATGGACTCGTTGCTCGGACCAGGTGACCAACCCGTTGGCGCCAGTCCACAGCAAGAGCCCCGCGGCGGCCACAACGAACAGCTCTGCCTTTGTCGGCCGCAATCGCTGCTTCGCGATCCGTGCGATGGCAAATAGGATGGCGCTGGCGATCAGAACACGCGTGCCGGCCATGATGAAGGGTGCGAATCCCGATCCACCGCGCACCGCTACTCGGATGGCCAGAAATGTGGTTCCCCAGAGGAAGTACACGATCCCCAGGTGAACGAATGCCATACTTCGCATCAGTCGGTATTCATGTCCCAGATTAGCCGCAGCCCATCTAGCGTCAGCCAGGGAGCGCGGAATTCGATGACATCCGTTTCATCCGCGATGAGATCCACCATTCCGCCGGTTCCGATGATCTTGGTCTCCTTTCCCAGCTCCGCCTTAAAGCGAGCCACCATACCCTCCACCAGTCCCACGTAGCCGTACACCAGTCCTGACTGAATGGCCGCCACCGTATTTCGGCCGATGGCGGCTTCCGGCCGCGCCAGTTCCACACGCGGCAATTTGGCCGCCCGCATGAAGAGCGATTCTGCGGCCAGATTAATGCCGGGCGCGATCGCGCCGCCCAGGTACTCTCCTTCCGCCGAGATGGCATCGAAGGTCGTGGCCGTTCCAAAGTCGACCACGCAGGCGGGCGTGCCGTAATAGTGCCGAACCGCGAC
>JAPUGV010000030.1 GCA_027298025.1 Chloroflexota bacterium | reverse complement strand
ATTCTTTGCCGAGCACCGTCTGGGATACCAGGCCGAACTGGCGCTTCAACAGGGCCTGATAAACCGCAAGGACTTTCGGGCCGTGCTTGCTTTGGCCGCAGAGCTATTACAGTTGGTGCCGGAGCAACCCTCTTCGCTTATCCATGGCGATCTGTGGTCTGGCAACGCCGTAGCGGGGCCCAATGGGGAGCCGGCCATTATCGATCCCGCCGCGCACTATGGTTGGGCCGAGGCCGAGCTGGGGATGACCAAGCTTTTTGGCGGCTTTCCAGAGGCTTTCTACAAGTCGTATGAGGAGGCCCGTCCGCTGGCGGCCGGCTGGCGCGAGCGCCTACCGATCTACAACATCTACCATCTCCTCAATCATGTAAACCTGTTCGGGGCGGGTTATCTGGGACAGGTGCGAAGCATTCTTCGGCGCTTCGGCTAGACGCAGAATCCAGCTTCGATACTCATTTGCGGAGGGTCTGCTACCCATCCGGGTGCGGGCCACACTCGCTCGGCAACTGGCTCGCTAATTTCTAAACACTCCTGCTATCGGACCCGATCCGGATCCAGAATGTACTCCCACCAGTTATTGAGGATGCCCTGGGTTTCTCCTTCTACATGCGGAAGGTGCAGGTACCACCAAGCGTGGTGCAGGCGGATATCCCCGCCACCCCACTCCTTGGAGTTCACACTCCTGCGTTCTCCGCTGAGATTCGGAAAGGCATACCAGTTATCACATGCGCTCCGAACCAGCCGGCGGTTCCCCCAGTCGTAGTCGCGCTCGCTGTTCGGGGCGAAGTGCATGTTCCCAACCTCTGAAGCTCCCGGATGCTGGCGATCGTATCGAGTGAACCGTTCCCACAAATCGTCTTCGAGCGCCCTACCCTCATAGACCTTGGAAAGGATGGATTCGGCACGGTGGCCAAAGGCCTCCATCATTTCTCCAACGCCCCGCTCATAGTTAAAACCCATCACTACAAAGCGTCGCTGAGTCCGCTCCGTATCACGCAATGAAGGGGAATTGCACCAGAACGCGCCGGGGCCGCCCATCGTCGACTCGTAATATCCGGCATAGGGAAAAGCCATCAACCAGGCCTCGTCAATTTCACCGCTGGAGGTTTTCTCGATGATGCCGAATTTCCGTAACAGGGAGCCATAGTCCACGAGGTCCGGCTGGTGGAATTTACCTTGCCGCCGCCAGAGCTGCGCGAACGGATCGGGTTCATATTGGTATCCGTCTGCCTTGATCGGGAATTCGTCGACCTCGAATCTCTCCGCCAGTTCGAATCGCGCGATCCCGTAGCTTGCCTCCCGCATGCCCGCAACAAAATCCTCGACGAGCTGGTCGGGGTCGTTCCAGCCAAAGGCCCTCGGCAGAGTTTTGTCGCCCTCCGAGGGCACAGAGGGAGCGTGAATGATGAGCGCGACTTTGCGGAGGATAGGAGTTGAGCTCAACTCCAAAGCCGGGGTCGATATTGGAGCGCTTCCGCGACGTGCGGGGAGGCAATATCGGGTTCGCCGGCCAGGTCGGCGATCGTTCGCGCCAGTTTCAGAATGCGATGGAAGGCTCGAGCGGTGAGCTGAAGCTGGGTCATAGCCTGGCGAACCAGAGCACTGCTCGGATCGTCAAGTGCACAGTACTTGCGCACCTCGCCCGGCCCCATGTCAGCGTTTGAAGTCAATCCAGTGTCTTCGAAGCGTTGCCTCTGGCGAGTCCGAGCGTGCTCCACCCGTTTTCGGACTACTTCCGCGGGTTCCCCTGCACGATTGTCAGTGAGTTTCTCAAACTCCACTCTTGGGACCTCGACGTGAATGTCGACGCGATCGAGTAGAGGCCCGGATATCCGTTTCTGATAACGAGTCACAGTCGCGGGACTGCAGGTGCATTCCTTTATCGGATCTCCAAAGTATCCACATGGGCAAGGATTCATTGCCCCAACGAGCATGAAATTGGCGGGGAACGCAACCGAGCCTCGCGCACGGCTTATGGTGACTTGGCGGTCCTCCATCGGTTGACGCAACACTTCCAGAACCCGCATGCCGAATTCGGGCAGCTCGTCCAAAAACAAGACCCCCCGATGAGCAAGCGAAATCTCCCCGGGCCGAGGCCAGTGACCGCCTCCGACCAATCCCGCATTAGAGATCGTGTGGTGTGGGGAGCGAAAGGGCCGCGCACGAACCAGCGGAGTATCGGAGGGTAGCAGGTCGGCGACGGAATAGATGCGTGAAACGTCCAACGCTTCATCGGTCGACATCGCAGGCAAAATCCCTGGCAGTGCGCGCGCAAGGAGCGTTTTCCCCGATCCGGGCGGACCAACCATCAGCACATTATGGCCGCCTGCGGCCGCCACCTCGAGCGCCCGCTTGGCGTGCTCCTGGCCCTTGATCTCCTGCAGTCCGCTATCAATGGGCAAACTCGAGATTTCCACCTTGCTTCTGGGGAAGGGATCGATCGGTGCTACACCGGATAAATGATTCACAAGCTGCGTCAAGGATTCGACGGGGATCGCTTCGATCTCCGGAATCAGGCTTGCCTCTGCGGCGTCCATAGCCGGCACGTACATTCGGGAGAATTCCTTCTTGCGAGCCAGCGCCGCCATGGGCAGCATCCCGCGCACGTGTCGCAGCGAGCCGTCTAACGAGAGCTCGCCGACCGCCATGGAGCCGTCCAGCCATTCTTGTTGGATCTGATCCGAGGCGGCCAAGGCTCCGAGTGCGATGGGTAGATCGTAGGCGGGGCCTTCCTTGCGCAGGTCGGCCGGCGCAAGGTTGACGGTGACGCGCTGGCGGGGGAAGGTCAA
>JAPUGV010000003.1 GCA_027298025.1 Chloroflexota bacterium | reverse complement strand
GCGGCTAGTTTGCTGTGGCTCCCGGAATGTCAAGCTCCCATTCGACTCCGCGTGGACCCGCGTTCACGACGGTCGTTTCACCCAGCATCCCTTGTTGCCCGGCGCTCGGGTGGATGTGCCCGCAAACCACGAGCAAGGGATTCTGGGCGATCACGGTGTCCCGAACGGCCGTGCTTCCCAGGTTCTCCCCGTCCGCTGACACGTCAACCACGCCTTTGGGCGGCGAGTGCGACACGAGCACACTCGTCGCTGGGCATTCTGAAAGCAGCGCCAGCGCTTCTTGTTCGGTGAAGTCGTAGCTCCATGGGCCGAACGGAGTGACCGGTACCCCTCCGCCAAGACCGCAGAATGTGATGCCACCCACGGTGACGCCGTTTCCGTGAAGCACGTGCGCCGATTCCCAGTCCGAGCAAGCCTGGCGGAGCTCGTCGATCGTCTCGTTGTTGCCCGGGACCAGGATCGTTGGCGCCTCAATCTGCTGAAGGATCGAGATGATCTCGTCAAGACCACGGTGGACTGTGGAGTAGTCTCCGGCACCCACAACAACATCCGCGGTCCGCGCACGCTTCACGAGGTCGGCAGCCGCTGCGGTGTCTCGGTGTAGGTCGCTGAACAAAAGGAGTCGCATAGAGGAACCCTATTATCATTCCCTCTGTCGTTCGGGATATATCAATTTCGATCCAACAGTGATTGTCGCGCAGCTTCCTATAGACCGGTGGGAGAGCGGGTCCCACCAGCCAGATTACACCCACTCGTTATCGAGAAGTTGCGCCACCGCGGTCGAGACTCACGGCAAACGAAATGCATGTGCCTATTGTCCACGGCATGAGCAGGATAGATCCATACCGGGGCGGAGGCCCGGTCCGCCTGTCCCCGCTCTTTGGGGGCTCCAGCAGATGGTTCGCCAACGTCCCCGTGCCACTCTTGTTTCGCCGCCCGGCCGCCGAGTCCCCTCGTTAGAACCTGCGCAGGCCGTAATGGCCTTTGAGTATTCTCTCCGAAGCAGTTCTTCAGCGAAGCGTGGCCTCTAGTCTGCGATGCGCAGCGCGCCCAGAATCTCGTCGAAGCGGGACAGCAGAGGCTGATATCGGCCCTCGGCGGCGTTCAACATTGCCTCATAACCTTCGAAATATTGCCTCAAAGCATCTCCGCTGGTATCGGCGTACACCTCCTGAGGGATCCCCTCGACGAACTCCTCGAGATCTTTATGGGTGATGTGAAAACTGGCCGAGACATAGTAGCGCTCGTCGTCGGTGAAGCCTTGGAACACGTAAGCTAAGCGCTCGTTGGAAACAGGGGCTCCATCTTGGATGGCGTATACGGTTATAAAGCGCACCCCCGAACCATTCTGGAAGTTAACGTAAGCGAGGTTGGCGTTGAACTGCTGATGGGAACATGTGGTATAGAACGCCGACAGGGGTGGTTGAGGAATGCATCCTTGCACCTGCGAAGGTCTTGCGGCGATCTGCTCCTTAAGGCGCTGCAATTCCTCCTCGAAGCTGTCCGAGATGGCAGCGTAGTCTTGTACTCGGACTACAGACAGCGCGCCGCTGTCAAGGATGAAGGAAAAGGTAACGTAGTCCGGGTGGGCTGTCTCGTAAGGACCGGGCTCCGGCGCCGCAGGTATGGTTTCCGCGGTGATGTCTAGAATGAGACTCGGGTCATAAAAGAGGGTTATCCCGTCTTGGTCAAGGCTCGCCGCTCCAGTTTGGGCTGGCAGAGGGATGGCCGGTGAAGCGCCGGCTGTAGGCTGCGATAAGGGTGTTGCGGGCCGAGTCTCGGCCGCCGTTGGAGACGGGGCCATAGTTTCTGTTAAGTCTGGGCGTTCGATGTCTTGTACCTGGCTCGAGGGGGAATTACACAGGAACGCCATGAGTGGGAGGGAAACCGCGACCAACGCCAACTTGCTCCGTCTGTGTTCAGTGTGCAATTCAGACACGAGACACCTCCACCGAGACGCGGCTTCGAACGACTGGGCCGGAAAATGCCATCGGGGGTGAGCGCTTGCCCGGCTTACGGCCTCGGCAGGGACATGATCGAGTACTCAAATGCCCGAGAACAGTCGGTTCTGCCGGCCACCCCGTGGAACTCCTCCCGATAGGCTGGCGGACGCTGGCGAAATACTGAACATGCAGAACAAACGCATCATATTGTAAGGACTATGTGCGGTCGCTAGATTGAGACTAGCCTTCACCACCTCACGGGTCCGGATGGGAGTAACTAGGAGATTCAGGAGTTGGCGGCGGTGGAGTTTATTCTGGAGCGGATGGGGTCATCGCTCCCTCGCTGCGACCCAGCCACCACTTGTAGCCGAAATGCCAGACCACGGCCAGCACGGCGGTTATCACCCAAACGGGCAGCGAGGTCACGACGACGTCCATGAGTCCCGCGCCTACTCGGGCTAGCCACAGAAAGGTGAAGACGAAGGTGGCCGCCCACACGATCACAAAGGTGCCGAATAGCCAAAACCGCATTAAGTTAAGCCGCCTTACCTTATCTTCGCTCATCCTGTCCCTCATAGTACTGATCGGTCACTCGACTTGTTATGCGCGCTCCAGTCATGGGGCACATTGAATAGTCTAGAGCGCTCCCTACCACTTGCAATGGATCTTTATGCCTGTAAGCGGCCGGAGCCGGAAATGAGCCTCGCTACACATTGTGTCAGCCTCCCGCAAACGCTCAAGCGCTGTCTCAAAAGTAGCGTGAGACAGCCCCGCATGCACCAATTTCGGGGCAATGACGCCTGCCGCCGGGAGGTGGCATTTTCAGGAGGCATTGCTTTCAATTATCGACCCCTTTTCTGAAGCCTGTTCCCCAACGAAAAGTCGGGAGATGCGCTCGACACGCATCGTGATGATTGACTGAAATCTCGCCGGCAGGAGGTGCTGCAATTCCTCTCAATGGCTGGCATGGCAATCACCGCGGCCCTTGGACACCTTCGAGATCTGAGAGTCCTGGAAAGATAAGACACACGGTCACAATCGCGACATACGGAGGCCCACAATGCCGGCATTTAGCAGTGGATCTAGGCCAGGAGTGAGTGTATGCCAAGCACGCTAATGACGAGGAGTGCGGGCAAGCGTCGTCTTATACCAGGGTCTCCTTCCGAGGTTTCCGTTCCGTTTTCGTCAAGATGAGAGTAGACCGCTTCGCCTCACGTGTCCATAAAGGGCCCGTATCTTTCGAGTACGAGCCCACGAGCAGAGGGGAACTAGTGCGCTAGAGAAGCCCACAATACGGCTGCTGCTTGCCTGGTCAACCTTCCATCGGCAAGATCCGCCTGCATAGGGCTCGACAAACCAGATCGCTTTGAGTGCTGATACGGAGTTTACGCACCGGGCCCGCCTGTCCCCGCTCTTTGGGGGCTCCAGCGAGAGGTTAGGCGGCTGGGCTATTGTTGGGTTTCTTTAACTCTCCCAAATGCTTGTGATCGAACTTCGTTAGCCATGATGGCAAGCCAGCTGATCAGAGTCAGGACATACAATCGCTGCCCAAGGCCAACCAGTCCCGCACGGTCCAATGGACCAAAAGTCGCCACTAATAAGATCGGGGCTGCAATGGAGAGCCAGAGGAGCGCCATCTGTCTCCCCTCGAGCATGCCCGCACGTCGCAGCCGAATGGATAGCACAAGCATTGCAATCATCAGCAATAGAAAGAATAGAAGACTGGCTAGGTTATGGATCTCTCCGGAGGTGGTCGCGATTTCTCCACCCAAATCCGTGGGAAAGATGCCAGCCAACGTCACCAAGACGGAAGAGGCTGATAGCAGAACCAGACTTGCCCAAGACCTTGGCATCAGTGGCAACCCTTGATAAAGAGAAACCGTGAGAGCCGCTATCCCCACGGCAAACGCTAGAAATGCTGTGGTCATTAGAAATCCGTACTCGCCTACTGCGTAGTCGCTAATAAATTCCCCAAACGGATGCAAATCCGGGCGCAGGAAGTGTAGGAGCACTACTATCGCCGCGAAGCCCAGGAACATTGCCAATGCGATGGTCGCGGCAGTCCTACCCTCCGTGGAGACTGGTTTCGACAAGTTGGCACTTTCCTCACTCAGTCGATCAGGCATTGTCCGTTCCTCCTACGTTCAAAATCCTGAACCAGCCGCCCAACTAGTATTGGGTGGATATTGCCCGCATAATCTCTAATCCTTCCTACCCGGCACGAAAACGCCCCCAAATGGGGGCGTTTCGTTGATGCAACTCCGAATCGTGCGGGAGTGGCAGAAGGCTAGTTTCCATCCTCCTCGACCCTGTACATCACGTCGACCTGGACTCTGACGGTCAGCTCGCCAAGGCTGATGGGCGGTCCGCCACCCCCGCCGCCTCCCTGCGGACGGATCGAGGCGAACTCGGCGGCGAAGGGAACGATGCCTCCGCCGGCCAGCTCACTGACCGCGATCGGCTCGCCGAGAGAGACACCAATCGACTCGGCCAGCTGCGCGGCACGCGCGTCTGCGTCCTGTAGCGCCTGAGCTCGGGCTTCGGCTTCCAACGCAGCTGTGTCATCGATGCCAAATGTCAGGCCCCAGATATTGGTGGCTCCAGCATCGAGACCGGTTTGGATCATCTCGGAAACCCGATCGATGTCCCGGAGCGTTGCTGATAGGGTGCTGTCGACATGGTAGGTTCGCACGCCGGTCGGTTGTCCGGTCAGTCGATCGAATCCGTCTTCCGGCCACACGTTGAAGCTGGCGGACTGCAGGTCGGTCTCCGCGATTCCCATGCCCAGCAGCATCGCCCGGATGCTGTCGACGGTCCGATTCGATTCATCGATCGCATCGCCGATGTCTTCGGCCTCGACCTCGACGGCGAATTGCACGACGGCAATATCGGGAATCCCGGTGGCCTCGCCAAACCCACTTACGGAGATTGACTCGCGCAGGCTGGTCGCGGGGTCGACGTCCGAGTCCCCCTGGGTCAGGATCCCACAGCCTGAGATAACCAGCGCCAGCAGTGCAAACACCCCCAGCAAGGAGGATCGGTAGAGCGTCTTATTGCTTTTCATTCGTCTTCCTCCGGAAGGTCGATCCTGCCTCATTGTATCTGTGCCACCCCATTAGACGACGAGAACGGATCGCGGGTTCCCACGATTTCCCCTGGTAATTGTATGCGCGGGAATTGGGGTTTCATTGAATCAATACGGGGGATTTATGATCATTGTCAAGCATAGACAACAAGAAAGTACCGTTTTAGAACCTGTGCGACAGTTTGGAAGCTGCCTGTCCTGGAGTAGCAGCCAGGCTAGGCCAGGGAGCGGCCCGGTGTTCTTAACAAAGTCCGACCTCATCGGAAGTC
>JAPUGV010000029.1 GCA_027298025.1 Chloroflexota bacterium | reverse complement strand
GTGCGAGCTGCCTGCCTGCTTGTGCTCGCAGAGTGCGGCCGTAAGGCTGTCCTGGCGGACTTAGGCCACTTGTGCCTGCCCCACCCTGGACTGCTAGGGCAGGCAGGGAGCGGCCGGGAATCATTCCTTCCGAACCTCCTTCAGGCGCGCAGATAACCGCTACTTCTTGCTTCTGCCGCCGCATCCCCGGTCCGTTTGTCCTTGGCGAAGCCAAGGGGCTCCACTCGAAGAGTGCTCTCGAAGATCCCGCGTACATTGCGGGGCAGCGAGTGGTTAGGCGGCCAGGCTAGATTGTCGTTATCCTTGAATGCCCGCTTGCGAAATCAATCTCCGCACTGAGTCGACGACCAACGCAGGTTCATCCCACATGATCGAATGACCGCTATTCTCTGCCACGATTAACTCGCTATTCGAAGACAAACTCGCCAGCCGCTCTTGCGCCGCCGGCCACCATTCCTCCTGAAATGCTTGCCCGCCCGTATACGGTATGCCGTGCGTTATCACGATCAGTGGTACATCACCGAGCCGACCGAACCCTCCAGCGACTCGCAGTTCAGTTGGCGTCAAACGGTAGGCAGCACCCCCGCTGATAGCCGCTTCCCAAATGTCCGATCTCGCTAGCTCCCGATGATACGGTTGCACAAGCAATTCTGGAAGATCGGGAATGGGAACCGCCTTAGGGGAAAACCGCAGTAGGAGTCGCATAATGCCAAACCTGGACAAAAGAAGCGGCGCCTGGGCTTCCTTAAGTGACTGTTCTACGAATTCTAAATTTGAGGTAGCGAAGATGCTCTCCTCCTCAGCAGCATCTAGTAGGAGAACGCCGGCTACATCATCGGGGTACAGTCGAGCATAAGTACGTACATGTAAGCCTCCCTTCGAATGCCCCACCAGGATGTAGGGCCCTGGAACCTCAGCCGCTGTGAGCAGCGCCTTGAGATCGCTCGCACCTTCTTCGAAGGTAAGTTCTGTCGAGCTTGGGTCGCTCCAACCGAATCCTGCTCGGTCATAACTACAAACGTGTGAGAAATCCGCCAGTTGCTCTTGGAGCGGCCACCACTGGACGGACGAGGATCCTCCGCCGGCTTCCAAAATGACAGTCGATGAACCGCTACCCATACAGCTCAGGTGTAACTTCCGATCGCCGACATCAAAGAGCTGGCCTGGCGCAGGAAAGTTCGCCACATCACGGTTCCCGGATATTTTCTCGTAAATGACACCGGTGACCAACGCTACGATCAGGAGAACAATCAGGCCTGCAAGTACGATCACGATCCACTTAAACACTTTACGCATTTCAAACTCTCCTCGCTCCAAACCTGAGCCATCATCACCATCAACAACGGTTTATGGTATCGCCATCATTATTTCAGCACCCTTGGACGCCTAACGGCTGCGAGCTGCCTGCTTGTGCTCGTCAGAGTGTCCTGGCGTAGCCGCCAGGCTAGGCCAGGGAGCGGCCGAGGTTCGTTCCTTCACGTGCCTTTTTAGGTTCCCGCAGATGGATCATCGCCTGGTACAGGCGCAGAATCACCGGTCCGGCTCCACTCGAAGAGTGCTCCAGCGAGTGGTTAGGCAGATGGCTATTGAGTGAACGATAGAATTCATCCTAGACGCGCTCGACATACAAGTTCCTTACTCCTGGGGGTGCCCACCGTACCAATTTAACGTCGTGCGGATTGCCTCACGTAGCGGCGTGGCGTGGTTGGCGAACGCCTGCTCGAACTTGAGGTGATCTAAGACAAAGGGCTCGTCAAATTCGTAGTAAATCTCCGGGAATTCACGCACAATAGGATTGAATAACCCGATAATCCGGAAAACCGCTTTTGGCGTCGAGCGGATGCGAGGCTGCTGTCCGGATTCTTCGAAGATCATCTCGATGAATTGGCGTGTCGTCAGCGTCTCGGCAGCCGGGAGATGCCAAGCCTGACCTAGCGCCTCGTCACGCTCCCCCAAGATGACTAACCCTGTGCCAATGTCTGGCAAATAGGTGTATGTGTGCAGGGCATCCAGGTTGCCAAATATCTCGGCCGGTTTCCCTTCTAGCGCCGGGTAGAAGATTCGATCACCCATGAACGAAAGACCTCCTCGCGGCCCAAAAAAATCAGAGGCCCTCCCTACGGCAACGCGAACCTTGCCCTCCTCATGCGCCGCCATCAAGTCTCTGGCCATAACCGCGCGCGTTCTGCCTTTACGATTGGTTGCCGCGTAAGGGAGATCTTCGGTCATTGGCTTGCTGCCTACTCGGCCATACAGATACAGGTTTTCAATCGCGACTAGCTTCGCACCCGCGAACGCGGCTCCTTCCAATACGCCATTCTGCAGTGGCGGGAACATCTCGGGCCATCTGTTATAGGGTGCATTTAGGCAGTTGTAAACGACTGACGCACCATCGCAAACCTCACGAGTGCGCTCCGGGTCTGTAGCGTCAACCCCTCGGATTTCAACACCCTGCGGTAGCTTCGCCCTGCCGTTTCGGTTCACCATTTTGACGCGAACACCCTTTGCGACCAGTTCGTCCATCACTGCCAACCCAACCGGTCCTGTACCGAAAACAACATGTAGCTCATCGTTGTTGACTCTGGACATATTCGATTCTCCTTTAGAAGTACTATCTCCTATCGCTTGAACCGCGGAGTCATAGATTCAATCCGGGCTCGAGCCGTCAGCCTCACGGCTGCGAGCTGCCTGTCCTGGCGTAGCCGCCAGGCTAGGCCAGGGAGCGGCGCCGCTGATCTATTCCGAACATGACTTCCTGCCGAGGCGGCGTCCGCTCCAGCGAGTTGTTAGCCGGCGTCCGGACTGTCTTCAGAAAGAAGGTAAGCGCGCCAGAATCCTTCATGAACCTCCGCAGCCTCATCTTCGAGAGCAGGGCCTAAGACATCAACCGATCGCTCACCGTGGCTCAACAGCTCCCGGCAGTGGACAATCAACGCATCGCGGCCCCCAGCGCTACCAAATATGGAATACAAGCGCTCTTGGCTCAATCCGTAGACCACTCGGCCAATGTTTCCCCAATAGATGGCACCTGAGCACATCGGACACGGTTCGGTGCTTGCATAAAGCGTTAGTTTCCCTAGCGAAGAACCATAGCCCCCCTGAGAAGCCATTCGGACAAGATTGGTCTCTGCATGCCCAGTTGGATCGCTATCGGTCACAACTGTGTTTTCTGCCTCTAATAGGATCTCACCATTCACATCTGCGAGAATCGCTCCGAAAGGGTGATTCCCCGCCGCTGCAGCTCGAAGCGCTACTCGAAAAGTAGCTCTGAGAAGTCTCACATCCTGTGAGTTAATCCCAGTATCCATGTTTGTTGGGGTCGCCGGCTAACGGTCCGGTTCAGCGGCGGCGGTACGCCGTCCGCTGGAACCGGTTGTTAGCTGATTTTCGCCGTCCTGTGAGGAGCCCTCGAAGACGTTTATGCTACGATCAGACGAGGTCGAAGCGGTCAAGGTTCATTACCTTGTTCCACACCGCTACAAAGTCGTGCAGGAACTTCTCCTGGGAGTCCTCACTTCCATAGACTTCCGCCAAGGCCCGGAGTTGGGAGTTCGAACCGAAGATGAGGTCGACACGGGTGCCAGTCCACTTGAGTTCGCCCGTTGCGCGATCATGACCCTCGAACACGTCTTCGTCTTCCGAGGTTGCCTTCCACGTCGTGCTCATGTCGAGCAGATTCACGAAGAAGTCATTGGTGAGCGTCTCTGGCCGCCTGGTGAAGACGCCGAGCTGGGACTGTCCGAAGTTGGTATTCAAGACGCGCATACCGCCAACGAGAACCGTCATCTCAGGAGCGGTTAGTGTCAGCAGTTGCGCCCGATCAACCAGCAGTTCCTCTGCCGATACGGCGTATTTGGTTTTGAGGTAGTTACGGAATCCGTCTGCAGCAGGTTCGAGTACGGTGAATGACTCCACGTCGGTTTGCTCCCGCGATGCATCCGTGCGTCCCGGCGTAAAGGGAACGGTCACATCGTGACCTGCATTCTTCGCAGCTTGCTCGATACCTGCGCATCCACCCAGGACAATCAAGTCGGCGAGCGAAACCATCTCCCCGCCTGACTGGGCGCTGTTGAACTCCTTTTGGATTCTCTCAAGGGTCTGCAGCACAGTCTTCAGTTGGGTCGGTTGGTTGACTTCCCAATCCTTCTGCGGCGCAAGACGGATGCGCGCCCCATTCGCCCCGCCGCGCTTATCGGAGCCGCGGAACGTGGACGCTGACGCCCAGGCCGTCGAGACCAGTTGGGAGACAGACCGTCCCGAGGCAAGGATCTTGCCTTTGAGGTCTGCGATGTCCTGCGCGTCGATCAGCTTATGATCGATTGCGGGTACCGGGTCTTGCCAGATCAGTTCCTCCGCCGGGACCTCCGCACCGAGATAGCGCGAGCGGGGGCCCATGTCGCGGTGCGTCAGTTTGAACCACGCCCGGGCAAACGCGTCCGCGAACTCCTCCGGGTTCTCGTGGAACCGCTTCGAAATCGGTGCATAGATTGGATCCACCCTCAGAGCGATGTCAGCCGTGGTCATTACGGGCGCGTGCCGTTTGGACGGATCGTGGGCATCCGGCACAGCGTCCGCTGCGGCCGGATCGTTCGGAATCCACTGCCAGGCTCCGGCGGGGCTTTTCACCAGATCCCACTCGTAGCCGAACAGGGTGTCGAAATAGCTGTTGTCCCAATGGATTGGGGTCGGGGTCCAGGCCCCTTCGATGCCGTGGGTAATCGCATCACCGCCTATGCCGCTGCCGAAACTGCTCTTCCAGCCGAGACCCTGCTCTTCGATGCCGGCGCCCTCGGGTTCAGGACCGACGTGCTTGTCCGCATCGGCAGCGCCATGGGCTTTGCCAAACGTGTGTCCGCCGGCAATGAGCGCAACGGTCTCCTCGTCATTCATGGCCATGCGAGCGAACGTCTCGCGAATGTCTCTGGCCGCAGCAAGCGGATCCGGGGTACCGTTCGGCCCCTCCGGATTCACGTAGATCAGGCCCATCTGAACGGCACCGAGGGGATTATCCAGTTCCCTGTCGCCGGTGTAACGCTCG
>JAPUGV010000283.1 GCA_027298025.1 Chloroflexota bacterium | reverse complement strand
GCTGCTGCTTCTGGTACTTTCCCTTCTTGTCTGCATAAGAAATCTCACATTCCTCGTCTGCCTCAAAGAACAGGACCTGCGCGATCCCCTCGTTTGCGTAGATCTTGGCTGGCAGGGGGGTGGTGTTGGAAATCTCCAACGTGACATACCCCTCCCACTCCGGTTCGAAGGGAGTGACGTTGACGATGATCCCACAGCGTGCGTAGGTCGATTTGCCCAGGCATACCGTTAGCACGGAACGGGGAATGCGGAAGTACTCAACGGTGCGCGCCAGGGCGAATGAATTGGGTGGAATGATGCACACCTCTCCTTTGAAGTCGACCATCGAAGCCGGATCGAAGTTCTTGGGATCCACAACGACGGAGTGCACATTGGTAAAGATCATGAACTCATCCGCTACGCGGATGTCGTAACCATACGACGACACGCCATAGGAAATCGCGCCCTCCCCCACCTGGGATTCAACAAACGGCTCGATCATCCGTTGCTCACGCGCCATACGCACGATCCAATGGTCGGGCTTCAGCCCCATAAAACGCCTCCTTTTGCCCCATCTCTATTCGGGAATGATTTCGGAACGTACCGGGTTGGTTAGCGTTCCGATTCCGTCGATCTCGACGCTCACCTGGTCCCCCTCGAGCAGCGGACCTACGCCGGAAGGCGTGCCGGTCAGAACTACATCGCCTGGTTCCAAGGTCATGATGGACGAGATGTACGCAATCAATTCATACACCGGAAATACAAGATCGCGGGTCGACCCCATCTGCCGCAGCTGGCCATTAACCGAACAGGTAATCAATGCATCCGCCGGATCCAGATCGGTGTCGATCCACGGGCCAAGCGGGCAAAAGGTGTCAAAACCCTTCGCACGGGTCCACTGATTATCCATCTGTTGTAAGTCACGCGCGGTCACATCCAGGGCGGCGGTATATCCTAGGATATGATCCGGGGCATCTTCAATCGTTATCCAACGGCCGCGCCTACCCATGACTATCGCCAACTCCGCTTCATGCTCAATAGAGCTGGATTGTGGCGGGAGACGGATGGTCGCTCCGGGCCCGATTACGGAGCTGGGTGGCTTGAAGAAGAGCAGGGGAAGTTCTGGAATTTCCGCCCCGTGCTCAGCAGCGTGAGCGGCGTAGTTCCTACCCACGCAAACAATTTTGCCGGGTTGTACAGGAGCGATAAGATTCACTCCCTCCAACGACAAGTCTGTTTTCTGACGCTTGAACTTCTCGAACGGGGAGCCCTCGAGCAACCCGATGCGATCGCCTGTAATCCAGCCCCAGAGCGGGATCGAGTTGGGCTCCCGCTGAATTCGCACGATTCGCACGGTCTACGTCCACGGTTTGCGGGCCCAGGCGATATCATAATCGACCTGCCATGGGAAGACCTCCGCCGTCTCGAAGCCTTGCTCCCGTAAGAAATCGGTAAATCGCGTCCGAGACACCGTGCGGCCGAAGATCAGCGGCGCCTGCCATCCGATTCGATTTGTTAGCAATGCCCAGCCTCCGGGTCGCAGTATCCGCAGGATTTCGCCGATGGTCTGCCGAGGGTGAGGCGTGAATTCAAGCACCTCCAAGCAGACCGCCACGTCGAATGATTCTCGTGTGATGGGCAGCGGCACGGCCCAGCCCTGGACCCATGCGGGATCGGGGCCGGCGATCTCGCGCCCCAACCGCATCATGCGCCCGGAAGGTTCCACTCCGACGAGCAATCTGCTATCTAAGGCATCCTTCGAATTAGGGGCCTGAGGTCCTCCATTCAGGGCGCGGAATGTGCGGGCCGTTCCCGCACCAATGTCCAGCAGCCGCGCGTTGGGGAGATCCGACAGAATCTTCTCCAGTGGCTCTCCTAGGAACCGCCGCTCCCAGTCGGCGTCAAACTGCTTGATTCCGTCGTAACGCGTGGCTGCTAGATCGTAGAGCCAGACAACGACTCGGCGGCCCAGGTGCGCGCCCTCGCAAACCCACAACTCCCATACAAGTAGGAGAATGAGAGCAACGATCAGGAGCAACGGAAGCATCTTGAGGAAGCTAGGCCGAAGGCGGGGAGTTCAGGGAAGCCTCATTGCGAGTCGCCGGCAATGCGTTGCCTCATCTCGCCGACCTGAGCCTGTATGGTGGAAAAGCGGCCCGGGCGGTTGCGTCGCAACAGCTGCACGAGGGCATACACCATGGCCTCTACGACGACCTGGCCCACACCCGGATCGGGACTGGCATAACCCGAGAGTACATAATCGGCGTGATTGGTCGAGAGCGCAGAGGGTGCCGCAACGAGCGCGGCCGTTCGGAGCCCTGCGCGTCGCGCTTCGGCGAGGGCGCGAGCCACGATGGGCGCCTGATCCTCAACCTCAACCGCAATTGCTATGTCTTTGCGGTGCCCCCCGACCAATGCGCGCGCGATCTCACCCAGTCCGCCCACACCTAGCTGAACAGTGTATCCGGCACCTTCGAGCCAAGCACCCAGGCTGCGCGCAGGGCCTACTCCCAGCCCCTCGGCGATCAGTACAACTCGTTCTGCCTCATCGAGGGCGTTGACTAGAGTCTCGGCAGCCTCAATCGGGAAGGAGCGCCGAGTTAGCTGCAAGTATCGCTCGACTTCCTCCAGGGCCGCATCGGCAGCCTGCTCTGAAGAATTAACTTCGGCCGGCCGGCCGGTCAGCAGCTCCTCCTTGACCCGTTGCCGGATCTCGCGTTGTAGCTCTGGATACCCGGTATAGCCGAGCCGCTGGGCGAAGCGGACGACCGTAGCGGGATCTAGGTCGAGGGAGTAGGCGAGTTCGGTGGCAGTGAGAAAGGCCGCGCTGGAGTAGGAATCGAGAATGAAGTCGGCTAGGATCTGGAAACTTGGCGACAGATCTGAGCGGATTTCCCGAATCCGCTCTTCATAGGTGGGCATTCGAGGACTTTGAGTGCTAATTCCATACCCAATGAGTAGGGTCAGGACTCTAGCATGATGAGTGCCTTCACGCAACAAATATTGCAGAAATAAGGCCGAATTGGCACGAAGTATAATGACACCCCTGGGCGGATAGCTCAGCTGGTTAGAGCGCTTCTCTTACACAGAAGAGGTCGCAGGTTCGAGTCCTGTTCCGCCCACCTCCGGCGTCCGGAAGGGCGCCCGCTTATTTTTCAGCCATGGCACGCCACTTGTTTCTGCTCGCGTTCGTGTTCCTGACCGCCTGCCGAGAACAGGAACAGGAGAACGTGCTGGCTCCCACGGCCACACTCGAGCCCACTGTCACACCCAGATTTACGCCGACGCCGCTTCCCACGCTGGAAGCCACACCTTCAACCTCGTTGCGCGACCTGCAAGCGGAAGCTATGTTGCCCGACTTTGTGAACGACGTCCGCCTGTTGCCTGATGCCACGCGCTATTGGATAGACGTACAGGTGGAGTTCGATCCCAGGCAAGCGCGCGGCACGATCGACGGCTCTTCGCGCATTCAATTCACGAATCCCCATGATGAGCCGCTATTCGATATTGTCCTCATGCTTTGGCCCAACGATCCACAATACCGAGCGGAGGCCCGGGCCGGGCCCGCCCTGATCGATGGGAGGCTTGTGCCCGCAAGCGGGGAATTGGGGGGACTGGCGCTTCGCTACCAATTACCGGAACCGCTTGGAGCCGGAGAGACGCTGGATATGACCGTACCCTTCCACATCACGACCTCCGGGCCGATCGGCCGCGGAAACATGAGCCGATTTGGGATTACAGAAGGGGTGCTTTTCGCCCCCACGTTTTACCCAATGGTTCCGCGCCTAAAGGAGGGTGAATGGGATGCTCGAACGGCTCCCATCGGAGGAGACACAACCGTCTCTGATGTATCCCTCTACCAGGTTCGAATCGCGGCGCCTTCAGATCAAACCATCGTGGCTACCGGGGTGGAGGTCAATCGCGAGCAGCTCGAGGATGGCCTGCTGGCCATCACCTACGTAAGCGGCCCCGCCCGCGATTTCGCCTTTGCACTGGGTCCGTTCATTACCCAGGAGGTGGAAGTTGATGGAGTGACCGTGGTGGGCTGGGCCCTCGCTAAGCATGAAGAGGATCTGGGGGTTATGGTCGAGGCGGCCGCCACGCAGCTCGAGCTATTGGGCGACTTGATCGGTCCCTATCCCTATACTGAGCTTGACCTGGTGGACGTGCCGGGAGCGTTCGGCGGGATCGAATATCCGGGGCTGGTGACGGTCGGAACCCTGGGCGGCGCGAATGTGATCGATCCTACCGTGCACGAAGTCGGACATCAATGGTTTTATGGTCTGATTGGTGGTGATCAGCTTGAGGAACCCTGGCTCGATGAGGCTGCCGCTACCTACACCCAAGTTCTCTACCACGAGCAAGCCAGTAGGCGGGGCTCCGCGACCGGCATGCTTTCCTTCTTTCGCGATCAGCTGCGCGACCATCCCAACCCTGAGCTTCCGATCGGTCTTGCGGTTGACGATTACGACACGCCGCTCGACTATGGACTCTTTGTGTATCGCAAGGGCGCTCTATTCTTCGACGCTTTGCGCGCGGAACTCGGCGACGACCTTTTCTTCGAATTTCTCCAAATTTTTTTGGAACGGAACCGCTACAAGATCGCCAGTGCGGAAGACTTCCGGGCAACCGCAGAAGACACCTGCGGCTGTGACCTGGACGCCCTATTCGACCTCTGGGTATTCGGGGGTGGGGAGGTGCCCGGCATCTAGCGATCCTCCAGCTTCCCTTGCAACGCGGGTTACAATCCGCCAGAGGTGTGAATGAACGATTACCTCTTCCGCGGCGGTCTGAAGGACCTCGATCCAGAAGTCCACGAACTTACGCAAATTGAAGCCGAGCGCCAGTACCGAAGATTGATCCTTATCCCCTCGGAGAGCACCGCCCCCATAGCCGTGCGGGAGGCTCTGGCGAGCGCGTTCAATAACATCTATGCCGAAGGCTACCCCCGCGGAGAAACGCGTCACATGACGGAGGAGGAAATCCTCGACTACGAATCGAGGCTGGCCCGCTATCGCCGGTACTCGGACCCGCGGTATTACAAGGGGGTTGAGTACGCGGACGTAGTGGAGGGCCTGGCGCGGCGGCGATGCGCCAGCCTGTTCGCAGCCAACGGGTTGAAAACTGAGGATTTATATGTGAATGTCCAGCCGCTATCCGGGGCGCCGGCCAACAATGCCGTTTATCAGGCTCTGATTGAGCCCCGCGACACCATCATGGGCATGGACCTCATGCAGGGGGGGCACCTCACGCATGGGGCGGCCGTTAATCGATCCGGCAAGCTCTATCGTTCCATAAGTTACAGCGTGGACCCGGAAACGGAACAAATCGATTACGACGCGGTAGCGGTCTTGGCGCGAGAGCATGCGCCGAAGATCATCATCGCCGGCTACTCCTCCTACCCCTGGGCTCCTGATTGGCACAAATTCAGGGAAATCGCAGATGCGGTGGGTGCATACCTGCTGGCCGATATCGCACATATTGCCGGCCCGATCGCCGCCGGAGTCTTGCCCTCGCCGGTGGGCATCGCCGACGTTGTGACCTTCACGACGCACAAGTCACTCTGCGGACCGCGAGGAGGAGTGATCCTCACCCACTCGAAGCAACTCTCAAGACAATTGGATCGTGCCGTGTTCCCTGGAGAGCAAGGCGGGCCGCACATGAACACCATTGCCGCGCAGGCGGTTAGCTTCAAGCTGGCGGCATCCGATCAGTTTCGACAGTTGCAGGAGTCCATTCTCGCAAATTGCCTCGCGCTCAATCGCTCGCTCGAGCGCGGTGGCCTAAGAATCCCCTTTGGTGGCACCAATACGCATCTCACGAACGTAGACTGCTCCCCCATCATCGGACCGGATGGCACGACCCTTTCCGGCGACATGGCAGCCCGCATATTGGATCTGGTGGGCATCGTTGTCAACCGCAACACGATTCCGGGCGACACCACCGCCGCGCGGCCATCCGGGATTCGCTTGGGAACGGTTTGGATCACCCAGCGCGGTTTTGGGGAAGCTGAGAGCGAGAGATTAGGGCAATGGATCGCTCAACTCCTTCTGGCATGCCGCCCCTTCAGCTATATGGGGCTCAAGGGCCCTATGGGGCGTGCGAGAGTAGACTTCGATGTATTGAGCCACGTCCAGCTCGAGGTGCGTGATCTGGCGAGCGGCTTGGGGATCGACTTCGAACCGCCAAAGCACAGTTATCCACACTTCTACTATCCGGACGATCCGGCTCCAGAGGCTGTCTTCACGTCGCTGGAGATCAAGGGGCGCTTGGCTGAGCGTTTGCTCCGTTTCATATCCGATGCCCGGCCCGCAGAGCTTGCGCCTGGCCAGACGATACGAACGATCTTGCATGGCCCAGCGCGGGGGCAGTCCGTGGTCTTAAGGAAGGAGGCACAGGGCTGGCGGTTGACACTGGATTCACAGAGGGTATCGGCCACAGTGGCCTGGCTGCGCGCCCTCTCAGATGGCTATATCAGCTTCGACCGGGAAGACCTATACCGGAAAGCACCCGGGCCTGTGGTCGTTCGGTTAACAGGCGGCCTGAACGCCTTGCCCGCTTCCGAGCAGGGCGCGGATGGCTCCGACAAGCCGTGGTATTTGGGCGCCTCCGAGGATGGGGGGAAGCCGCTGCCAGCCTTTGAGTGGGATGAGCCAGAACGCGCCGAACCGCTGCGAACGGCCCTATTTGAGGCTCATAAGGAACTGGGCGCAAAGATGATCCCCTTCGCCGGCTGGACCATGCCGGTCTGGTACAGCTCTGTCTTTGAGGAACACACGGCCACGCGCCATTCGGCGGGATTGTTCGATGTCAGCCACATGGGCGTCTACCAGGTCGAAGGTCCCCGGGCGGAAGCCTTCCTGGATAGTGTTGTGGCCAACGATGTCGCCTCGCTAGAGGTCGGCCAATCGCACTACACTCAGTTTCTCAGTCCGGAGGGAGGGGTTCTCGACGATGCCGTGGTACATCGCCGCGGTGAGGCAGCCTATTTGGTGGTCGTCAATGCCGCAAACGACGACAAGCTGTGGACCTGGTTGCTCGGCATTCGAGGCGGCGATTTTCGAATCGACTCCGATCGGCCCTGGACGGAGGTATACGGTCGCGGGTGTGTCCTGAGAAATTTGCGTGATCCAGCGGAAGGTGACGCGATGCGGGTGGATATTGCCCTGCAGGGCCCCATGAGCCGAGCCATCTTGATCGCGCTGGGATGTTCACCTGAGGACCAAGCCAAGCTCGAGGTGCTTCCCTGGGCGAGGCTCATGGAAGGCGAATTTGGAGGCTTCGATCTGATCGTCAGTCGCACCGGATACACCGGGGAACGGGTGGCCTATGAGCTCTACGTTCATCCAGAGAAAAGTGTAGAACTCTGGAACCGACTGATCGAGGCAGGTGAGCCGATGGGTCTCAAGCCCGCCGGATTGGGCGCGCGCGATTCGCTGCGCACGGAGGCCGGTCTGCCATTATATGGTCAGGAACTAGCCGGTGAAATGAATCTTGGAGTAGGGGACGCCGGATTCGCGGCGTATGTCAAGACCTATAAGCCGTGGTTCATCGGCAGATCCGCTTTTCTTCGGCAAGAGAAGGTGCGAACCCACGAGGTCGTGCGCTTCCGCTTTAAAGAACAACGGGTCCGGATGGCGCATTATGGTGACCTAGTCGCCAACGCAAATGGCGAGCAAATTGGCATCGTAACTTCCTGCGCTATCGATAGCGATCGATACCTGACCGGACAAGCGCACATCTCCCTTGAGCATACGGCGGAGGGGACACCCATTTCCATATTTCAGGGTACGGCCTCCGATCACTCCAAGGCGGTGGGATCCGGCACTCCTGCCGAGGTCCTGCAGAGATTTCCTCGTTTCTAGCCGGCGCCAAGAAAGGGCAAGCCCGGTCCCTAAGACCGGGCTTGTTTGTTGATTGTGCCAGTACAGACTTGGCCTAGATGTTGACTATTACGTTGCTAAATACGTTGCCGATCGCGGGTCCGAGCAGGGCCAGGATAACGATCACCACAACAGCGACCAACACTAGGATCAAAGCATATTCAACCAATCCCTGACCTTTCTCTTTCGGTGCGTATAACATGCGTATTCACCACCTTTCCCTGGGGAATACCTATGAGACCTTGCTCATAGGGCTAAATAAGGATCGGCACTAGACTAGCATGTAGTGCCTATGGAGCGACCTTACGGATACCTTACGGGCGTTGCAAGCTGTAGGCCGTAGCAAGGGATTTCGCCCTTTGACGCCCCCATTGACCAGCAGGGCTTGGCATAAAGCTCCAGGAGCGTCACCGAGTGGAGGGTTATTGCGTCCGCGGTATGCAAGAAAACGAGTCGGGTGCCCATTCATGGCAGCGACGAAGGTTCCTGTGCCAGCCTTCTCGCCCGGATCAAAGGAGACAGAGGTTTCGGCCGGAACATGCGCGAGAATCAAAATAGGGGCGAATGCCCCTATTGATTTCTGACCGAGCCGCTCAATATGCGATTAAGCCTTAGAAACCTCGACTTTGGGAGACGACAAGGCTGAGCAAAAATGAAATGACAATCAACAGCGCAAACACCGTAAAAACGATGCGCTGAGTGCGCAGGCGGCGGGGCTTGCCTCCCGAGCTCAGGGCCGTCTTCTTTTTCTTCTTCTTCTGTTGCTTCTTCGCCATAGATAACTGCGATCTTACCATGTCGGCCGCTGGGGGTTGTGGATGGACTGGGGAGTTCGCCCTAAGGCAGGAGGATGGCGCATTCATCGGTTCGGTGATCGCCCCCTCCGCAAAGTA
>JAPUGV010000282.1 GCA_027298025.1 Chloroflexota bacterium | reverse complement strand
CGATCCACGTGGTAGTATCGGACGCCATCTTGACCCCTTCGATCTCTGACTTCGCGCTGTCGCTGCAGATAACAATGAGCGCCGCGGGAAGGCCAAGCATCCCAGGCGACACGGCGCGGATCAGCTCGATGGCTTGGCCGTCTTCAACGACCACGAACTTGTGGATGCGGCGATTTCCCGCGCTCGGCGCCCACCGGGCCGATTCGAGTAGCCGCATCACGTCATCACGCGCGACCGGCAGCCCGGTGAAGGTGCGCGTCACTCTGCGTGCTTTTATGGCCTGAAATACCGGCATTTCACTCATCAATCGGCTTCCGATAGGCCGTAGCTTCTTGAGAGTTCCTGCGCCACTTTGCCTGGCATTTCGCGCAGGAATTGCCGAAAGCCGGGACGATCCCACATAAGCCAGACTTTCTTCTGATCGATCTCCGTTTTCATCGACTGCCAGAAGTCATAGCGCTCGTTGCCCGGGTCGTTTTCCAAGACGTATCCGACTAAGCGACTAGCAGCATCGATCAGCCGGAACGGGCCATACAATTCTGGCTCGTGAAGTGAGATGTCGGCGCTGGCGGTCAGATACGCAATGAACTCAAGAGCTTCTTGCTCCGTCAAGCAGGCATTAGCAGACATCTCCACACCTTCCAATTCAGAGTCGGCCGACCAGGGGGTCGCCATCTAGAACGAAGGAATCCCGCCGAGCTGGAATCCCGATCGATTCGTTTGTGCGCGAAAGCGCTTTCAACGAGCCGCCGCTATGGCCTCAGAAGCGGATTGGCTCTGAAGGTCGGCGATCCCATGCGACGCAGAGGAGAGGCTTAAATCCTCGGAGGACCCGTTTTGAGAGTGACGGATCTATCTCCCTCTCTGGCGCGGCGGAATTCTCCCGTGTTTCCCAGGTCAGGGCGGTTCGTCCTCATGCAGGGATTTTTTCTCCAGACAAACGCGTCCCGGCCGGAGCCGGTTCATCGAATAGTCCCCAGGCTTCCAATTCCTCCTTCGGCGGGGCCTCGCTGCCCCACTTGCGGCTTGGGTACCATCCAAAGTTGGCTGCCATCTCCGCTAGGAATTCGGCATACTTGAACGGCGCCGTTACCGCATCGATGACCGGGACTCCAAGCTCGTCCTGCATCTGCCGATTGAAGCCGTACTCGGCCGTGCAGCCGAGGATGAGCACTTCGGCGCCATCCTCCTCTACCGCCTTCCGCCCGGTACTGAGCAGCCGATTGCGCGTGAGGTCATGGTCGGTCTGGAAATCGTGCACGCCCAGTTCGAGGGGGAGCATCGAAACCATCTTATGGCCATGTCCGTACAGATGCACATTCTCCCTCATCTTGGGAATCCACTTTCGTCGGCCCACGAGCACCGAAAAGGTGTTCCCGAGATTGCTGGCAATGGCCGTGGCCGATTGGCAGGGGGCGGTGACGATGGCCTTCCCCGACACTTCGCGTGCCTCCCGTAGGCCCACGTCATAGAAGCAGCCGATGACCACTGCATCGTATTCCTTTCTAGCTTCGTATGTGATGCGCGTGATATCGCCAACGACCAGTCCTTCGTAGGCATGATACTCGAGGTGCTTTGGCCGGTCTTCCGGGAGCGCCACCACGTCTACTGTCGTTTCGGCGCGCTTGGCCGAGTTGAGGATGTTGAGCATGTCCCCGCTGAACATGTCCGTCCCGATCGGATCGATCCACAGAATGCGCATCTCACTCACTCCTTCGGCGAAAGTAGGCCCGGCCTCGTGGGAACTAAAGGTCGGACCTTGCTTCAGCCACTATGGCGGAAACCGGCTATTGTGCTCGAGCCCGGACCTGCTTGTCGACTTCCAGCGTGTCGGACCTGAGGACCGCACCGTAGTCTTCTACCGCCTGATGCAGCGTCACGTTGCCATTCTTCACGTCATCCAATACTTTGTTGACTGATCGCTCGAACGGATCCCCTGTAATGAGGGTCATCCACCCCATGTTTCTCGAAAGACGCGCATGAAGTTGGCCCCAAGGACTTTCGCGATATCCTCTTTCGAGAGGCCACGAGTCAGGAGTTTGGCCGTGAACTCGGGTAACTTTTCGGTACCGTCGCATTCAGGAATCCATCTATCAAGAATATCCGGATCGTAATCCGTGTCTTCGAAGGCCTTCTTTGCTAATTCACGCAATGAGTCCTCAAGGAAGTCCGGCCCAATCCCGACATGTTCGATGCCAATCGTTTCGGCGATGTGCAACAGATGGTCGACCAATCTTCCCAGCGAAGGATCATCGTCATCCACGAATTCGGCATAGAAGTTCAAGCCCACAACGCCGCCGGCCTCGGCTATTGCGCGCAGTTGATCATCCGTCAAGTTACGCGGATGATCAAGGACCTCTCGGGCGTTGCTGTGAGAAGCGATAAATGGCCCTTGACTGAGCCTGACCACGTCCCAGAATCCCGGGTCTGCCAAATGGCTGACATCGCAAATCACCCCATGCTCATGCATTTCTTGCAGTGCCGTTTTGCCCGCTTCGGTCAACCCACCCGGACTTTTGGCTCCGTATGTGCCGTCCGCGAACTCGTTACGGCGGTTCCATGTGAAAGAGACCATGCGCACTCCCAGGTGGTACATGGCACGCAGCATCGCCGGATCGCCAGAGAGACCGTCGCAACCCTCCAGCGCCAACACGCCAGCGATCTTGCCGTCCGTGAGGGCCTCGTCGATCTCCCGCATACTGGTCGCCAGGCGCATCCCATCGCTATCATCCTCCAGGTCGCTCAAGATGGCCTCTGCTGCTTCGATGATCTTACGCAGTCCGAGCTCCGGCAGGAATCGATCCTCAACAAATAGCGGCAACATCTGCACGTTCACTCCGCCGGCGCGCAGACGATCGCCCCAGTGCCCAGACAAGACCCCTTTTTGCCCGAGCTTGCGGCGGTGCACAACGTCCATGGCGATGTCGTGATGCGTATCGACGATCACCAGCTCTTGGTTTAGCGATTGGGCTAATTCAGTGTTACTCAAATCATTGCTTCACTAGGCAACTGGCCAAACGCCTCACGGTCGACAGCATAGGGTTCGACAGGCGTTATAAGGACAACTGAACGACGAGCTCGCCGTATTCGCCGACCGTCATGACATCACCCCCATGGATTACTGTGGTAGAGCTCGGCTCTTCGACGATGGCAGGCCCCTCAATGCGGTTACCACTCAACAGCTGGCCTCGATCGTAGACGGAGTAGCTTAGATGTTCCCCGGAGTCATATTGATATACGGGCCGACTACCCTTGCGGGCACCCTTCACATCGCCGGATCCATTCCCTATCTTGGGCAAGTCAGGGCGAGGGAGCAATCCCAGCCCACGCAAGCGCAGGGTCACGATTTCAACTGGATCTTCGAGCATGCTGTGACCGTATTGCCTTTCGTGCGCCGTGTTGAAATCCTCCACAATTCCTGACACTTGGCCTGGTTCGAACTTGTGCCCGGGCAAAGGAATGTTCACCGTGTGCTCCTGCCCCTGATAACGCATTTCGGCTGAGGGGAGGAAGGCGCTATGTTTCTGGTCAAATCCATCTCTAGCCAGGGCTTCCTCACAACTTAACAAGAGGTCGGCGAAAACCTCGTTCACTGTCTTAATATCCACATCTTCCAGGCCCACTACGTGCGTCTGGGCAAAGTCATGCACGATGTCTACCATCAGCATACCTAGCGCAGAGAAGTTTGCAGGCCCTGGCGGCACGATAACGCGCGGGATGCTGAGTTCATGGGCTACGCTGGCCCCGACGAAGGGCCCGCCGCCACCGAAGGCAAGAATAGAGAATTCCTTGGGGTGATAGCCACGCTCGATTGAGATCACCCGCACTGCGCCCGCGATTTTCGCTTCACTGATCCGCACGATGCCTGATGCGGCTTCATTCAGGGACATCTCGAGGCTCTTAGCAAGCTTGCTAATTGCCTGCTCAGCCAGCGTCGCATCGATTTTGATCTCTCCACCCAGGAAATTGTCCGGGTCGAGATATCCAATCGTCAGTGCGGCATCTGTGAACGTGGCATCCTCTCCACCTTTGTCGTAGCAAGCTGGCCCAGGCACCGCTCCGGCGCTCTTGGGGCCGACCTGAAGGTGCCCTCCCTCGCTTATCCATGCGATGCTTCCTCCACCAGCGCCAATAGTGTGTATATCAATGGTGGGGATGGAGATCGGTAAGGTCTGAAAGTATTGCTCGTTCTCGACCGTCACCTGCCCGTTCGCGACCAGGGAAGCGTCGAGGCTAGTCCCGCCCATGTCGAGCGTGATTAGATTCTCATGGCCAATGAGTTTGCTCAGATGCGCCCCACCAATTACCCCGCCGGCAGGACCGGAAAGCACCAGGTGCACCGGCTGCTCCTTGGCCACCTCCAGCGTCATCGCCCCGCCGCCCGAGCGTGTCATCAGGAAACGTCCAGCAAACCCCTCACTGCGCAACTCCCCATCCAGCTTCTCGAGATAGGATCGTGTAATCGGTTTGACGTAAGCATCGATGACAGTCGTGCTCGTGCGCTCATACTCCCGGTACTCCCGGCTCAGATTGTGCGAAAGCGTGACCGAGACTCCCGGACATTCCTGGCTCAGGACTTCCTCCATCGCAAGTTCATGCTTCGGATTGGCGTAGCTGTGCAGGAGACACACAGCCACGGACTCGATATCTTGTTCCCGGATACGACGCGCCACCTCGGCCGCGCTGACCTTATCAAACGGCGTAAGGACGTTGCCTTGATAATCCATCCGTTCATTGACTTCGAAAGTCAAATAACGTGGCACTAACGACTCGGGTTTGCGATACTTGAAATCGTACATGGGTTCGCGTGAGGTTCTAGCGAGAAGGTAAACGTCTCGGAAACCTTTTGTGGTTACGATAGCTACTCGAGCACCGGTGCGGGTCAGTAGTGCGTTGATGCCCAATGTCGTTCCGTGCACGAAATAGTCGATCTTATCGATCTCAGCCTCGGCCTTGGCGAAGGCTGCAAGCACACCGTCCGCCGGATTTTGTGGTGTGGTTTCGACCTTCTCGAGCCGTAGGCTGCCAGTTTCTTCGTCAAGGACGATCACGTCCGTGAAGGTCCCACCTATATCAACGGATATACGCATCATCTACCTCCCATGGATTGGCTAAGCTAGGGCGATTCATGGGCTAGGCTGATTTTCCCCGGATGGCCTCTGTTGCTTTGGCATCGATGGTCATCGTCTTCGGGTCGATCACGACACCGTAGTCCTCCTTGGCGCTGGCTAAAGAAACAAACTCGTTTCTCACATCCTCAAGGACTTTATCTGGATCGCGTTTGAAGGGGTCGCCCCAACCCCCTCCCCCACCAGAGTTGTTGACAATTACGTCCTCTGCGGCCATGGGATATGAGATCGCGCCGGTGATTTCCTCTTTTTCGGTTCCAGGCCATACAATGACGTGGCCGTTCTCCCCGTCCTTGCCACCGGCCATGCCCCAAGGCTTGGTCTTAGTTTTCTTGACCAGCGTCAGTACAGATGAAGGGGCCAAGAAGTGGTATGTCCGCGTGACGCCTAACCCGCCGCGGTGTTCGCCAGGGCCGCCCGAGTCCTGACGAAGGTAGTAGTTTTCCACGATCCAAGGAGCCTTCATCTCCAGCACCTCCACAGGATTGTTGCGACAGCCTGGCTCCGTGAGGTGCATGATGCCGTCCTCCCCGTCGCCGTCTGCATGGCCGCCGAAGCCAACCCCTTCGTTGGTGGCCTCCAGCCAGGGTCTGCCGGTCCTGGGGTGGACTCCCAGGCCCATCACATCAAAGATATCGCCGCCTGAGCACGCTGGAACGACATCCGGCAGGCCCTGCGCCAGCGCCTTGAGGATGACTTCCGGAGCGAGCAAGGAGGCCCAGATTGTGAAGGTCGGAGCCGGAGGTATCGCATGCATAATTTCTCCCTCGGGCGCGATGACCTTCAACGGGCGGAAATTGCCCGCGTTCGCGGGTGTGTCGGGGGTCGTGACTCCCTTGAAGGCCAGCCCGCTCACGCCGAGTGTGAGACCCAATGGCAAGTTCATCGGCCCCACAGTGGCGGGCTGCGAGCCCGACCAGTCAACGATCATCTCATCGCCAGTGATCGTGACCTCGACCTTGAGCTTCAGCATGGTGTCTTTATCAACGCCGTCGTCGTCGAGCCAATCCTCTGCTGACCAGGTTCCCCTAGGCAGTTCCGCCAGGCGCGCACGAGCAATGCGTTCACCATGGTCGAGGATCTCCTCGATAGCTTGCTCATAGGTGTCCACGCCGAACTTCTCGACAAGTTCTTCCACGCGTCGCTCGCCCGTCCGGCAGGCGGAGATCTGCGCGTTCATGTCGCCGATCACTCGGTTCGGGAGCCGGTTATTGAATCGGATGATGTTCAGCAACTCCTGGTTTAGAACGCCCTGCTTATAGATTTTTGCGGCGGGCAACAGCAGGCCCTCCTGGTAAACGCTGGTTGTGTCCAGACAGTAGCCAGGATCCTTCTGTCCCAAATCCAGCCAGTGCTGTTTGATGGCGGTGTATCCGATGAGCCGATCTCCGTGGAAGATGGGTGAGACGGCAAGCACGTCCAAGGGATGGGCGGAACTCCAATAAGGATAGCTGGTGAGCACGATGTCGCCTGGATCGATGTTTTCTTCTCCCAGGAATTCCACCGTCTTCATCAAGCCGTAATCGTTGCCGCGCGTGAAGATGGCTAATCCGGGCGATTCCGCTAGCAGGCGGAACTGGGTGTCATAGATTCCTAGCCCAAAATCGCGGATCTCGTAGATGATCGTGTTATACGAGGTGCGCATCAAGTTGCGCTCCATCTCCTTAGCCGCAGAAAGCAGGTAGTTGTGTATGACTTCGACTGTGATTTGATCGAGCTTGCTCACCTAACTCCCTCCGCTCATAACGCCTTGCAGGCCTTAACGATTAGGTCGTAGTTCAGCCCGGTTAGGTGGCGCCATCCATCCTCGGTGACCACAACGGAGTCTTCCATGCGTAAGCCGATCTTGCCCGTCAGGTAAATCCCTAGTTCGATCGAGAAGACCATGCCGGGATCTCACTCGCTCCTTCGGTTTGTCCAATCCATCCCGGTGCGAGTACTACAAGGCGTCCGGAGCATCGCCTGATGTCGGACCTCGCTACCGAGCGCGGGCCCCGACGAGCTTCTCGACCTCCAACGTATCGGCGTTGAGAACCACTCCGTAGCCGTCTTCCGCCTGATGCAGCGTCACGTACCCATTCTTCACGTCATCCTGAACTTTGTCGACCGGTCGCTCGAACGGATTTCCATATCCGCCGCCCGTCCCGGTGATGAGTCGGGCCACGTCGTCCTTTACCAGGCGGTACTGGGCCGCTTTGCCGAAAACGTCTGGCTCCCTGCCGTCGGCAAAAAGGATCTTGGTGTAGTTCTTTGAGCCCCCCTCCCCACCTTCCAAGCCCCAGGGCAGGTACTTGAACCGCCCGAAGGTGCCCGTGAACCAGGCCTCATCGGCAGTGATGCGGTAGTCGCGCACAAGGCCGCGTCCGCCTCGAAATTTGCCCGCCCCATCATCGGTGATGTCGAAGCCGAACTGGTCGACGAGCACGCCATAGCGCGTTTCGCATACCTCTACGGGAATGATGTAAGTTTCGCCGTCTCCGACACAGACCAGCCCGTTCTCACCGTCTTTGTCAGCACCTGCCCCCCATCCCCCGGCTTGTGGCTCCACGAGCAGGAACAGCTCGCCAGTGTCTGGATGGGGGCCGGCCACGATGGTTCCACACACGCTCAAGAAGTGGCCGGCCGGAAGGCGGTCTGGAAGCA
>JAPUGV010000281.1 GCA_027298025.1 Chloroflexota bacterium | reverse complement strand
TCATTAAGGATGTTGAGTACCGCACCGAGGGACGGGTACTGCTGAAACCTGGAACCCTGTACCAGGCCATCAAGCGGTTGCTCGACGCGGGGTTGATCGAGGAGGCGGAGGCAAAGACCGACGCCGAGATCAACGATGAGCGGCGGCGGTATTACCGCTTATCCGGCGCCGGTCAAGCGGTGGTGAGCGCAGAGGCGGAACGGCTGGAGCGGCTGGTTCAGCTGGCACGCGCGAAACACGTGTTGGGCGAGAGCAAAGCCGGGTTTGCATTGGAGAGATAGGAAATGCAGCAACCACACGCAATGTTATCGTTTTCGGACCATTTGTACCGGCGATTTCTGCGGGCCTATCCAGCCGAGTACAGGCAGGGTTTCAGTGAGGAGATGGCGCAGGTGTTCCGCGACCTGTGCCGGGAGATCTACGAACGGGAGGGGTTGGCCGGGTTTCTAGAGCTTTGGCTGACTACTCTGTTCGATCTAATAAAAACAGCAATAGAAGAGAGGTCGAAGGAGGCAGTAGAAATGACGAAAGAAAAGTTTGTCCGTTTGAGCGGCTGGGCGCTGATGTTGGCGGGAGCGACATTCATGCTTGGTTTTGCGATAGGTGGCCAGGAAACATCCTTTGGCGATCCGCTCGGCGGACCAGACGCATTTTACGAATACAGTCAACTGGTCCTGGTCCCGCTGGCAATGGCATCCTTTACCGTCGGTATGTTGGGAATGCGATCCCGATACGGCGCTCAGGTAGGGCGTTTTGGAAGGTTCAGTTTGGCAATAGGGGCAATAGGCGGCGGCATCGGCTTCGTAGGGGCGATTGGGTTGTACGGAGCACAAGAGGATGCAGGGTGGTTCGTTTGGACATTAGGCATGTTGCTTCTGTTGGTAGGGCTACTATTGTTTGGCATTTCAGCAGTAAGGAAAAAGCCTTTGCCGCGCTGGAACGCCTTGCCCCTCATTACCGGCGGCTTTATTTTGCTTATACCAATCATGACCCTGATAACGGGAAGCGATGAGTTGAGTGTACCGGTCCTGGCAACCATTTTCCTCCTTATTGCGGCGGGCTTCGTTACCTTAGGATTTGTAGTTCAGGGGGATGCGAGGGAGGAAATGAGGGCGGCGTAAACTTCGAGATGAGGGCAGGTCTCAGACCTGCCTCATCCTAATATGAAGCTATTTGAGATACCGGGAGCATCTAGCAAGGCATCTGGAAAAAACATCAAGGTGGAAACCAAAACAATAAAACTAATGGAGAAGTACCCCTGCGGCGACTCGAACGCCGGCACCCGCCTCCGGAGGGCGGTGCTCTATCCAACTGAGCTACAGGGGCGTAAGCTGAATTCTATCCGATCGCAATATGCGGTGGTAAGCATTCTTTAATGCGGGCGTGCTATAAAGCGCCCACTGCCCATGGGTAATCGATTACTGCTGACAACATTCCTCCTGGCCGCTGCTTGCGCGCCAGCTTCAACTGCGATGCCTGACCCCTTCGTGGCCCCGGCGGTGCAGGTTGAAACCGGCCCGATCGATCCAGTATCAGGCGACGAGAACCTGCAGACTACGGAGGCCCGCTCTTATGCAGGGAGTGTGCCGGCGGCCGAATTTCCGGATGGCCTCGATTGGCTAAACATCGAGCAGCCGCTGTCGATTGCAGATTTGCGCGGCAAGGTCGTGCTGCTGGACTTCTGGACCTACGGCTGCATCAACTGTATGCACAACTTTCCCGGTCTGAAGCAGCTGGAGGCGGAGTACGCGGATGAGCTGGTAGTAATCGGAGTGCACTCTGCGAAATTTGAAAACGAAGGAGACACGGACAACATTCGGCAGATCATCCTGCGCTACGACCTCGAACACGCCGTGGTAAACGACAACCAATTCGTAGTCTGGAACACTTGGGGTATTCGCGCGTGGCCGACCCTGGTGCTTATTGATCCGAGAGGAAACGTGGTGGGCGGCCACTCCGGCGAAGGTGTTTATCCGGTCCTTAAGCCGGTGATTGAGTCGCTCGTGAATGAGTTCGACGATCTGCAGCTCTTGGACCGCACGCCGCTCGAACTCAAGCTTGAGAAGGAAGGGCTGCCCTCCACAGTGCTTTCCTTTCCAGGGAAAGTGCTGGCGGACCCGCAAGCGGGACGGCTGTTCGTGGCGGACACGAACCACCATCGGATCATCGAGGCGGACATTAATACCGGGGTAGTGCAAGCGGTGTTCGGCTCTGGTGTGGCCGGTTTCATAGATGGAGAGGCAGCTCAGGCGCAGTTCTACAACCCACAGGGAATGGCGCTGGCCGGTAATACGCTCTATGTGGCGGATGTTGACAACCACGCGATTCGCTCGATCGATTTGAATAGCGGTCAGGTTGATACGGTAGTCGGCACGGGCAACCAGGCCAGCCGGTATCCTCCAGTTGCTGGCGTGGCACCCGAGGTAGAGCTCAACTCGCCCTGGGATCTGGTGCTGGCCGGAGAAAACCTGTACATCGCCATGGCCGGGTCGCACCAGATCTGGCAGCTGGGTCTAGACGATGGGGTTTTGGAGCCGCTCGCTGGCAGCGGCAGAGAAGGAACCTTGAACGGACCGCGTGCGGGTGCGGAATTGGCTCAGCCAAGCGGTCTGGCCCTGGGGCCGGATAATCGGCTCTACTTTGCGGATTCAGAAAGCAGCAGCATTCGATGGGTCGAGCTTTCGGGCAACTCCCTTGAAGTCGGCACGCTTGCGGGAGGCGATCAGACTCTATTCCAATTCGGCGATCTGGATGGTGTGGGAACCAAGGCCTTATTGCAGCATCCACTTGCGGTAGTCTCGGATGGCGAGTTGCTTTACATCGCGGATACCTACAACAGCAAGATCAAGCGCATCGATCCCGCCACCGCCGAGGTCACAACCTGGCTCGGCGAAGATCACGGCTGGCGGGACGGCGAAGAGCCGCTCTTTTACGAACCGGGAGGCCTGGATCTGGTGGAGGGCGTGTTATGGGTCTCCGATACCAATAATCACGTCATTCGTAGAGTCGACCTCGAAACCGGTCTGACTTCAACGCTGGTATTGAGCGGTATCGAGGCCTTCATGCCCGTGACGGATAACTATCAGGGGACCGTGCATGCCCTCGAGCCCGCTACGGTGGCGGGTGGCGCGGGCACGCTCCTTATCGACGTTCAAGCTCCTGAAGGCTACAAATTCAATGATCTTGCACCTACTTCCATTTCCTGGAGTGTTGAAGGAGATGTGGCGGAGATCCCCGACGAAGCGAATGTAAAGATGCCTGACCCGACCTTTCCCATGGAGTTCGAAGTGGACTTCAACAAAGGCAGCGGCGCCTTAATCGCCGATCTAAACCTCTACTATTGCGAAACCCATACACAAGCCCTCTGTCTCTTCGACCAGGTAAGGCTGCGTTTGCCACTGGTCGTTGGAAGCGAGCCGGGTTCTGCTGTGGGCCTCACCTACGAGATCCCGAAGCCAGACCTACCAAACAACTGACGCGAGTGCGATGCCTAAATTGCGGCTGGGTCCATCTAGAGCCGGTCTTTGTTATGATTGGAATATGCTGCGCCGATATGCGGATACCCGATTTCATGTGGGCCAATCCCTGAAGCTTGGGGAAAGCGAAGTGACTCCGTATTCGCGCGCGACGATCGTGCAGCTCCCCGGACTCAGCCTGGTTTGGAATCGACCGGCCGGAGTGCTTGTAAAACGCAGCGATGGAAGCGAAGCTGATCTCCCGATCCGAGACGTCACTCGCATCGCTCAGATCGCGTTGCTAGCTATTGGAGCTCTGGGTGGGCTGACCGCTTGGCTATACCTTGGGCGCGATGACTGACTATTTCATGGAGGGTTGACGATGGCAGACAAGGAAACGGACCTCCCGGATATCGACCGTATGAATGTGATTGTGCAGGAAACGCTCTCGAAGCTGATCGATGCGGCAGACGTAACGAAAGTTTACGGCCGGCCGATCAAGCAGGGCGACGTCGCTGTAATTCCTGCCTCTGAGAACTTAACATTAATGGGTTTCGGGGTCGGCGCAGGTGGAGGAGCGGAAGGTAGCGGAAACGGAGGAGGCGGAACGGGTGGCGGCGGAGGCGGAGGCGGGCGGACGCTCTCCAGACCGGTCGCTATTATTGTGGTCACCCCAGAAGGCGCATACGTTGAACCTGTTATGGATCCGACCAAGGTGGCATTAGCTGCAATTACCGCGGCTGGATTCATGTTTGGCATGATGTTGAGAATGAAGCGCAAACGGTAAGCGCAAACAGAACGAGATTCCTAAACGCCGCGCTTTGCGCGGCGTCGCCGTTTTAAGCAATCGTGAAATCTGGAGGTTTGAATGATCAAACGCATCGGTTATATCGGCCTGGGATTGATGGGAAAGCCTATTGCATCGAACTTACTTCGTGCCGGCTTTGAGCTGACGGTCCACAATCGCTCCCGCGCAGCCGTCCAGGAGCTCGTCTCATTGGGTGCCTCGGAAGCCGAGTCGCCGAGGCAGGTAGCGGAGGCCAGCGAGGTAGTCATTACCAGTCTGCCAGATTCACCGGACGTTGAAACCGTCGTCTTGGGCCCAGAGGGCGTATCGGAAGGCATCTCCGATGGGATGATCTACGTGGACAACAGCACTATCAAGCCCGAAACGGCCCGGAGTATCGCCCAAGCGCTAGCCGAAAAGAGTGTGTCGGCATTGGATGCGCCCGTTTCCGGCGGCGACCTAGGCGCCAAGGCGGGAACCCTGGCGATCATGGTCGGGGGACCGAGAGAAGCGTTTGATAGGATGCTTCCTGTGTTTGAGGCCATGGGAGAAACCATCACGTACGTGGGGGAGAGCGGTGCCGGGCAAGTGGCCAAGGCCTGCAATCAGGTGATGGTAGCAGCCCAAATGGTGGCGATGAGTGAGCTGCTGATGCTTGCACAACGAGCCGGTGTATCGTCCCCGAGGGTTGTCGAAGCTATTCGTGGCGGCGCCGCTCAATGTTGGACTCTGGATGTGAAGCCGCAGCGACTATTTGCGGGCGAGCGCGGACCGGGCTTCAAAGCCTACATGATGCACAAGGACCTTGGCATCGTGCTCGACACCGCTCGATCCTACGGAATGCCGATGCCAGCCACCGCTAGCCACATGCAGCTCTATGAGGCGATGCTTCAACTCGGCATGCGCGACCTGGACAATTCTGCGGTGCTCGGCGTTCTGGAAACGCTTGTCGGGGAGCAGCTCATTACGGCCGACTAGCCACTATTCGATCACGACCGCGATCACCTGGCCAGGCCCGTGCACTCCAATCGTAAGGGTCATCTCAATGTCCGCGGTGCGTGACGGGCCGCTGATAAACACCACGCTTGAACTGTCGACTATGGTTTGCGCACCTCCCGCTTCGAGCCAGGTCTCCATATTCGGGTAGATGTCCCTTGCCCGCACAATCACCAGATGAACCGCAGGAAGCAGAGAGGGAAGAAATGATCGCCGGCTGGCGGTTGAGAGAACGACGGTTCCCGTATCCGCGAACGCGGCGAGCGAGCCGGTGATCCCTACCTCGGCCTGATCATATTCGGCCAGCAGCTCACTTCGGCTGCCATCCGTCGGCAATTCGGGCAGCATGACTTGAAATTCTTCCTCAAGCCTCTGAAGCGTCGTGGTGAGAATCGGTTCTACCTGGCCCCAGGTCAGCACTCGCGAGACGCCGAGCCCATAGAGCTCGCCAACGATGCGATCGACGGCGTTGCCTTCAGAGCAGCGGATGACTTCGCCGCCCAGCTCCTTCAGCTCGACCTCGAAATCGTCCACCTTCGACTCGTCCAGGTCCTTTTCTGGAAGCGGAATAGTCTCAGCGGGCGGCTCGATCTCAGGGCTGCGTGGCTGCACGTCGAGTCGCATCTTGCCTAATCGAGCACGCAATGGACGTGTTGAAAATGCCGGAAAATCGCGGAAGCTTGTCCACTCGGCCGCGGGCCCGGGCAGAGACGTGATCCAACCTGCCTGTGTTGGCAGGAACCGGATTGCGAGCGCTGCCAACCGCTGCGCCCAGCGAAACCGGGTGGGGGAACGGGCGAGCCAGGCATAGGTCTTGAGGCCGCGTTCTATCGAGCGGCTTGCAGGGGGTGCGGCTGCGCGAACCCTCAGCAGCATGCTCGGGATATCGATCCCCACAGGGCAAGCTTCTACGCACGCGCCGCACAAGGAAGAGGCCTTCGCGAGGTGGCCGAATTCGGAAATCCCGAAGAGCGCCGGTGAAACCACGGAGCCGATGGGCCCTGAGTAGACGCTGCCATAGGCATGACCTCCAGCCTCGCGAAATACGGGGCAGGCATTCAGGCAGGCTCCGCAGCGAATGCAATCCAGGGATTCGGCCAGGGGTGTTCCGAGCAAGGCTCCGCGGCCATTATCTACCAGGATCACATGCCGCTCCTCGGCGCCGTCGGGGTCGGTGTCGCGGCGAGGGGAATTTATTAGCGACACGTAGTTGGTGATCTTCTGACCGGTTGCCGATCGGGGCAGGAGGCGGAGCATCACAGCCAGGTCCTTTAGGGTCGGCACCAGCCGCTCGATTCCCATTACCGCGATGTGGACCGGAGGCAGGGAAGTGACCATCCTCCCGTTGCCCTCGTTGGTCACCATGCAAAGCGTCCCGGTCTCTGCAACGCCGAAATTCACTCCCGTGAGCCCGATTGGAGCGTTAAAGAACACCTTACGTAGGCTGTTCCGAGCCGTGCGGTTGATTTCGGCGACGTCGGGGAGCACTACTTCGCCCAGTTGTTTGCTGAGCGTTTCGGCAACTTGCTCTTTGGTCAGGTGCAGCGCGGGCGTCAGGATATGGGCCGGAGGCTCGCCCCGAAGCTGCACGATGTACTCACCCAGGTCGGTCTCCACCGCGCGAATTCCCGCCGACGCCAGTGCTTCATTGAGGCCGATTTCTTCGGTGACCATTGACTTCGATTTGGCAACAAGTTCCGCACCGTGCTTCTTTGCTATCTCGATGACCATGCGGCTGGCCTCTTCCCCGTCCGAGGCGCGGTGGATATGAAATCCGTTCTCACTCAAACGCTTGGTGAATTTATCCAGATGGACTGCAAGATTGGATATCGTCTCGCGGCGGATCGCCTTTGCCCGCTCGCGGAGATGCTCCGCATCGGGTAGCTGGCGAAGTGCGTTTACACGCCGCTCTCGGCGTGTGTCCGCATTCCTATCGAGCAGCTCCTGCAGCTGCGGATCCTCGATCGCTTTGCGAGCTTCAATCAGAAAAGGAGAAGTCATTCGGCTCCGATCATCGCAATCCGGGTTCTCGACCGGTTAGTGCTTGCGAGAGATGAGAGCAGCGCAGAGCGGATCCAGCGCGTCGAAGGCCGCCTTCGATTTGCATCAGACAGCTCGCGTCACAGCCGACCACGACCTCCGCCCCGGTGTCCTCGATCTGTCGGATTATCCGCAAGAGCATCTCCTTTGAAATAGGGGCGTGATCCACCGAAAATAGTCCGCCGAATCCGCAGCAATCCGGTTCCAGGCGCTGAACCGAACCCCCGGGAATGGCCTTCAGCAATTCGATTGGCTGCCGATCGATTCCCAACCCCCGGAGCAGATGGCAGGAGGGGTAGTATGCGATGAATCTCGCATCCGGAGCGGCCAGATCGGCGATCATCAGCTGGTCGATCAGGAATTCACTCAGTTCGTAGGTCCGGTCCGCCAATGCGCGCGCTTGCCCCAGCGCCCTGGGAACGGTGGCGAACAGCTCGGGGTAGCGGTGTCGTATCATGTCGGCACAGGAGCCAGAGGGCACAACGACCGGGGCCTCATCCGAGAAAGTTTCAATGGTGTGAATGGCCAGGGCGCGGGCCTCTGCCGTATAGCCAGCATTGAGCAACGGCTGGCCACAGCAGGTTTGCGCAGCCGGGAACGTGGGGTGCGCGCCGGCCTTCACCAGCACTTCCACAGTCGCTTCGCCGACTTCCGGGAAGAAACTGTCGACAATACATGTCGCGAGCAGCTGTACCTTCATGTCATCTAACGTGAAAGACCGTCGAATGCTCTCGACGGTCTCTAGTCGGGGCGGGCGGATTCGAACCGCCGACCCCCTGCACCCCATGCAGGTGCGCTAACCGGGCTGCGCCACGCCCCGATACTTCGGCAAGGATTATAGTCCAGAACCTCAAGATGCCGAAGAACGCAGAGGCGAGATCAGCGATGAAAAGGGTTTCAGCGTCTAGCCCTATCCGGTGCCGAACCTACCAAGGATGCGGGCAGTGTGCTTGACGCCCTGGACGAAATTGTCGATCACGATGTTTTCGTTCGGGGCATGCGCCCTGGTGCCTGGGTATCCGATCCCGGCCGTTGCCACCGGCAATCCGAGCTCGTGGATAAACGCATGGTTGGGGCCAGATCCACCGGTAATAGGTTCAATGATCTGGGGCGTGCCATAGACCTCCTCCGCAGACTTGACAACCAGCTGCAGAAAGGGATCGTCTGGGTCGGTCCGGCCGGGGGGGCCACCGCCCAGCCACTCGATTTCAACATCGGTGAATCCGCCCTGGTCGAGATGAGCGCGTAGTTGCTCGAGCACTTCATCTGGGCGCTGGTCTGGAACGAGGCGGAAATCCACTTTCGCGCTAGCGCGTGCGGGCAGTACAGTCTTGCTGCCCTTCCCCTGATACCCGGCGGTGAGCCCACAGACCGTGCAGGTGGGCACAAAGACCATCTCTTTCCGAAGGTCCAAGCCCCCCTCAATTCCCTTGAGGTAGCCCTTGATTCCGTAATGCTCATTGTAATACTCCGTGGGATCGGGGAGCGCAGAGAGCAGTTCCAGATCCCGCTCCGAGGGCGGGATCACCCGGTCATAGAAACCCGGGAGACGAATGATCTCATCCGTTCCCTTCAGCGAGCTCAAAGCCCAGATGAGGTGCCAGGCCGCATTCTGGAAGATGGATCCGGTCTCGCCAGAATGGGAATCACGGGCGGCGGTCTCAACGTTTAGTTCTACATAACATATGCCGCGCATTCCGGCGTACTGAACCGGAACACCCTCCACGTTCACTGCACCAAACTCCCAGAGGCAGGCGTCTGCCGCGAGCAAATCCTTATGCTCCCGGATGAAGGCCGGCAGATGCACGCTCCCGATTTCCTCCTCCCCTTCAATAATGAACTTCACATTGCAGGGAAGTTCTCCTTCGATTTCAAGAAACGAATCGATGGCCGCGAGACGGCACTCAATATGCCCCTTGTCGTCACTCACACCGCGAGCAAACATCTGGCCGTTGCGGCGGCTGGGTTCAAACGGCGGCGAATCCCAAAGGTCCAAGGGTTCAGGGGGCTGCACGTCGTAGTGGTTGTAAAGAAGCATTGTGCGGTCGCTCTTGCCCGACCGCTCGGCATACACGACCGGGTGTCCGTCCGTTGCGATGATTCTCGCCTCGAACCCTCTGGCTTCCAGCATGTCAACGACCAGCACCGCGCATTCGCGCATCGCAGTGCCCTGAGCGGATACGCTCGGTACCGCGCACAATTTCCCGAGCTCCTCCAGCGATGCATCAAGATTGCGATCAATGGCTTCATCGATAGCGTTCCAGGACGTCATTAGCCCTCCTACTTGCTGATTATAGTCCTTCGCATTATGTCAGCTTCGAATCTATAATGCGCGCATGAGGGTGTACGACATTTCGGTCGGGGTCTCTCCAGAGATTCCGGTCTGGCCGGGCGATCCGCCTGTGAAATTGGAGCGGATCAAGTCCATAAGCGAAGGGGAGCAGGCCAATATTTCCCGGCTCCAGGCCGGCGTCCATGTCGGTACCCATATTGACGCCCCCCTTCATTTCGTGGAAGGCGGCCGAAGCGTCGATGCTATTCCCTTGAAGTCGCTCATGGGTAGAGCGTATGTGGTCGATCTGAGAAAGGCCGACGTGCTGGATGCCGAAACGCTGAATTCAGCCCGGATTCCGCCTCGCACCCGACGACTTCTATTCAAGACCAGAAACTCAGAATACTGGGCAAGGGGGGAGCGCAGATTTCAGCGGGACTACGTCGCAGTGGATGTCAGCGGCGCGGAGTGGCTGGTCAAAAAGGGCGTCCGGCTTGTCGGTGTGGATTACCTTTCCGTGGCGCCCTTCGGAGACGGAGTCGCAACGCACCGCATACTCTTAGAAGCCGAAGTGGTAGTTGTGGAAGGTCTAAACCTTGCCCGAGTATCGAAGGGTAGGTATACGCTCTATTGCCTCCCAATAAAACTGATGGGGAGCGATGGAGCGCCCGCGCGCGCGATCCTGGTAGGAGTCTAGGCACCCAGGCGGAACATGGCTTTTTCTAATGTAGTGGGTCTGCTCGCTGCGTTGCTCATAGGAATCGTGATTCTAGCGGTTATCTGGGCGATAGTGGTTCGTCGGAAAACCGCACAAGTCGAATCCGGTGAGGGTCCGCCAGAGTCGCTGAGTGCGGTGTCCGAGGCCAAGATTGAGGCGGACGAGTTGCCGGCTCCCTCGTGGGTGAACAAATCGAAGAGATGGTAAAGCAGCGCCTGGCGTCCTATCCAGATCTTGCTGACGTGAAGCTCGACTTTGCGACCGGGCCTGACGAATCCCCGGTGATCTGGGTTAATGACCAGAGCCATACAGATATCGATCAGATTCCAGATAACCGCATGCGAGCTGCTAATTCTGAGACCGTGGAAACCTTCAACCGGTAATCCCCGTGCTTTCCCTGCGCGGCATTTTTCCGCCGATCCCAACCCCCTTTAGGCAGGACGAGTCCCTCGATCTCGAGAATCTGAAGGCAAATTTGGCGCGCTGGAACGACGAACCGCTTGCAGGTTACGTCGTGGCAGGATCGAATGGAGAGGCAGTGGCGCTGAGTTCCGAGGAGCGTTTCCAGCTGGTGGGCGCAGCACGCGCGGCTATCCGCGAGGATCGACTCCTGATCGCGGGCGCCGGTGCCGAATCCACGCGGCAGACGATCGAGCTTACAGAGGGCATGAGGCGCGAAGGGGCGGATGCAGTGATCGTCGTGACCCCGAGCTACTATGGCCCGCGGCTCGATGACACCGCTCTGCTCGACCACTACCTCAAAGTCGCCGACGCCTCACAGCTACCCGTTGTCCTGTACAACGTGCCCGTGTACACGGGCCTGGACCTGCCCGCCAGGGTCGTACGAGAATTGGCAACCCACGAGAACATCATTGGGATCAAAGAAAGTGGCGGGAGCATTGCCAAGATGGATTCAATGGTGAATGGGACGCCGGCCGAGTTCCAGTTGCTCTCAGGCTCGGCGAGCTTTTTCCTGGCGGCACTAGTGGTGGGGGCGGTCGGCGTGGTGCCGGCCTTGGGTTGTCTGGCCGCCGAACGAATCAGCGCGCTCCTGTTAGCTTACGAATCCGGGAACCTGGATACTGCGCGTGAAATACAGGCGAGCCTGGTTGCCCCGAATGAAGCGATAACCTCCAAGTTTGGCATTGCGGGATTGAAGGCGGCCCTCGACCTGATCGGGTTCTACGGGGGCCCGGTGCGGGCTCCGCTGCAGGCCATTACCCAGGAGGAGCGTGCCATCCTTGAGGACACTCTGGCCGAGGCCGACTTGATATGAGCGAG
>JAPUGV010000280.1 GCA_027298025.1 Chloroflexota bacterium | reverse complement strand
GGCGATCGGACTGTGGACGACTGGGTCGAGCGACCCGGAGCCGAGCGGGACCGGCTGTTCACGGAGATGGGCGAGGTGCTGGCCCGGGTTCACCAGGTCGCCTTCTCCGCTTCGGGAGACTACGCCATCCGTCTTCTCCGTCGCCCGCCCGAGATCGAGCAGGTGCACGGACTGGCCGATTGGACGGCCGCCCGGGGGCTGCTGGAGCCGTCCGAGGCGCAGACCTTCAAGGCGCTGCCTCTGCCCGATCCTGGGGGAATGTCCGTGTGTCATGGCGACTTCCACCCGGTCCACTGCATCGTCCGGGACGCCCGCATCTCCGCCGTCGTGGACTGGGAGAAGGCTTGGGCCGGCAATCCCGCGATCGATTTGGCCATGACCCACGCCTACCTGGACTTCTATTGCCCGGAGGAGGTCACGGCTCGGTTCCTCTCTGGATACGCCAGCTCTCGCCCGGTGCCCGAGGGATATGAAAAGGCCTACCTGCCGGTGCGTATGGCCCAGGCCCTCGGCATGGTGCGGGCCTGGGACGAACAGGGCCGCCCGGGCCCGTTGCGACGCGCCGTCGGATTGTACCGCTCTTATCTCGGCAGACTCTGATCTGTGGCAGGAGCGTAAGCTCTCAGAAACAGTGGGCGAATTCGATCGTCACAACGTAGGGGTCGACGTCGAGATTCTTGGTCGAGGTCTTGACGTAGCGCATGATCGTGCTGAATGCCCCGTGCCCGCTCCAGCATTGATGTCCACGTCGAAGAACGTGACCCAGTTGGCCGTAGGGACGACATAGAGGTCGAAAACCCCCACCTCGAAATGGATGGGGATTCCGATAGTGAACGGCAGCATTTGCAGGATTTCACTCACCGAGGCGCCGCCTGGGGTGTCGGCCACGTTGAAGTCCAGGGCGAGAGGCGCACCTTGAGCAACCTAACCCGGAAAAACCGAAGCCGGGTGAAAGAGACCACAGAAAGTGATTGGCCTCGACACGAGCAGTTTCAGTCGACACCTGGTTTAAATATTCGACCGGACGTGAAGCTCTACGTTGTGGAATAGGCAAACCGAAAACGGTGGAGTTCATAACAAGTTGAGTTGACGCGGGTTGACGTTCTCTCGACGGGTAGAGTGAGGGTTCGAGATAAGTTATGCTTGGGGAGCCAACCCTCCCGCGTCGAAAAACAGAGAGTTTGGTTGGCAGCCAAGCGCGCCACTCCTGGGCCAACGACCCGCAGATCGTACGCAAGTGGCAAACCATCTTTGTTCTTCACAGGCAAACGGCTTTTCTCGAACAGCTGCAGGAAAAGCTCCCCCCTGGATCGACAGAACCGTTCCGACCGGAATTGCTGTCGAGCCCACCCGCGTGTTATCTTTCGTACTTCGGTAAAGAATTCATCCACAGGCCAAATGACCCAGAGGATCGCTGTCGCGAAATAGCAGGACCTCAAGGTCCCTTATGACGCATGGACGTATCCACGAATAATCGAACATCTACCGGCATAACAAACATCGTCATCTTTGGCACCAAGGCTTTCGCCGAGATCGCGCATTACCATTTTACTTATGACAGCCCCCATTCCGTCGCGGCCTTTACGGTGGACGCGGCCTACCTTAAGGAGCCGACCTTCAAAGGATTGCCAGTCGTGCCGTTCGAGGAAGTGGAAAAGCAATTCCCTCCGGCGAAATACGGCATGTTCGTCGCCATCGGCTTCCACAAGCTCAACCGGGAACGTGCGGCCAAGGTGGCGGAAGCAGAAGCGAAGGGATACCGGCTGGAAAGTTTCGTCAGTTCCAGAGCGGACATAGCGCCCGATCTCCAGGTCGGCCCCAACACAATGATCATGGAGCACGCCAGCATCCATCCCTTCGTCCGGATCGGACGGAACACGGTGATCTGGAGCGCGACAAGAATCGCCTTTCACGCGCGCATCGGAGACCATTGCTGGATCGTCAGTCCCATCTTTGGGGAGTCCATTACGGTGGGGGACTACGCCTTCATCGGCCTCAACGCAACGATCGGTCCCGGCATCTCAATCGGGAAGAGCAACGTCATCGGCGCTGGCGCGCTGGTCTTCAAGGACACCAAGGATTTTGAGGTCTACAAAGGCCAGGCCAGCAAGCCCTCGCGGGCACCGAGTAACCGGCTGCGGAACTTTTGACCTGCCGAATAGACTTTGTTCCCTATAAGTGAATCCTTGCGGCAGCGTGGACTCAGCGGGATTCGGGACGGGACGCACGGAGATTCCTGACCATTTTACGATTGATACGAGCGATGAGCACTGGGAGGAATCGATATTTTATCCAGGTCAGGCGAGCGCGTAGCGGGAAGATGATGATTCGCTTATTTCGAGTGACGCCTTTCAGAATAATTCGCGCGGCTTGTCTGCCATCCACCGCGTCCGACGGCGACTGTGGGCCGTTTTGATGGACGTCCGTCAGCGTGAGGGAATCGTGAAAGGGTGTCCGAACCTGCCCAGGACACACGACGGTTACCTTGACGCCAAGGTCAGCGGCTTCCTCCCGCAGGGAAATGGAAAAGCCGACGACCCCATGCTTGGCAGCGGCATAGGGAGTGGCGGTTGGAACGGAAACCAAGCCCGCCAAGGAAGCTGTGTTCACAATATGACCGAAACTCTGTTTGATCATCAC
>JAPUGV010000028.1 GCA_027298025.1 Chloroflexota bacterium | reverse complement strand
CGACCGAAATGATCAAAACAAAAACGAGCACCACCGCCGCCGAATTGCCATGCTCTCTGAACGGCACTGGATTCCCTTTACCTGCCCGTCGGTAGAAGAGAAAACTTAGGAAGGTGGTGAGGATCATCAGATGTCCGGCCGTGTTCTTTGCGGACATCACGCCCAGCACTCCAAGCAGTGGATGAAAGGCACCGCCGATGAGGGCCCGTTCCTCGGGAGTTACGACCGGGTTGTGCGGTGTGGCCCACACCAGCACGCCGAGCGTCAACACGAGAAGCAGCCACTTGATGTGGCGCGTATATCTCTCGCCGCCTTCGATGCGCCCCATACCAATCCAGAGATAGTAATTTATGGATAGGAAGAGCACCGCGATCAGCATGGCCTGTAAGATCCACAGCCAGGAGAGGAAGCCCCCCATCATCGTTACGCCCATCTGCTGACTGAAGCCGTAGATTTCCCGCCCAAGCCAGTAGCCCGCAAAGGGCAGTGGGATGAGTCCGATGACTGCGACAAAGCTTCCTACATAACCCATCCAGTCATAATGCGCTCGCTCTTCCTCTGAGCGCGCGTTGAGGAAGCGTATGGCGGCATAAAGTCCCACGATCGCCCCGCCGAATGCCACATTGGCGATGACGCGGTGGATATTGATCGGCCACCAGGTCGCGTTGTTCATAGCCTGCCAGACCGTGCCGGTGAAGCTCCCGGCTGCATCAAACAGCGGTTCCCCGCCCGACTCGGGGCTGATCGAGAAAGTCAACCAGGCGTTGGCAACGAACATCAGGAGGGTCCCCGTAATATTCAGCCCCAAGCCGATCAGCAGGTGCCACCGCTTTCCTTTGGCGGTGTTGAGGCGATCCCAGGTGTACCAATAGAGGTAAAGCAGGGAGACTTCGAACAGAATGAAGAGTGGATAGATGGCGAACGTTGGCTGAAAAACTTCCGTCAACACCGCCATGTAGGCCGGATAAAGCGTAAACAACAAGAAGGTGAGCAGGGCGCCGAAGGCTGCCGTAGTTGAGGCGGCTATTAGGATCAGCTTGGTAAACTCGCGCGCAAGTTCATCGTAGCGTTTCTGGCCAGTTCGATGGCCCACATACTCGACTACCAGCGCGAACATCGGCACGCCCAACATGAAGGCCGCAAACATGAGGTGTACTTGCGCCGCGATCCAGACCGCCACGCGGCTACCGATCACAGGAAACTCCCGATAAGGAGTCGGCCCTTCGTCTTGGGCGAAAGCTGTACTGTAGGTGATAGCTAAGAGCAGGAGCAGGAGGGCAAGCGCAAGAGCGAATGAACGCAGGCTAGACAAGAGGCTCGCTCGCAAAGCATCCTCCAGGGTATCTCAGTTTCAATTGCTTACGGGACTTTGGCAATTGGGATTGTTACCGTCGCCAATCCACCAAAGGCAAGTTTACTAGTTTGGGAAAAGGTGTCAAGCAAGCCGCCGGGGAGGCTATCAAGAGCGGGCTCAGCGGTCAACATGCACCATCGGCGTACGGTCCATCCACCAGCCGAGCAAGATCCCAAACAGGATATTGGCGATGGTGAAGGAGTTGATCTCGAGATTCCTGACCATGATCGGATTCAGCAGGGGTAGGGCGGCCACGTAACCTCCGACCCACAGAAGCGGCCCGATCACCGGTCCCCAATACAAGGGTCGCCCTGGGAGAGCGGGCAAGATGAAGGCGAACATCAGACCCAGCGAAATGGACATCAAGGCGTGGATGAGAAGTCCAATGATCAGGGCCGCGGGATCGAATCGGGCAAGGACCTCCGCCGATTGGCTCTGCAGGTTGCGCAGGATGGCCGCAGCAACCACATTGACCGGCAGCCATAAGTTTCCGCTGTAAACGCCGTAGCCCAGGCCCACCCCTGCCACCCCCAGACCGCCGATTAGCCCTCCGAGAATACCGGCCGAATAGGGATAGACCCATTCTGGGTAAACGGCATGCCGATCGCGGTCTACTACGATAGCCTCCGAACCTGTCGCTGCGTTTTCTTGCATGGTTCTAGCTCTGGGCAAGTTTACACTATGCGCGTCGATCTCCCGTTCCTTGACTGTCCTCCGAAACTCCGACAAATTCCCTTTGTTCCTCAGTTCACAAGTACAATTCATCGCGCACCCGACTCCAGATGAGCGAAACCCGTCAACCGCAAGGGATACACAGGTCTGCCGGCCCAGGGGCGGCCTTTTTCACGTTGTTGGTGCTCGGCGCGGGCATCCTAGTGGGTCGCTATGTGAACCTGATGCCGCCTGCAGCGAGCATCGAGGCAGCCATGATCGATCGGCTGTTCAGCATTATGTTGGGCATCGCGTTCGCCATCTTTCTGCTCGTCGAGGGTGTACTCCTTTACGCAGTTTTGCGATTCCGACGCCGAAAAGGCCACGAAGGGGAGGGGTTGCCCCTCCACGGAAGCAACCGCCTCGAACTCGCCTGGACGTTTATTCCAACGCTAATCGTCTTCTGGCTGTCTGCGGTAAGCGCGCAGGTCATTTTCCGGCTGGATGTAACGCCGCAGGATCCGCTGCGAGTGCGGCTTGTCGCCAGGCAATTCTCCTGGCAGTTCGAATACCCGGAGCATGGTGTCACCTCTCCCGATCTGAATGTGCCAGTCGGTCAGCCGGTCATACTCGAGTTGATATCCACGGACGTCATTCACTCCTTTTGGGTGCCGGCATTCCGCTTGAAGGAAGACGCCTTGCCGATGAGGGAGACACGCCTGAACTTCACCGCCAGCGCCATAGGCGAGTACCCGGTCGTCTGTGCAGAACTGTGCGGGGCGGGTCACGCGGTGATGCGGACGCGAGTTGTCGTTCAGGGGGCGGAGGCTTTTGATACCTGGCTCGCGGAGGGTAGCGGATGAGCGGAAACCGCGGATGGGTGCGCCACGGAGCCTACGGTTGGTCCGATTACTTTTCCTTTAACACGGACCACAAGGTGATCGGTGTCCAGTACCTCGTGTCGACTCTGCTGTTCTTCCTTTACGCGGGGCTGTTGGCCCTGGTCATTCGCTTTGAGCTTCTGGATCCGGCCCCCACCCTGAACGCAAACACATACAACGCGGCTTTCACCCTGCATGGCTCGGTGATGATCTTTCTCTTCGTCATTCCCGTGATGGCGGGGTTCGCGAACTATCTGATTCCGCTGATGATCGGGGCC
>JAPUGV010000279.1 GCA_027298025.1 Chloroflexota bacterium | reverse complement strand
CAGATGGAAAATCGCTAAGCAGAGATTTCAGCATTCCAACGAAACTAAGATAGCCAACTGGCGCCTTCAAGCCTTCGCCTCGATAGTAGATGTACTTCATTGATTCCTCTATCGTTGCCGCAATTACAGCGCGCATCGCGGTCGGAAGAACCTCCAGATCTTCATCGCTCAAGTTCCCCAAGCGGTGAAGGAGTTTCGCCATTTCGAAAGTCGCAAAGAGCTCCTCAATATTCTGGTGATAGCCCATGTCCATTTTTGCGTATACGTTATCGAGCTGACCCGATGCTCTTACGACGATGTCAAAGTCCGGTTGATATCGCTCTAGTGAGCCTTCCTCCTGAATATCAACTACTTTGCGATAGAACTCCGACATCAGCGGAGCACCCGAATGACTTGATGCTCCAGCCCCAAAGATGAAAACTGTTCTCGCCATTAGATCTCCGCCTTGATCAAAATGCCATAAATCGGATGTTTCTGCCTAACTATTGATTCCATGGAATAACCTCCAAATATCCCCCGCGCAGGGGATTTTCGCGGAATTAATTCCACGGTATTCTCCATCGTACTGCATTACGTGAACCGAGTTCTTCACAATGTCGTGAATACGCGGCATACGTGAAAATCTCTCCCAATAAGCAAGACTAAGCTTCAATGATCAAGCCACCTGCTGAAAATATTCTAGATCGCACTCGTCGGGTTCTACGACGGAAGCACTACTCTTACCAAACCGAAAAGCGCTATGTCTCATGGATCCGTCGCTTCATTCTCTTCCACGGTAAGCGTCATCCGATTCACATGGGTCGTGCCGAGATCGAATCGTATCTATCCCACCTTGCAGAGAAAGAAAATGTCTCTGCATCGACCCAGAACCAGGCGCTGAGTGCGATCCTCTTTCTTTATCGGTCTGTCCTCGACAAGCCGCCGTCCTTCCCCATCGATGCGGTACGCGCCCGCCGATCGCGCACGGTTCCGACGGTCCTCTCGCGGGATGAAGTTCGCCGTGTGCTCAGTTGTCTCTCTGGTCACCACTTGCTAATGGTCCAATTGCTCTACGGAAGCGGCTTGCGCGCTTCCGAATGCGTTCGGTTAAGGGTCAAGGATTTGGACTTCGCCCTAAAACAGGTCGTCGTTCGCGACGGAAAGGGAGCAAAGGATCGCTACACAGTGCTTCCCCAGTCAGTGATTGACCCGCTAGAGATTCACATTCGCCGGGTCAAGCTGATCCACGAGCGTGATCTTCGTACTGGCAATGGGTTGGTGCACCTGCCTTACTCACTCTCACGCAAGTATCCCGCCGCCGACCGAGAGTGGATCTGGCAGTACGTTTTTCCATCTCGCCGGCTCACTCCGGACCCTCGATCGGGTATCGTCCGCCGCCATCACATGAGTCCAAGCACACTGCACAAGGCAGTTAAGGGCGCGGCGCGTCTTGCGAGAATCGACAAGCGGGTGACGTGCCACACATTTCGCCACAGCTTCGCCACACATTTGCTCGAGGATGGTTACGATATCCGAACGGTCCAGGACCTGCTCGGCCATAAGGACGTCAAGACCACGATGATTTACACACACGTCCTGAAACGAGGCGGCCTGGCCGTACGCAGCCCGCTAGATCATGATCTAGGAGCCCGAAAGCTTCGGGAGTCAAACTCTAGCTGGCGTGGATCGATTGAAGGGGCAGCAGCGCTCGGGTGAAGGATGCCGCGTTGGAACCAGTAGTTGGAGGCCGCTTAGACTAGCTTTGATTGGCAGCTGCAGGTTTGAGCTTGGACTCGATTCGGATCTGCAACAGGGCAAATACCCCAGCGACCCCTAACACTACCGCACTCAACCGATAAACGCCTGAAATTCCAAGCGTTGTGAGAAGACCCAGCGCCAAGGGCGGCCCGAGCGCGCTGGCTATATCCCCCAGCGAGAGGACGACGCTCAAACCACGCGACTGACGCGCCTCGTGCACCCGATCACCAATGATCGCCGGAGCCAACGCCTGCACGCTTCCGGCTGTGATGGCCGCGAGCAGCGCCCCAACCAACGCCACCCAGATGATGGAGCCACCCATCAACCAGGCGCCAATTGCGCCTGCGCCCAGGCCAATCGCTATGACTGGCCAACGCCGGCCCATCCGGTCCGACGCCCTCCCCGCCAGAGGTGCGCCAACAATGCTGGTGAGCACGCGCACCGCCGAGAAGGCGCCAGTGAGAGTCGCCAATGGCACCACGATCCAAACCAGCGAGAGCTCCCGCCCCACGTACTGCTCGAGCCACAAGATGGTCGTGGCCGCCATCACCCCTGCAAACACAAAGCGGACCGCCATCACCGGTACGGCGGCGGGAAGCGACTCTCGTATCGGGAACTCATGCCAGCTAGGCACTCGCGATGTCCCCGAGCCATCCGCGGGCCGAGTCTCTGGCAACTTAAAGTACCAGAACAGCGCCGCCAAGCCGGTGATGGCGGCGCTCACCCACAACCATCCCTGGAAACCCAATAGATCGGTGAATGTCCCGCCGGCCAGCGCACCCACCGCGACGCCGATAAAGAACCACATCTGAAAATGCCCGCTGTTCCGTCCACGAGTAGACTCGGTGGACACGTCTAGAACGACGGTGTTCCCTCCGATCGACAGCCCCGACCAGGCCAGACCCCACAGGACACGGCCGAGCAAGAACGGCGCAGGCCCGAACGCGAGGGCATAAATGACATTACAGACCGCCCCCAAGGCTAGCGATCCGATCAACAAGCGGCGGCGCGGCAGCCGATCGTAAAGAACGCCCGCCCACGTGTTGAAGATCAGGCGCACGATGCGATTGACCCCCAGCAGCACGCCGACCCAGGTGAGCGTCAAGCCGACTCGAGACCAGATGGTGGGGTCTGGCAGGACCGTATAGAGTGTGTTGTCCCCCAGGAGCGAGAGCACGATCCCGATGCCCAGTAGATTGATGACGCGTTGTGGCTTAGGCGGTTGTCTAATGACGGTAGATCCTCCTTTGCAGGCATCTTTGATGCCACTTCGTGAATCAAAAAGAGCGCTGGAAGATGCCAGCGCTCTCGGCTTACTTGGCGTAATCGATCGCCCGCGTCTCTCGGATTACGGTCACCTTGATCTGACCGGGGTAATTCATTCCCTCCTCGATCTGCTTCGCTACCGTGCGCGCAAGACGTGTGGCCTCCAGATCGTCGATATCCTCCGGCTTCACGATCACCCGGATCTCGCGCCCGGCCTGCAGCGCGTAGCTTTCCGCCACGCCCTCAAAGGAGTTCGCCACTTCCTCCAGCGCCCGTACTCGTTTCAGGTAATCCTCTAGGTTCTCGCGGCGGGCGCCCGGTCGCGCACCGCTAATTGCATCCGCCGTCTCGACGATCACCGCTTCCACCGATTCCTGCTCGGCCTCATGATGATGTGAGGCGATGGTGTTGACCACGATCTCCGGTACCCCATGCCTGCGGCAGAACTCCGCTCCTAACATCGCATGCGTGCCTTCGACATCATGATCCATGGCCTTGCCGATGTCATGCAGCAGCCCGCCCATCTTGGCCACCCCAGTATCCGCCCCCAGCTCGGAGGCAATCACCGTCGCCAGCTTAGCGCTTTCCACCGCATGATCCAGCTGATTCTGGCCGTAAGAAGTACGGAATTTTAGCCTGCCCAGCTTCTTCGTGATCTCGGGCTTCAATCCCGGCACGCCGGCTTCATAGGCCGCCTGCTCTCCGGCCTCGGCGATCACCTTGTCGACGTCCTCCCGCGCCTGATCCACGATCTTTTCGATGTGCGCTGGATGGATTCGCCCGTCCAGAACCAGCTTCTCCATGGCGCGCCGTGCCACTTCCCTGCGAACGGAGTCGAAGCACGAAATGGTGACGGCTTCGGGGGTATCGTCCACGATCACGTCCACTCCTGCCGCATGTTCGAAGGCCCGAATGTTGCGGCCGTTCCGTCCGATGATGCGACCCTTCATGTCGTCGGAAGGCAGTGGGACAGATGAGACGGTGATCTCGGAGACATGGTCCGAAGCCACCCGCTGCATAGCATCGGCGATGAGTTCGCGGGCGCGCCGCTCTCCCTCCACGCGAGCTTCCTCCTCGATACGGTGGATGATGCGCATCATGTCCTGACGCGCTTCAAGCTCAACTTCACGCGCCAGCTGCTCCTTAGCCTCCGCTTGCGTCATGCCGGAGATCTTCTCAAGCTCGGCCACGATTTCTTGATGCCGGTTCTCCAATTCGTTGGTGCGCTTGTCCAGGTTGCTCTGGCGCTTGCTGAGCGTGGCATCCCGTTTCTCGAGCTTATCGAGGCGCTGATCCAGGTCGGAGCGCCGCTTTTGAAGACGCTCCTCCGCCTTGGAAAGTTCGGATCTGCGGCGGGAGACCCCCGCCTCCGCTTCGTCGCGGGTCTTCAACGCTGCGTCGCGCGCGCTAAGCTCGATCTCTCGCTCCCGATCCCTCGCCTTCTTAAGGATCAGATCCGCTTCGGCTTGCCGCCCCTTCAGCTCCCTATTGGCCTGATAGAGCCGCAAGAAATAGCCCGCGATCAGCCCGAGGGCTACCGTTACTAATCCCACAACCACTGGTAACAACCACTCTGGGTTCAAAGCGATCCCTCACTTTCTGCTTCAATCCCCGCCAGATGCTGCGCAACGAGCGGGGTAACCATTGGATAGGTAAATCCGCGCCGAGAAAGATAGGCGCTCAGGCGCCGGCGAAACAAGTCCGGCGACAAATGCTTATAGCGACGCGCACCTTCATCGGCTGCGCGTCGAGCTGCTTCCTCTTCGTCAAAATCCTCTAGCGCGATCTCAATAAGCTCGCGCGCTACACCCTTGGAACTCAATTCTGACCGCAGCGCCCAGGCGCCACGCGGCCTGAACTCCATCCGATTCTCGATCCATAACCGGGCAAAGGCGACGTCGTCCACCAATCCTTCCAACTTGAGTCTTTCGACCGCGGCGTCCTGAACTTGCTCCGACAATCCTTTCTTGGAATAGTGGATGCGTAGCTCGCGCTCCGTGCGCGGCCGATACGATAACAATCGTGAGGCCTGCTCGTACGCTGCCTTTCGTTGATCGCGCTCGATCAGCTCCTGGATCCGATCCTCATGCAACGCCTCATCAAGCCGTACCTCTTGCGCCAGCTTCTTAGAAAGCGAAAAGCCATACTGGCCATCCAGGTAGACCTGCACTCTATTCTTCGCCCTCGGCATCAATGCAGTTACGGTCTTTGTCACCCGGGCTCCGCTCTTGGCCATAAAACAAGCAGCCGTGACGCGGTCACGGCTGCTTTTCAATCCTAATGCCCGTGGGTTCGTTTTGCCTAATTCAAGCTGAAATTAGATTGATGTGAGCTGCACTTGAGCCCAAGCGCGACGAAAGGAATCAAGGGGGGTACCACCTAACGACCTCGCGACCACCGAACCCCGCTCTGTCACTTAATTCGCGCCTCCCCACAAGTGCGTTGTTGATTATCTTGGCCGCTGATTCTGGCCAGGGCAGGATCTATCGGATGCTCACCTGCCCGACGTTCGCAATCTAATCACCTTGGATCAGAGATCTGAACTTTCCGCGTCATTGGGTCTGGCTAGTCTTCAATCCAGACCACTACGTATTTATCCGTAAGTGATTGTATTATGCCACGGCCCCGTCTGCAAACGCGGCCCGGATGTTCTGCTCCAATTCCAGCGCGGTCTCTGGATTTTCAATTAGATACTGCTTGACCTTTTCTCGCCCCTGGCCCAGACCATCCTCGTTATACGAGTAAAACGATCCACGCTTCTCGATCAGGCCCGTCTCCACCCCCAGATCCAGGATGCCCCCCACCCGGCTGATGCCCTCGTTGTACATGATGTCAAACTCCGCCACCTTGAACGGCGGCGCGACTTTGTTCTTCACCACCCGCGCGCGCACGCGGTTCCCCACCACTTCCTGCCCCACCTTGATGCTCTCCGTGCGCCGTACATCCACCCGCACCGAAGCATAGAACTTCAACGCCCGCCCTCCCGTGGTGGTCTCCGGATTGCCGAACATCACCCCGATCCTCATCCGCAGCTGGTTGGTGAATACCACCGCGGTGTTGGTCTTTTTGATGGCGCCGGACAGCTTGCGCAGCGCCTGGCTCATCAGCCGTGCCTGCATGCCCATCGTCGGATCGCCCATGTCCCCCTCGATCTCGGCGCGCGGCACCAGCGCCGCCACACTGTCGATGATGACCACGTCGATCGCT
>JAPUGV010000278.1 GCA_027298025.1 Chloroflexota bacterium | reverse complement strand
ATGATGATCAACCACTTCTTGAGATTCCTGGGATCCATCATTGGATCTGAACGCCCCGCCTTCGTCATCCCGCACCGATACCTGTGGCGATCAGTTTACACGGCCCTTTGCGCGGGCAGATAGGGTAACTTTCCATTTGGTCGAGGCGACGCAATACGTATGCACCCTGGAGCATCCAATCAAGGGCATGGAGAACGATCTTGAAGTAGCCGTACCTGCGATTGGCATATGATTCGGTAGCCTCAACCACTATCGTTCGCTCCGGGGGCACTCGGCTTCGTACAAGGCCCTGGGAGCAGATTGGGGTCGGGCGGACGCCTGCCCGAAAAGTGAGATGAAGATTACGCTCCTGGGGCACGCTTCCATCCTGGTCGAGATCGAGGGCGCAATCTGCCTGATGGATCCCGTGTTCAGCGATCCCTTTGAAGGGGGAGCTGTAGTGTCCTGCCCGAGACGAAAGGTGTACCTGGAACGTCTCCCGGCGATAGACACTTTGATCATTTCCCATCGACATCCCGATCATTTTGACCTTCGCTCCCTGGCTCAGGTCACACGCGATTGCGATGCCATCTGCCCGGCTGACCCGCTCATCGTATACGCCTTGAAGAAGTTGGGCTTCTCCAGGGTTCATCCAGTACATCCAATGGGCGAGATCATGTCACAGAGCTTTGAACTCTATCCGACCCGGTCCGAGATGAAGACAGTCCCCGAGTTCGGCATGGTCTTCAAAGATCGCAGCGGTTGCTTCTGGAACCAGGTGGACACGTTCCTCTCGCTTGAAACCATCCAGTCGATCGCCGCGCGCTTTGGACGGGTTGATCTGCTGTTCGCGATGTACGCGAGCCAGAATTTCGAGTTCTTCGAGAATCGCACAACCGAATTCCCCTATGACGAACACCGGCGCAACCTCGAGAACGTGTTACGGATCAACCCCCGGATGGTCGTGCCGGGATCCGCGGGCTTCGCGTTTTGTGGAGATCACGCCTGGTTGAACGCCTTTCTCTTCCCGGTTTCTCGCCAACGTTTCGTATCCGACCTCCAGAGGATAGAGGGGGGGATTCAAACGCAGCTCATGAACCCCGGGGACATCTTCGAGATCGACAATGGGCGGGTCCGACACTTCGATGACGCTTCGGATATAGCGGTGATGGAAGAGGACGATTCCGCGAAGCTCAGCTTCGATCCGACCGCACCCATTCCCGAACTCAACGACCCAAACCCGGACGGATACTCGCTCAAGCATCTCAAGCAAGAAACGGAAAAGTTCGTGCGCGAAGGGATCGGCTCATTTGTCGCCCAAGACTGTGGGAAACCCGACCCGCTGCTCGACCTTTACCAACGCCGTGGGGTCCGATATGAGATCACGATAGTCTTTCCCGATGCTCAGGTGACCCGATATCAGGTGCACTTTGACAATTCAGGCGGACGCATGGCGGACCCCGCCTCCTCAGCGGGTGCGCCTGATCTCAGCCATCGGATCGCGGCTTCCGCTCTCGTGGGTTGGCTGGAGCGGAAGAAGAGCTTCTTTTACGTCCGCGCCTACTCGCGACGCTTCTCTACGCTGCACGAACTCAGCAGGAGCGGCGACACAGTGAGGCTACGCCCCGAGGTCGCCCCAGACCTCCTGATGCATTACCTGCTCAACGTCGCCCCGGGCTCCGATGTGGCAGCACGAGACCAGATTGACCTGGAGATCGAAGCCCTCCACCGGGAAGGTTATTGACGCGAATGCAGCCAGACCACGGCCGTTTGGGTCAGGTTCCCCCCAGGCATCCCGGCGCGTGGGAGCCAATCGAGGCCAGACATAAGTGCGCAAGTGAGTTAGAGAATTTGGAGCACGAGACCGGACTCGAACCGGCGACAACCACGTTGGCAACGTGACCAAAGGCACCGAAATGAAATCCGGGACTTAGCTGGTAAAATTCCTGTCTCTAGTCCGTCTCTGGAGACCCTACTCTTGGTGGCCCGTAGGATATGGCTTGGCTTGCTGGCGTAGATGGGTGCCGAAAAGGCTGGTTCCGGATCTGTCGTGAGACGACTTCTGGAGAACTCGCGTTCGACGTTGTGGATACAGTGGACGCGCTCGTAGAAGAGCCTCCGGGGCCAACGATAGTGGCGTTGGATATGCCGATCGGCCTGCGAGCCTCTGGAGCCCGAGAGTGTGACAAGGCGGCCCGAGCCTGCCTGGGGCCGCGGCGCAGTAGCGTGTTTCCAGCGCCGCTGAGAGCCGCGGTGGTCGCGCGTAGTCGGAAAGAGGCCAGCGAGATTACGAGGCAAATTGACGGCCGAAGGGTGGGAGTTCAGTCATGGGCGATCTACCCCAAGATCCGTAGGGTCGACGAGACGCTCGCATCGAGCGCTGCTCCGCGCGGAGCGATCCGAGAGGTGCACCCCGAGGTCTGCTTCTGGGCGTGGAACGGACGGAAGCCCATGCAGTGGGCGAAGAAGAAGGCGGAGGGCCTGAGAGAGCGAGTGGCCCTGGCCGAGGCCTGGCTGGGCGAGGGCATCCTGCAACGTGCGCGCGGAGACTACCGGAAGAAGGACTTGGCCGACGACGACATCATTGATGCGATCGCTGGACTCTGGACGGCGCACCGCATCGCTGATGGAACTGCGAAGACCCTGCCCGACTCACCTCCGCAAGACGAGACGGGCCTTCCGATGGAGATCGTCTTCTAACTCGCGCCTATGCGGCCCAACGGACCAGGCGCTCAGCTGCGCCGCACCGCGCTGACCGTTAGCGTGGAGGCGGAGGCGCTCAAGACCTCGGAGATGGCGGTGCATAGTAGGACCGATACCCGAACAGGCGTGCCGTGGGGGCAACCAGGAAGTTGAGCGTCTTGATCGGCCATGCCGTGGTGCCGATCGGGATGAAGGTTTGTACGGCTGTCGACAGGGCGCCCGCTTCGCCTCCGAAGGCGCGATCCAATTGCACCAACACGAAGTCAGCCATTCCGGCGGGGCGGAGTTGAAAAACGCCGCGGGCGCGCGCTTCCAAAGCGTTCTCCCACAGATGTTCCACTCCGGCATGAATGAACACCTCTTCCCCGGGGCCAAGCACCCGTTCCTCTCCGTGCAGACACCGAGCGGGTGCGCCGGCTTC
>JAPUGV010000277.1 GCA_027298025.1 Chloroflexota bacterium | reverse complement strand
ACTATCGACCGGGCGATCTGACAGTGCAGTGGCCGCATCCGGGCACGCGCGTGATCGTGGAAGTGTATCCAGCCGTCGTTGCGCTTGAAATGATTGAGTTACGCCCGCGGGGCGTATTGTGCTTAATCGGGAGCCCGGATCGGATCGGTCTTACCAGCCTTGGTTGGCACTCTTAGTGGGCGTGCTTATCGGCGCCGCTATCGGGTATTTTGTGTTTTTCGGCGTGCCCTCCACGCCCATCGATTCCCAGCCCCTGCCTACTGCGGGGCCACCTCAGATCGCCTTGGCCGGCCTGGAGACCGGTGGCCCGGCGCCAGATTTCGATCTGGAAGCCGCAGACGGAACGCCGGTTGGGCTCAAGGACTACCGGGGGGATGTCGTACTGCTTAATTTCTGGGCGACGTGGTGCGCGCCCTGCAGAACCGAAATGCCCCTGTTGGAATCGGCTTTCGAATCGTTCAGGGATCAGGGCTTTGTGGTGCTCGGGATCGACTTTGACGAATCCGCTGAACTTGTGGCTGCTTTCGGCGAGGAACTGGGTCTCAGCTTTCCGCTTCTGCTCGATCCGGGAGGCAAAATCCAGCACCTGTATAAGGTACGTGGCTATCCCACTACCGTTGTTCTGGATCGGGAGGGTCGTATCCAGGCCTACCACATAGGCGTGTTGACAGAATCCCAACTTGGCGGATACCTAGAGAGCGTTGAACTGAGTCAATGATCCAGGTCACCCTCTACTATCTTGATCAGACGGGTGACGCCGACGATGTGCGCTCGGCCTTGAATTCACTTCAAGAGCAGATTCCCCATGAGCTGCTCGAGATCGACGTCTCGGCGGATGCCGCGCTGCGGGAAAGGTACGGGGATCGCGTACCGGTTGTAGAAGTCGGATCCTATACGCTGAATTCCCCTTTCTCTGAGGTCGAACTCCAGGTGGCGCTGGGTGCGGCGAGGGACTCAGCCAGTCGGACTGAGGCTGCTGGAGCGGTCACCAGCGAGGCCTGGGGCATTCGGCTGAATCGCGGGGTTCGATTTTTCACACGCCACTGGCTGGCGGCGTTCTCACTCATTGTCTTTCTATATGCTGGGCTGCCCTTCCTGGCGCCTACGCTGATGAAAGTGGGCGCCACTGGCCCGGCGCGGGTCATCTATACACTGTATTCGCCATTCTGCCATCAATTCGCGTTCCGGTCCTTCTTCTTGTACGGGCCGCAGGTCGTATATCCCCGCGAATTGGCAGGCACGGATCTTGTGTCCTATGGCGAGGCCACCGGTAAGGATGAGCAGGACGTCATTGCTGCCCGGCGGTACGTGGGAGACGAGACCGTTGGATACAAGACCGCGCTGTGCGAGCGAGACATCGGAATTTACGTCGGGATCCTGATCGCGGGGCTTGTGTATGGAATCATTCGCAATCGCCGAAGCGTCAAGCCACTCCCCCTCAAGTTCTGGTTTCTGCTGGGGATCGTCCCCATCGCGCTCGACGGCGGAACGCAGCTGATCTCACAGCTCGGTTTCTTCCCCTTCCCTCCCCGCGAGAGCCCACCGCTGCTGCGTACCGCGACCGGCTTCCTGTTCGGAGCCATGAACGTGTGGATGGCCTACCCTCATGTGGATCAGGCCATGATAGACACGAATAAGACCACCTCCACGAAGCTTGCCGTAGCCGAGCAACGCGCAAAGCATATCTCCGAGCCTTCCAAATAAGATACGGCCTGGCTTGCGTATAGCCATAACGCCATACTGCGCAGCTGAGGGATGTCCAGGCGGAGTGGTAGACTCGCCGCATGCCGTTTCGGGAAGCTGAAGGACTTCGCTTCTTTCAGTTCGAATCCCTAGCAGATCCCAACCTAGACCATGCAATTTTGACCCGGCACGGCGGGGTGAGCCCGGCGCCATGGCACTCGCTTAATTATGGTCGCACAGTCGGAGATGACGAGGCACGCGTCACCGAAAACATCGCGCGCGGACTGGGCGCAACGGATCAAGCCCTCGGTCGGGCGTTCGACGTATGGCAAGTACACTCGGCAACGGTTATTCGCACAGACCAACCCAATCTCGCCGGCGGGCACCTGAAAGGTGACGCCATCATTACCGACCGTCCCGACGTGACGCTCATGATGCGTTTTGCAGATTGTGTGCCGATCATGATCTATGATCCTCGCCGGCGGGCAGCAGGAGTTGCGCATGCCGGCTGGCTGGGTACCGTGCGCGGGGTGGCAACTGAGCTGGCGCAAAGCCTGCAACAAGAATATGGATGCAGGCCGGAGGATCTGGTAGCAGGGATTGGGCCCTCTATCGGACCCGACCACTATCCAGTCGGCGAAGACGTAGTTGTGCAATTCGAGGAATCGGTCGGCGATTCAGCGCGCGATCACCTGCACTCGATTGGCGGGGCCGTACATCTAGACTTATGGAGCGCAAATGAGGCCCAGCTGCGTTCAGCGGGCGTGCGCTCGATTGAAATATCTGGGATTTGCACGGCATGTAACCTGCAAGACTGGTACTCACATCGCGGAGAGAACGGCAACACCGGACGCTTTGGAGCACACCTTGCCATCCGTAGCTGAAATTCAGGTACAAGAACGATTGAACGAAGTTCAGGAGCGGATCCACGTCGCGGCAGATCGGGCGGGTCGTGATGCCCATGCAATCCGAATCGTGGGAATAACGAAGTCACACCCACAGGAGTTCGTGCGGGCAGCCCACGAAGCGGGAATCAGGCTGATTGGAGAAAATCGGGTCGAGGAGGCCCTTCCCAAACGGGCGAACGCTGATGACCTTGCCGATTTAGAATGGCACATGGTCGGACACATACAAAGCCGCAAAGCAAGAACGGTGGTTCAGGTCTTTGACGCCGTGCATTCTGTGGATCGTTCCAAGATCGCGGATCGGTTGAACCGTGAGGCGGGGCAGGCGGGAACTCGGTTGCCTATCTTTCTGGAGTGCAACGTATCGGGTGAGGCCTCGAAATGGGGCTGGCCCCTTACCGATGAGGCGAGCTGGCCAGAGGCTGCGGAGGAATTTACCCGAATTTGTGAACTGCCGAACTTGGAGGTTCGAGGATTGATGACCATGGCGCCTAGGGTCATTGAACCGGAGCGCGTTCGTCCAGTCTTTCAGAGGTTACGAGCGCTGCGAGATTACTTGCGACAGGCCGTTCCGGGCGATTGGTCGGAGCTTTCAATGGGAATGACGGAAGACTACGAAATCGCGGTAGAAGAGGGAGCCACTTTGCTGCGCATTGGCCGGGCGATATTCGGACCCCGGGCGATCGGATAGGAAATGCTTCCTCCGGCGAACCGGCTCGAAATTATGGGATAATTGAAGCTAGCGGCACTATGGACCTGATTGATATAGTCGGTCTCGTTTTCACAATATTATCGATCGTGGTGCTCGCAGATGTCATCGTCGCCTGGGTCCTTGACCCATTCCACCCCGTTCGAAGTTTCCTGGATTCGATCGTGCAGCCCATGCTCGATCCGATCCGACGCATCCTCCCGCCCGTTAGCGGGATCGATTTTAGCCCCTTTGTTTTGCTCATCGTGCTAAGAATCGTCCAAAGCCTGGTCTTGCGAATACTGGTGTCGGCATTCTAATGCGCAAATTTAGGCTTCACAACGGCATACACGGCGCGGCGCTGACTATCCGGGTCACTCCCCGCGCCCGAAAGAGCGAAGTGGGGGGGATATTGGAGGATGGAACGGTTCGGATCCGAATTCAGGAGCCGCCGGTGGAGGGCAAAGCCAATCGCGCCCTGATCGCTTTTCTATCCAAAGTGCTTGGCGTACACAAGAATCGGATCGAAATTGTAGCCGGCCACAAGGGGCTGGATAAGATTGTGGCGGTCGAGGACATGACTGCTGCAGAGGTTGAGAGGCGGATCCAGGGCTACCTGGATACCTAGAATTTAGAGGCCGAATTTCAGCGGGTCGGGCAAGCGGACCCCCGTCGTAGACAAGCGCCAGAGCGATTCAAACGCTATGTCTCGCAGGTGGTCATCGCCCGACTCGAGTGCTTTGTAAAGCTCGAGCGTCAGCTCCTCGCCTGCGCCCCAGCCGAGCACCTCCAGTGCAGCGACCTTCTCATCAAACGATCCATTGCTCAATGCACGTCGCAACATCTCAGTAGACGCTTTGCCCGGTGCAACTCCTAGGCCCTCTTTGGCCGCATATGCGATTACCCAGGGCAGCTCTGCCGGCTCATTTGGAGGCGCATAGATCTTCCAGGGAGGTTTGAGCCTACGATCGAGGGCTTCGGCCGCCGCACCGCGTACGATCCACTCTTCGTCATCCACCTTGACTCTCTCTAATATTTCGATCGCCCACTCGTCTTGAATCCTGGCCAGGCCAAATGCAGCTGCACGACGGGTCATGATTTCCTCGTGCTCCGCAGCCTCCCGCAACATGCCGTAGCCTTCATCTGGGTGCACCGCGAGCGCTTCCGCCGCCGCCAGTCGGAGCTGTTCGTCCCCGCCCAAAAGCGCTTGTCCCAGGCCTTCTAACGCGGCATCGTTGCCGATCGCCCCTAACGCCAGGCATGCGGCCTGCCTCACAAGAGGCTCCGAATCTCCCTGGGCGATCGTGACCAGGCCTTCCGCTGAATCCTCATCTGCCATACCCCCAAGGCCCAGGCACGCCAGGACACGGCTAGAGGTTGCCGGTGATTTCAGCATTCGTGTGAACAGTATATTGACCGATGCCTCCTCGGCCTTGGCAAGCGAATGTACCCCACGCAGACGTAGGCCGTACGGTTTGGCGGCGTCCTGAACCATCTTTGCCACTTCGCGGAGCAGCTTGCCTCGCCACTCGGCCTTGCTCGAAGAATCAGGAAGCCAGCGGGCACTCTTGAGCAGACCCGTCTCCAATGGCTCACCATTGGAATTCAAGGCCCGCGTGACAGCCGCCTCGGGATCACCGAGTACGGCATAGTAGTGCAGGGCCTTGGACGCCGGTTCCCACCTGGCGCTCTCAACGCTTTCCGACAGCTCACCCTGAGCCATGGCTCGCGCTCCAAAGTAGGCGCCAATTCCGGGCTGGAAGAATGAAATGAGGCCCCCGGATCTGCGAACCAGAATCCCGGCTTCGACCAAACTTGGGATTGGAATCCCCTTTGGGAGGGCGCGCTCGGGGATGGCAGCTTTGCCGGCTTTCAGCCAAGCCAAGGCCACTTCCTCGACATGCCGCTGCTCCTCGGGAGAGAGCACGCGCGCGGCGTAGGATTCCGCATCGTCCACAGCTCGCTGACCTCGAATATCGCCGGCGTATGCTGCCCAAACTCGAAGCGTAATCTCAGCCGGAGTTCGGCCGCGCGTGGTCCCGGCCAGCCAACCATTTATCAAGGCCGGGTCAATGTCCGAGATGCGACTCTTCGGCTGGTTCGGAACGACATGCTCGTTCCAGGATCGACCCCACCTGGAAAAAAACTCGCGCTGCATACGTTCCGTCCAGGGGGCAATCGGAACTGGAGTCAGGCCTGCCTGCGTCAGTCCGTCGAGCATATCCGTCGGGCCCGCGGCTACGATTCGAAGGTCCTGATGCAGAGCGCGCAGTTCCTTCAGCCAGGTCGAAATTTCTGGGAGATCCTCGGAGGGGATCTCATCCAACCCATCTAGGAGCAGGAGTGCGTTTCCGCTTTCAAAGTGCTTTTGAATATAGCTGGGCAGCATGGCCGCCACACTCGGCGATACGGTCCGTTGAGCGGCATCGATCACCGGTCCAATTGCAGCCTGGCGACCCTCGAGCGGCAGGTCTGCGGCATGTACTAGAATGGGGACCTTGCCCGTGAGCTCGCCAAGTGCCGCATCGCGGTTCGCAAGCCGGATAGCCAGATAAGCCAGAGCCGTGGATCGGCCACTGCCCGGATCGCCCGTGAGTATCAGATCCGCGCCGTTGCTCAGCGCCTCACCGAGCGAAAGCGTGTGCGCCACATATACGCCGGACAAGTAGGTGAAATCTGGAAGATTCGGCAAAACCCCAAGTGTGTCCTGTGGGACATCGTTATCGCTCGATGGATCGGATGGAGCGGGCGGGACCAGCACGCGTGGTGGAATGAGGATCTCATCCAGCGCCAGAATAGCCCGAGCTAGGTGCATAGTTTCTGCGCGGGAAATAAGTTCGACCTGGTAGCGGTCAATGGCCCGGCCCGTGAGCCCTGACCGCAGGGAATTTAGCTGCTCTCTGATCCTTGCGATCACCCAGACAAAGGCCGGCTTGAGCCTGGCCAAGAGCAGACCGACGAGAATTCCGGCTACTAGGCCGCCGATAAATTCTTCGATGTCAAACCGTATTCCGAAAGGTCCGAAGGGTCCGAAAATCGCTAACCTCCGTACAGGATTCGACCACACTGGGTGCAGCGTATGAGCTCGTCACCGCTGCCTACCAGTTGTCGGGAAGAGGCGGATAGCGTCAACCCGCATGCGCCGCAGCTGTCCCCGTTCAGCACGATTACCGCTACGCCACGCAGGCGAGTTCGCAATCCTTCATAGGCGTCTTGATCCTGCTTAGAGACGCTTGCTAATGCTACTTCTCGTTCGGCCTCCAGGTTGGCCAGACGATTATCAATACTCTCTCGTTCGGTGACCAACTCCACGTGCTGGCTCGCCTGACCGGATTCAGCGACCTCCAAGGAGGCCGAGCTTTGGGTCAGCTTGCCTTCTGCTTCATCTTGCTCCAGCATGACCTCCAGGTAGCGATCCTCGAGCGTGTCTTGATGGCGCTTCAGCGACTCCGACTCCATTTCAAGATCCTCGAGTTCCTTAGGATGTTTGACGCTTCCCCCATAGAGGGCCTGCTCAGTGTTCTGGATTTTGAGCCGCTGATCTTCCACCTCGTTTTCGGCTCGCGTGGATGCCGCCTGGACGGTGGCCAATGCCGATTCCTTGGCAGCCAGATCGGCTCTAAGCTGTGTGATTTCAGCTGAATCATCGAGGGTAATTCGAATTTCTTCAAGCCGCCCTTTTAGCCTATCATTCTCGAGATCAATTTCCTGGAGGCGGTACAAGCCAGAGGCGCGACTCATGAATGGATTATAAATGTGGGGAGGTTTGCGGGGCAAATGGCGGGGTGGCCGATACCGGCGTAAAATCTCGGCCGTGCTTCATAATCACGAGCTGCGCTGGGCAGCCGGCCTGGCACTGCTGGCTGTCGTGCTTACCTCCCTTCCATTTTTGGTCGCACCCGTGCTTCTCGAAACGGGATCGACTTTCAGTGGATTCCTGATCAATCCTGTTGACGGCTTCAGCTATCTCGCCAAAATGCGGCAGGGGGCCGATCTCGTTTTCGAGATTCGGCTTCCATATGCACCCGAGCCGGGACCGGGGGTCTTGCTCTTTGTATACCAGCTGATCCTTGGCGGAATCAGCAGCGTTATCGGGCTGCCGCAAATCCTGACCTACCATGCCGCGCGTGTGCTCGGCGCATTGGCAATGCTAGGAAGCAGCTATTTCTTCTTTGTACGTACGCTTCCGACGCCGAGGGCTAAGTGGGCTGCATTTGTGCTCACCCTATTTGGGTCTGGAGTGGGTGGCATCGCCCTGCTCATGGGGTTGCTTCCGATTGATCTGTGGGTTCCAGAGGCGATTCCGTTCCTCTCAGCCTATGCCAATGCGCACTTTCCGCTGGCGACTGCGGCTTTGATAACCTCCGTAACGTTGATCCTGTTCCCCAAGATTCTGCCGGATGCGCGTCAAGCCGTGCTCTTCCTCGGCGGGCTGCTATTGGCGTTGCTTCAACCATTCACAGTGGCCGCGATCGGAATTGTGCTCGGCGTCTGGCTGGTGGTCGAGCGCCTGCACGGGACGCAGGCCGTGCAGCTAAGGAGCTGGGTGGTAGGGATGACGGCATTTTTGGCTGGAGCCCTCCCGATGCTCGTGTACACGTTGGGCGTGATCCGTCGGCATCCCGTCTTATTCGCCTGGAATGCGCAAAATCTGACGCCAACACCAGGCATCATGGAAGTTCTACTTGGATATGGCCTGGTGCTGATATTAGCGGTCGTGGGAATGCTGTTGGGAAATGCCCGCGGTCGGTCCTCCGGGCGCTTGCTGATCACATGGGCCATCTTGGGATTTTTCATGCTCTACTTGCCGGTTTCCCTTCAGCGTCGGCTGACGCTCGGCCTCTTCATTCCCCTCGCGGCGCTGGCGGGCGTCGGGCTAGATGCCATTGCTTCCACCCGTCGGAGGTTTGCGCTGTTGATGGCTGCAACCATCGCGCTTTCCGTACCCTCTCACCTGGTCGTCATCGGATCGGGATTAGTTGCGGTTTCGCGCGGAGAGGCAGGCGTCGTGATGTCGGAGAGCGATCAGGCATTGCTCGAATGGATCGGACTTAACATCTCCGAAGATCCGCTGATCCTCGCCGGCCTCGAATCCGGCAACCGATTGCCGGCCTATAGCGATGTCCGTGTGCTTTATGGCCATCCATTTGAAACCCCCCATTCAGATGCCCAAAAGGCGCTAGTTCGAGAACTGTGGAATTGGGACGGGGATCCGGTGTTGGGGCTTCAGGCTCTTCGGGCGGCTGGCGTCGAATACGCCTTTTATGGTGAAGAAGAGAAGAAGCTGGGGATTCCTTCTTGGCTCTCGCTAGCCGAATTTGCCCATCGGGAAGGTGACTCCGACTTGTATAAGGTACCGGAGCGTTGACCGCTGCCATCGTTTTAATTTTTGTGCTATCTGGCATGTTATGGCTTGCGCCCCTAATCAGCGATCCGATGGGGGTGCTTTTTTGGCGAGGGGGCGCATATTCGGATCTCCTGATTTCTCATTGGCCGAATGCGAGCTTTGTGCAGCGTTCGCTGATTGAGTGGGGGCAAGTACCCCTTTGGAATCCGATGATCCTCTCGGGCGCCCCGTTCGCGGCCGATCCACTTTCTGGGCTATATTACCCGCCGAACTGGCTGGCAATCGTGCTAAATCCCGGTGTGGCATTCAATTTGCTGGCCTGGCTCCATATAGCCTGGGGCGGGTTGGGCATGTGGAAGCTTGGGCAAACCCTCGGGATCCGGTCGGGCCCGGCCATCGTGGCGGGCTTGGCGTTTGCGGGAATGCCAAAGCTGATCGGGCACTTTGGGCTCGGACACGTTTCGCTGGTCTTTGCCGTCTACTGGACTCCCTGGGTGTTGCTCGCCTTTGAGAAGGCGGTTCGCGAATTGAATGGGAGGCGCCTCGCATCTGCGGCGCTCGCAGGGGGCGCGCTGGGCATGGTATTTCTAATCGATCCGCGTTGGTACTTGCCATCGGCGCTGCTAGCGGGGGCATTTGCTGTGTGGCGTTTTGCGCATAGCCAAATAAGATCTACGGAGCAAAATGCGGATGAAGCCGCACCACAAGATCTCAGACCGTCGCAACTCATGATCAAAAATCGCCAGGGGAAAATCGGCTCCGCAGAAAACGGAGATTCAGGCGCACAGCAATCGCAAGCGCTAGGAGAAGCCCCTCGTAAGGTCGGCAATATCGGCGGTGAGGGAGCGAGTTGGACCCGAGCGGCCTCGGCCCTCATCATCGCCGGGCTAATGTCTCTGGCCGTTGCGGCGATATTGGCCGTACCGTTGGGTGAGTTTGTATCGCTCAGTACTCGCGCGAACCTTTCTCTAGCTCAATCGACGGCACTCCGCCTGCCTCCCAAATATCTACTGAACGCGTTGGCTCCCGAGTACGCAGGCTGGCCGGAATGGCAGATATATGCAGGGGTCGTGGTGCTCTTCCTTGCCGTGACGACACTGCCGAGCCGTGCGCCGGGACGGTGGTTCTGGGTAGGAGTTGTTATCTTCTCGCTCATTGTCGCTCTTGGCGACCTCACACCGATCTACGGGCTTCTATCTGCGCTCGTGCCCGGGTTTGGCAAACTGCGCGTACCTCCCCGTAGCTTGTTCCTCTCTTCATTTGCGCTGGCCATGCTGGCCGGCATGGGATTGGATCAGATGCTCAAGGGACGGGCAAACCTCAGACAGCTTCGCGTCATCGGTGGGGCACTCGCGGGCATATCTCTGGTGCTGGGCCTCAGCCTCTTGCTGCGCAATCTGGCAGCACTGCGGTCGGCGGCCTTTTTCGTATCTGCCGCGCTGATCGGATTGGCAGCCATCTGGACCGGGAATTCCATACGTAAGCGGTCGCTAGGGTCAATCGTGGGATGGTGCCTGCTGATCGTCCTCGACCTCAGCCTGGTGAATCTAACTACCATTGAAGTACGCCCTGCTCCGGATCTAGAACGTGTAAAGGCGGGACCGGAATCGGGCAACCCACGCGCGTTTTCGCCCTCTTACAGCCTGCCTCAGCCCGCTGCCGCCGCCGCGGGGCTCGAATTGGCGGATGGAATCAATCCTCTGCAGCTTGCCTCCTACTCGGCCTATATGTCACGGGCCACCGGATTCAGTGAAGACGAATATTCGGTGACTCTGCCACCATTCGTGGATCCTGGGGCCAAATGGGCCTTCAAGCCAGATCTGGTCTTAATGGGAGACCTCGCTATCTCCCAGATCGTCTCGGCATATCCGATTGAGCACCCCGATCTCGAGTTTGAAAGAATGGAGCAGGGGCGCTACTACTACCGCAATCCTCATGCCAGGCCGCGTGCCTGGATCGATGGCGGGGGACCGGTAGAGGTGGTGGAGCGGACCCCCAATCGAATCGCAATGCGAGCTATGGGACCGGGGACGCTCGTTGTTAGTGAAATCGCGTATCCAGGGTGGGAGGCGACGATCGACGGTGCGACGGCCCCCCTCGAGACGTACGCGGGGCTGCTGCGCGCGGTTGAACTGTCGTCCGGGGAGCACGAAGTGGAGTTTGCCTTCCGCCCCAACTCGCTGCGGGCGGGAGCGCTCGTCACCCTCATCGGACTGATCGTGTTGGCATCGATCTGGATCAGGCGTTGACGAGAAGCGAGATTCGCTGGGCCCTGCTCTACTCGTTGATGCTGGCACTTGTAACAAGCCTGCCTTACTTGCTGGCAGCCACAAGCCCGACACATGATTGGACCTTCACCGGATTTCTCATCGCTGCAGAAGACGGCAATTCGTACATCGCTAAGATGCTCTCGGGATTTGAGGGAGCTTGGCTCTTTAGAAGCCCGTATTCCGCAACAGAGCAAACCGGCGTTCTAGCGTTCTTGCCGTACCTCTTGCTCGGTAAAGCGAGCGACGGATCTCATGGCCAGCTGGTGGCGCTCTACCACTTGTTTCGCGTGTTGGCTATCCCAGCCCTGGTGCTCGCGGTGTACCGGTTCTCGTCGTTGTTTATTGAAAACATTGGGCTGCGCCGCTGGACGGTGGTTATCGCAACAATCGGGGGAGGGCTGGGTTGGTTTCTGATTTTTCTGGGACAGCCGGCGGTTGCCGGCAGTCTGCCTCTAGAGTTTTACTCTCCGGAGACCTTCGGGTTCCTGGCCATATACGGTCTGCCGCATCTGACGCTGGGAAGAGCGCTGATGCTCCTCGGCTTTGTCTGGTATCTACAGGATGAATCGAGCTGGCGCTCAGGCTTTGCCCTGCTTCTTGCGGGCCTAATCCATTCTCCCGAATTGCTCTCTGCCTTTGCAGTACTGGCCGCGCACGCGATTGCGGTCCTGGGATTTGGAGCGAATAAGGCCCATTGGATGAAACGCCTCGCGCGCTCGATCCTGCCCTCCGTCCCACTGAGTGCGTACCTTGGCTATAAAGCGCTCACGGATCCATACCTGCAAGCCTGGACCGCTCAAAATCTCATCCTTTCGCCTCATCCCATCCTGTATCTGCTAGCGTTCGGCATTCTGCTACCTGCCGCTTTCATAGGTGCGGGTAGTCTGCTACGTCGAAATCGGGAGGCGTTGTTGTTTCCGGTTGCCTGGGCGATTGCCATCCCGGCGTTGGCGTGGGCGCCGCTAAACATACAGCGCCGACTTCCAGAGGGTGGCTGGGTGGCGCTGACCGTGCTGGCGGCGGCGGGGCTTGCTACGCTCGAAGGAGGCCCAAGGCGGAGGCTTGGAAGGGTCGCCATGGCCATCTTGTTGATCCCTAGCAGCCTCTTGATCCTGGCCGGGGGATTTGAGCTTGCGCTGAACGCTCGAGAGCCTGCCTTCCGACCTCAGGAAGAGGTCGAGGCATTTCGCCGCCTGAGTCAGCTGGCGGAGCCGTCGGCGATTGTGCTGGCCTCGTTCGAAACCAGCAATCCCCTACCGGCTTGGGCACCGGTGCGAGTTGTCGCCGGTCACGGGCCTGAGACCGCGGGGCTGGCCGGATTGAAACCCAGGATCGAAGATTTCTATCAGGTTTCAGGGACAGAAGAACAGCGAATGTCACTCATACGAGAAGAGCGAATCACCTATGTGATTTTCGGACCTAGAGAGCGCGCCCTTGGCGATTGGGACCCGCAGGAATGGGAGTGTTTGGATCTCTTGGACGGTCAAGGCGGATATGAACTCTACCAAACCTGCCTTCCGTAAGGCACTTCCCTGGCTGCCAATTGCAGTCGGGCCGATTCTTCTCTTCGGAATCGACCTGATCCGAGGTCGGGCGCTTTTCTGGGGTGCTCCCTTACTGCAGTTCACGCCATGGCACACTGCGGCCAAAGAGATCGCTTTTTTGGGCCACTTCCCATTGTGGAACCCGTGGCTGGGAATGGGAGCACCGCTGCTGGCGAATTATCAATCGGCGCTGCTGTATCCGCCGAACTGGATATTGCTAGCGACGGATGTCTCGTGGGGCCAAACGCTGTTGGTTTTGCTGCACCTCATATGGGCCGGATTCGGCATGGCATTGCTTGCTCGGTCCGTGAGGCTCGGTGCGTTTGCCCAGGCCATCGCAGGGCTTGCGTACGGGATGTCTGGGTACCTGGTTGCCAGATCAGGCTTCCTCAGTATCAATGCCGCCGCGGCCTGGCTACCCTGGATCCTGTTTGCCGCAGAGGGCTTGTCACAAAAGCCCAAGCCGCGCACCGTGGCCTTGCTCGGTCTGGTGCTCGGCCTCCAGTGGCTCTCAGGACACGCGCAGATCGCATGGTACACGCTAATTCTGGCCGCTGCGTGGGTCGCATACCGTACGCGCTTCTACTCAGGCTCGGCTGGAAAAGCAGTCGTGTCTCTGGTGGCGGCCGGGGTGCTCGCATTTGCCATTGCCGCCGTGCAGCTCATTCCGACACTGGAGTATGTGTCGGTTTCCAACCGGGCTGGTGATCTAGACCCTGAATTCGCATTGACCTATTCGTTTTGGCCCTGGCGGTTATTCGGGCTCGTTGCGCCCGATCTTTATGGCAATCCGCGGACAGCAGATTTCTGGGGTTACGGAAATTTCTGGGAAGACGCGATCTACATAGGGGTGCTTCCATTCCTCCTGGCCGTCGGTGCACTCTTTTCCAAAAGGAGCGGCCGTCTTAGATGGTTCCTGCTCGGGACTGCAGCGGTCGCATTTCTACTGAGCCTCGGAAACAACACGCCCATCTTCACCTTCCTTTTCGAGAATGTCCCGACGTTTTCCTTATTCCAGGCGCCCACACGTTGGAATCTCTGGCTGATTGCCTCTCTGTCGCTGCTCGCAGGCCTGGGAGCCGAACATTGGAAGGTTGCGGGGGGGCGGAAACTCTATTGGATTCGCCTTGGCACCGCCGGATCGGTTGCCGTCCTGGTGGTCGCCGCCCTGATCGGCTTACTTGAGACCGACATCCAACCGACTTTCACCCGCGCGATTGCCGTGGCCGGGCTCTGGCTGGCCGCCAGCGGAATCCTGACACTTCTGCGCACGGATCCGGCCCGAAAAGGATGGACCGCGGCCGCCCTCGGTGTCGTTGTGCTCGACCTCTTCCTTGCCGGTCGTGGGCTCAATCCCACATTACCAGCCCAGTTCAACTCGGCCCCGACCGCTCTCAGTGAGGAAGTGTCTGGTGACCATCGTCTGTACATGTCGCAAGACGTGGAGAGAGAAATTAAGTTTGATATAGCGTTTCGATTTGACGACTTTCAACCCGAGCTCGACTGGCGGATCGTTCGAGAAAGTGGTCTGCCGAATACGCTATTGCTGGATCGACTACCATCCGTCAACAATTTCGATCCTCTGCTCCCCGCAAGATATGTCGCATGGATGGTGCAACTGGAACGTACGACCCCCGCGCTGCGCGACCGATTGCTGCGCTATATGGACGTTGGATGGCAGGCTGTGGACGTTCCGACTCACTATGACCCGGTATCGGCTCCAGTGCGGGCCTGGATTGTTCCGAGAGCAGAGTGGGTGACGAGTCCAACGGAGGCCATCCGCAAAACGACCGCTCCAGAATTCGACCCATCCGAAGAAGTGCTGCTGGAAGGGGATCCCCGACCGGAGGTGGGCGGTCTGGGCGTGGTGACGGCCCTCCAAGATAAGGGTCCAAACGAGGTGGAGCTTGCGGTTGAGGCGCCGGAGGGAGGCTGGCTGGTGCTGGCAGATACCTGGTATCCAGGATGGACGGCCGAGCTCGATGGTCGGGCCACCGAAAGCTATCCTGCATATGGGGTTATGAGAGCCGTGTGGGTTCCAGCGGGACAACACACGGTGAACTTCAGCTACCGTCCGACCACGGTCCCCATCGGCCTTGCGCTGTCCCTTGTGGGGTTGGCGGCTTTCGCATACCTGAGTCGCAAATGAGAGCCTTCTGGCCAGCAACGATATCGACCCTGGCAGCAGCCGCCTACGTTGTCTGGCGCCTGGCAAGCCTTGGCTGGGCGCCAATCGAACTCTTCGAGTTGGGTACCCGCTTTTCTCAGGGAATTGAGGGTGGCTCGCCCGGGTACGATGGGCAGTTTTCCTACTACATCGCCTCGAACCCCGACCCGAAAGAAGTCGGGCCGAAATTGGATGTCCCCGCCTATCGGTATCAACGGATCCTGTTCCCGCTCTCCGCACGCTTGATGTCGATGGGGGTCGAAGCCTGGCTGCCATGGACTTTGGTGATTGCGGGCCTGCTGGCGCACTGGGGAGGCACGTGGGCGGTCGCGCGCTTCCTGCTGGATCGGGTGTTGAATCCCTGGTATGCGCTGTCTTATGGCTTATGGGTGGGCCTGGTGGCTCCCATTGGGGTGGGACTTGGGGAACCCCTGGCCTATGGCCTCGCGGCGGGGGGATGGCTGCTAAGAGCGAGAGGCAGGGTCGTGTGGAGTGCACTGCTGCTCGGCCTGGCCCTGTTTGCAAAAGAAACCACGATCATTTTCTTGGCCGCCGCCCTCCTGGCTGAGCTGACCGGGCAACGGAGAACTCGTCCCTTAGTCGCCTATCTGGCCTCCCTGGTGATCTTCATCGGCTGGCAGGCCTGGCTTTGGAGGACCTTTGGGAGCCTTGGACTGGGAAGCGGTGGGGATATGGCCACCTCATTCGAGTGGATCCCCTTCATGGGATTATTTCGCATCGGATCTGTGGACATGCTCGCACTGGGTCTGTTTCTCATTATGTTCTTGCCAACAATCGTGCTGCCCACGATATGGGCCGTAGTCGTCTCCGTTCGATCGATCCTCAGAGGCATGTCTTCGGCGGAAACCTGGTCGCTGCTCGGGAATGGAATTGCGGTGATGGCCCTGCCGTTCTCGACCTTTCGTGAGCCGCTAGGGCTGGTGCGATTTGCAAGCGGCCTGGTACTGGCTGTGATTTTGTTTTCCGCCTCGCAACAACTCTTGCGGCCGCTGCGGTACAGTCTCTTTTGGTCTGCCCTATTGGCGATCCTGGTGGCGCAATAGTTCAACGAAGTACAATTCTGCGATTATCCATGACCAGATTGATTACGCGTGAGAGGCTCATCATTCTTGCGGTTTTCACCGCCGGCATGACGACCCTGGCGATTGAAATCACGGCCGCTCGATTGCTCGGCACGGTGTTTGGTACCAGCAATATCGTGTGGGCAAACATTATCGGCCTCATCCTGATTTACTTGGCTGCCGGCTACTTCATAGGCGGCCGATGGGCCGATCGCTCTCCCTATGCTGACACCTTCTATCGCATCATCGCGTGGGGGGCGTTCACTGCGGGGCTGGTGCCGCTAATTTCCCGGCCCGTGTTGCGGCAGGCGGCGGTCGCAGTGCAGGCACTGGACGCGGCGATTATGGTCGGTTCCTTCATTTCAGTGCTCGTACTCTTCGTTGTCCCGATCACACTGCTGGGCTGCGTATCCCCCTTCGCTATCCGTCTTTCGATCACGGAGACGGCGAAAGCGGGCCGCACATCGGGAAGGGTGTATGCGGTTTCAACCGTAGGCTCGATTCTTGGAACCTTTCTGCCGGTATTATGGCTGATCCCAACGATCGGCACCGCCCGCACGTTCCTCTTGTTCAGTCTAGTTCTACTGCTAATGGCACTTGGAGGTCTGGCCTTCGAGAGTGGTGCGCGCAGGATGCTGCGATACGCATGGATGCCGATCGCGCTGATCGGCCTGTCCGCTCTGGCGCTCTCGGGTCCAATCAAGGACGGTTCGCTGTATGAAACGGAGTCCTCGTACAATTACATCCAGGTAGTGGAGAACGATGGCGTGCGCCTGCTCTACCTGAATGAGGGGTTGGCGGAACACTCGATATATTTGCCGGAGGAAGGTGCACCTCCATACGGATACGGCACATGGGAAATGTTTCTCGTAGCGCCTTTTTTCAATCCCGCCCCGGTGGAGCTAGATGATCTTGGACGGGTGGGTTTAATTGGCCTGGCCGGGGGCACGATTGCGAAGCAGTATTCAGAGATTTTCGGACCGGTACCTATCGATGGATGGGAAATCGATCCAGAGATCATCCGCGTCGGCCGCGAATACTTCGATATGAACGAGCCAAACCTAAATGCGATTGTAGCCGATGGTCGCACGGGTCTTGAACAAAGCGAGCACCTGTATTCGGTCATCGCGATCGACGCTTATCGCGCGCCCTATATTCCCTGGGAACTAACTTCGGTTGAGTTTTTCCAAAACGTGGCGGATCATCTTGAAGATCGGGGGGTGTTAGCGATAAACGTGGGGCGTACTGCTGAGGATAGACGGCTGATCGAGGCACTGGCTGGAACGATCCAGGCCGTCTTTCCCTCGGTATATCTGGTGGATGTGCCGGGAAGCTTCAATTCGCTGTTGTATGCTACGCGAGAGCCGACGCAGGCCACTAACCTGGTGGAAAACCTCCTGGCCCTGGAAGGACGCGAGGCACCGAATGAACTGATCGATGTGCTCAACCGTGCGACGGCGAACATCCGAACCACGCCCGAAACGGACATCGTGTTCACCGATGATCGTGCGCCGGTCGAACAACTAATCAACTCGATTGTGCTCCAATTTGTGCTGGGGGGGATGGAAGGACTGCCCTGATGGATGCGACTTCGCAACCCGGATGGCTGACGGCAGCGCGCGTCTTCCTGCAAGTGCTCATTCCGGTAATCCTTGTGCTGACAAGCGTGCGGCTGATGATGACCAGCACTTTCGTGCGCTTCAATTATGCCCTGCCTGGCTTCCCGAGGGACTTATACGGGTTTACCCAAGCGGATCGGCTCCGCCATGCTCCTATCGCGCTCGAATATCTGCTGAATGATGCGGAAATCGAGTTTCTTGGGGATCAGCAATTTGATGATGGCACCCCGGTTTACAATCTGCGCGAGCTCGGCCACATGGCGGACGTCAAGCAGGTCACCCGAGCAGCCTTAAACCTCTGGCGCATTGGATTGGTTACCGCGCTCGCCACCAGCGTGCTCTTGTGGAGAGTCGCCGGCAGCCAATATATCTGGGAAACCCTGCAGGGAGGTGCCAAGCTGACCGCGCTGGTCATGGTCATTCTGCTGATAGGGTTGATCGTCGCGTTCTCGGTGCTTTTTGTTGGCTTCCACGAGGTCTTCTTCGATCCAAATACGTGGACCTTCCTGTTCAGCGACACCTTGATTCGGTTATTCCCCGTACGTTTCTGGCAGGTGGCCTTTGGTACCGTCGGTGTGGCGACTCTGGTCCAGGCCGGCCTGCTGTACATGATCTCGCGCTTGCTTCTCTCACGCACCGGTTAGGCGCCGAACTTGTTGAGACGGCCGGCGTGGGCGAGCAGCAGCGCCATCAAGGACTTGGCAGGAAAGGTTCCCAGCCCGCCACGGGCACAGTCGCGCTCTCCAAAATTAAGTGAGTCATCCGGTCGCACAGTATCGGGCGCCCATATCAGCAGAGGTACGGGATGCCAGGAGTGCGATCGCATGCGTGCCGGGGTGGAATGGTCACCCGTTACCGCGAGCACTGCCGGTTCGAGGTCCATCAGCCGGCCGAGTTCCCGGTCAATCTGCTCGATAACCGCCGCCTTCCCCTCAAAGTCTCCGTCTTCGCCCCGGCTGTCGGGAGCCTTCACATGAATGAAGGCAAAATCGAACTCGTCCCATCGGGGTCCGAGGGCGGAGAATTCATCGGCGGGATCTTCACCTTCAAACTCCAGGATTTCCATGCCAACCAGCTTGGCAACACCTTTGTACATCGGATACACCGCCACGCAGAGCGCATTCAGACCGTAGCTCTGGCCGAACTGTGGCAACTCGGGATCGGTCGAGAATCCTCGCAGAGTCAGCCCGTTGGCCAGAGGTTCTTGGGCAAGCACGGAACGAGAGGCCTCAATCCATTGGTTGAACAGCTCCGCTGACGCCTGTGACTGCGGCGTTTCGGGGACAACCTGCAGCGGAGCCTGGCCCACTCGCTGGGGATCGGTGTCAGAAAGCCCTGGCTCAAGTCCCTCTCCTCTAGCAACCAGGGCGAAGCGGTACTCTCGAACCTGTCGGATTTCGAACGTGTACCCGGGGATCTTAATCGAGTCCAGCTGTTCCACCAGCGGAGCGGCCGCCTCGGATGGTAATCGGCCTGCGCGTCGATCTGTGATCAGGCCGTCACCATCGAGCGTGCAGAAATTTCCCCTCGCCGCTACATCCCCGGGGGCGACCTGCAATCCAATGCCGGTGGCCTCCAGGACGCCGCGGCCGACATCGTATTTCAGGGGATCGTACCCAAAAAGCGAAAGGTGCGCTGGGCCCGACCCAGGCGCTACACCATGCAGAATGGGGATCGTTTGGCCGGTCGTTCCTTCTTGAGCTAGCCGGTCAAGATTAGGGGTCGCGGCTGCTTCGAGCGCGGTTGCCCCTCCAGTCTGCATCGGAAGGCCCCCAAGACCGTCTAAAACGAGCAGAATGATCTTCGCCGAGGATGGACGGTGGAGTTGAGTCAGTAAATCGAGTGATTGCATGGGCGGGCAAGAAGAAGCCCCCGTGTCCGGGGGCTGCGAGTCGGGCATTGGCAGGGTTACATGATGCTCGCTTGATCACCCTCTCTCTCAAAGAGATGGATGTTTTCCATGTTGAAGGCCACCTGGACGTCATTTCCGGCTCGCATGGATGTGCGTGGATCGACTCGGCCAACAAATGCTTTTCCCTTGGCCTCCAGATGAAGGAAGATCTCGCTTCCCATGAGCTCTGTCACATCCACTTTTGCCTCTACCAACGAGGTCTGAACATCGGAGGGGGTGAAACTTGGATCGTGGATGTCTTCCGGTCGAATGCCAAAGACAACCTGCTTTCCAACGTACTCCTGGTATCTCGAAGCCTTTGCCTCGGGAACCACGGCATTGAACACTTCGGAGTCGATGATCAGCTGCCCATTCGATCGGTCTACCTTGGCATCAAAGAAGTTCATCGCCGGAGATCCGATAAATCCGGCCACGAACACGTTCATGGGATGGTCGTACAGAGTTTGGGGCGAATCGACCTGCTGCATAAGGCCACGCCGAATCACTGCGATCCGCGTGGCCATCGTCATCGCCTCCACCTGGTCGTGGGTTACGTAGACAAAGGTCGTGGCAAGCTGTTGGTGGAGCTTAGTAATTTCGGCGCGGGTCTGAACGCGGAGCTTAGCGTCCAAGTTAGAGAGTGGCTCATCGAAGAGGAAAACGCTGGGCTCGCGCACGATCGCCCGACCCACCGCCACGCGCTGCCGCTGTCCACCAGAGAGCTGGCGGGGTTTGCGGTCGAGCAATTCTTCGATACGCAGGATCTCGGCCGCGTTCTTCACCCTCTTCTCAATTTCGTCCTTCGGAGTTTTCCGCAGCTTAAGGCCAAAGGCCATGTTGTCATACACCGACATATGAGGGTAGAGCGCATAAGACTGAAACACCATGGCGATGTCGCGATCCTTAGGTGCCACATCATTGACCACTCGATCGCCGATTAGGATTTGGCCCTCCGAAATCTCCTCCAGGCCGGCCAGCAGGCGCAATGCGGTCGTCTTTCCGGAGCCGGAGGGGCCCACGAGCACCAAGAATTCTTTGTCTTCGATCTCAATACTCATGTTATTGACAGCTGCGACATCATCGAAACGCTTGTAGACGTGATTGTAGGTTACGCTAGCCATCGGCCGTCCTCCTCCGCGTTAGAGTCTCGTATTTCGCATTATACCTCCCGCCTTGCCACGGCGGTGCGGGGGTCTCAGTAGACACTCGACTGGGTCTTTGGTATAGTCGCGGCGTGGGTGCCAAATCGACGGACCACACCCGTCTGAGGACGCTGTGGAGCTGGCTTCAGCCCGGTTTGGGTATAAAGCGCTGGATCGTACTCCTGATCGTGGGAATCTTTCTGACTGCGCTCGGGATCTCCATCGGGGCTTCGGCGCTATCGGGCGAACCAAGTTTTACCGATGTCACTTCACTGCCGGTCGGCGTCATAGCGAGCTTGGTGGGACTCACAGGGGTAGCAGCCTCGCTATTTGCGCTATTTCGTCTCAATCGCAGTCTCCTCAGCCCGTACGTAAAGCCTGGCAAGCGGGTCGTGGAAGTCGTGGCCCGGCATCGTCGACTGGGCAGGGGCCCCAAGATCGTGGCCATTGGCGGCGGGACCGGCCTGGCGACGCTTCTAAGAGGCCTTAAGACGCACACCGGCAATTTAGCGGCTATCGTGACCATGGCCGACGATGGGGGATCTTCCGGCCGGCTACGTCGATCCCTGGGCCTGCCGCCGCCGGGCGATCTACGGAGTTGTCTGGCGGCGCTATCCGACGATGAAGACCTGCTGACGCAGCTCTTTCAATACCGGTTTCTTGAGGGAGAAGAGCTGGAAGGGCATTCATTCGGCAACCTATTCATTGCGGCCCTGAGCGGAGTTACCGGTAGCTTCGACCGCGGCATTCTGGAGGCGGGCCGGGTCTTAGCCATAAGGGGTCGGGTCTTGCCTTCCACCTTGGCCGATGTCTCGCTCGCGGCCGACAAGACGCCCGCGCTGGAATCCCGAACCATCCGCGTTGAGGGTGAGAGCCGAATCCCAGAGGTGCCGGGTCAGATCCGTCGGGTGTACCTTGAGCCATCGGATCCGCCCGCCTATCCCGAGGCGATCCATGCGCTGCTAAACGCCGACATGATTATCATCGGACCTGGAAGTCTGTACACGAGCGTACTGCCGAATCTGCTGGTTCCTGACATCGCGGACGCCGTCCGATCGAGCCGAGCATTCCGAGTCTACGTCTGCAACGTAGCCACGCAGAAGGGCGAGACCGATGACTACGATTGCGAAGCACATTGGACGGCCTTGACTCGCCACACCGGTGATGGTCTGGTGGATGTGGTGGTGGCCAACGACTGCCTGGACACGGCCCTGTCAAAAGGCGTTTCGCTAGTGGGGCCGCCGGCAGAGGGCCTCAGGGATGTGCCTTTCTACGCTGCCGATCTCATTGACCACGATAACCCCTGGCGGCACCATTCTGAGCAACTCGCGGAACGGCTAATCTCGCTCCTTGAGGAGAGAACGGGTCCGCTCGAGTGGCCAAAAGCGGCGCAAGTCGAGCAAGTCGGCGAATTGAATTAGCAACGCCCCAAATCACATCAATCCAGGGGATCCCATGCAAAGCTTTCGATCAGACGCGGCGAGAGCGTGGCGACGGAATCCTCGGAATCGGAGAGACTCATGGCGACACGTATCGGAATCAACGGCCTGGGCCGGATTGGTCGGCAGGTCCTGAAAGTGATGGTGGGACAGTACTCGAATGAGTTTGACATCGTGGCCTTCAATGACCTCGGGGATCTGGCCACGATGGCCCATCTGTTTAGGTACGACTCGAACTACGGGAAGTACGAGGGCACGGTCGAGGTGACGGACGATGGACTTAGGGTGAATGGTGACCTAATCAAAGCCCTCTCCGAGCCTGAGCCCGCCAAGTTGCCCTGGGATGATTTGGGCGTCCATATCGTCATCGAATCAACCGGCATCTTCCGGACCCACGCGCAAGCCTCCCAGCACCTGCAGGCCGGGGCCAAGAAAGTGATCATCAGCGCCCCTTCCAAGGATCCTGACGTGACGATCGTCTTGGGTGTGAACGAGGGTATGTACGACCCTGCGACCCACCACGTGGTCTCCAATGCCAGTTGCACAACGAACTGCCTGGCGCCTGCGGCAAAGGTCGTGCAGGATGAGTTTGGGATCGAGAAGGCTTTGATGACGACCATTCACTCCTACACCGCAGGTCAGCGGCTGCTGGATCTGCCACACAAGGACCTGCGGCGCGCGCGGGCGGCGGCGTTGAACATCGTTCCGACCACCACAGGCGCGGCGCGAGCCGTATCGCGGGTGATTCCCGAACTCGAAGGCAAATTCGATGGATTTTCCATGCGCGTGCCAACTTCAACCGTCTCCGTAGTCGACTTCGTTGCGCTGCTGGAGCGAGAGGCCACCACCGAGGATCTTCACAAAGCATTTCAGGCGGCCTCGGTAGGTCCGATGGAGGGAATCCTTGGCTTCAGCGAGGAACCGCTGGTCAGCTCCGACTTCAAGATGGATCCCCGCTCGAGCATCATCGATGCACAGTTCACGATGGTGATGGACGGCAATCTGGCCAAAGTCGTATCGTGGTACGACAATGAATGGGGCTACTCCGTTCGAACTGCTGATTTAGCCGCCTATATGGCCAAGTCCCTTTAGCTATACGCCGTGGGAAAATTAAGGACTCTACGCGACCTCGATCTGCGCGGCCGTCGAGTGCTCCTTCGCGTTGATTTCAATGTGCCGATGAAAGAGGGCGTCATTACGGATGATGCGCGAATCCGTGCCGCGCTGCCCACCATCCAGTATTTGTTGGAACATGAAGCCAGGATAGTCATTTGCTCACACCTGGGCAGACCGAAAGGGAAAGTGGTGGCGCAGCTCTCTATGCGACCGATCGCGGATGGCCTGGAGCGATTGGTTGGAAAGCCGGTTGGCTTCGTTGACCAGACGGTGGGCTCGGAAGCGACCGAGGCGGCGCAGGCCCTGGGGCCGGGCGAACTGCTGCTTCTGGAGAACACCCGCTTCAGCCCACATGAAACGGGCAATCAGGCCGATTTTGCGCGCGAGCTTGCGGCCCTGGGTGATGTTTACGTGAACGACGCATTTGGCACCGTGCATCGGGCCCACGCCTCCACTGTAGGAGTTGCGCACTACCTGCCTAGCGCAGCAGGGATGCTGATTGAGCGCGAGCTTCAGTTTCTGGAGATCGCCCTCCAGGATCCTGCACGCCCGTTTGTTGCAGTGCTGGGTGGAGCCAAGATCTCGGACAAGATCGGCGTCGTGGGCAGCCTGATCGAGCGCGCGGAGGCGTTGTTAATCGGCGGGGGCATCGCCAATACGTTCCTGGCGGCGCAGGGCCACGATATGGCCAATTCGCTGGTAGAACCTGGATCATACGAGGTGGCTCTGGAATTGATCGAGAAAGCCAAGGAAAAATTGCACCTTCCTGCTGACGCCGTCGCGGCAGATGCCTTCTCGCCCGAAGCCGCCACGCAAGTGGTGGAAGTTGGCAACGTGCCTAGTGGCTGGCAGGTGCTGGATATTGGGCCACAAACGCTCGAAGCCTTCACCCACGCGGTCGGTCAAGCGGGGACCGTATTTTGGAACGGGCCCATGGGGGTCTTTGAGCTTGCACCATTTGCAGCAGGAACGGTCGGCCTCGCTGCGGCCATTGCACAAAGTGGTGCCTTGAGCATTGTGGGAGGCGGAGATTCGGCGGCCGCCGTTCGACAGGCGGGCCTGGCAAATCAGTTCACCCACCTCTCGACCGGAGGCGGCGCCGCGCTCGCCTTACTGGAGGGTAAGCCGCTGCCAGGACTTGCGGTACTCCAGGCCTAGTTCGCTAACCCCTCAGTCTTCTATGTCGTTCGCCCTGACAATTTACTCACTGGTCACATCCCCATATTCTCTCCATAATTTGAGGGTCCTAGGCTTATGCTCAAAGGAATCTAATGCCATTTCAACAAGGCGAAAACGTCGGACCGTACCGTATCATCGAGCAGCTCGGCCAGGGGGGCATGGCGACGGTATTCAAGGCCTACCACCCGAATTTAGATCGCTACGTCGCGATCAAAGTGCTGCATCCAGCCTTTATGCAGGATCCACAGTTTCTTGAACGCTTTACGCGTGAAGCGCGCGTGGTTGCCAAACTCGATCATTCTAATATCGTGCCGGTATTCGATTATGCAGATCACAACGGCCAATCTTATCTGGTCATGAAATTTATCGAGGGAGAAACTTTGAAGGCGGTCCTCGATCGTGGGTGGCCGAGCAAGGAACAGATTCTCAGCATCGTTCAGTCGGTCGGCAGCGCACTCACCTATGCCCATAGCCAAGGTGTGCTACACCGTGACGTCAAGCCCTCCAATATCTTGCTAACAGAATCGGGGAACGTCTATCTAGCTGACTTTGGTCTGGCACGTATGGCAGAAGCCGGCCAGTCGACCCTCTCTGGAGACCAACTTCTGGGCACTCCTCATTACATCTCGCCCGAGCAGGCACGCGGAGCGCGGGACCTCGATGAAGGGACCGACATCTATTCGTTTGGAATTGTGCTTTATCAGCTGGCGGTGGGGCGCGTGCCATACAGTTCGGATACTCCTTTTTCGATCATTCACGATCACCTCTACACACCTCTCCCCATGCCGCGCTCGATCAACGACAAGATTCCCGTAGATCTAGAGCGGGTGCTTCTGAAGGCGCTGGCGAAGGATCGCCCCGATCGTTTCGCGTCGGTGGAGGAGCTTGTGGAGGCGTTCGACAAGGCCGCCCGCGGCATCTCTCCGTGGGACGAGCAAGAAGCCGGGGCCTCGATGTCCGTGGAAACGGTTGCAGAACCGGCTGTGGATCCAATCGCAGAGCTGGAGATCAGGCCCCGGCCCAGGCGCTGGGCCTGGGTTGGTGGGGGGCTGGCGTTTGCACTGCTGAGTTTGGTGACGTTTGGGTTCGCGATGGGCGGCGCGGCCGGGGAGCAGGTGGATGCTGGAAACCAGCATGGAAGCCAGCGACCGGCGGTGGCCTCAGTGGATCACGCCCCGCCGGACCCGTTCGATGGCCCTGCTCAAGGTGCAATCCCTTCAGCATGGCAGTGGATTAATGAGAATCCTGAGAATCCCGAGGCCCACCTCGAGCTTGCTCATGCGCTGGCAGCTGAGGGCGATCTAGCGCCGGCGAAATCCGAATTTACCAAAGCCTCGGAGCTTTACTTGGAACAAGCCAATTATATGAGCGCTGCAGAAGCTCTAATCAATGGCTTGGAGCTTACGGGAGCGAAACCGGGGGACGATTTGCGGGTATCCAATCTGCTCTCGCAAGCGCTCTTCCTGGGCGCTGAATCTGGAGCAATGTTTCCCGCAATTAATGCGCTATACGACATCTCTCCGGACTGGGCCCCACTGGAGAGCCTTGATGCGCGATCGCTTCTATACGTCGGACAAGCGGAGGCTGCAGCTGGCATGTTGGAAGGAGTGCTCGTCGCCTCCCCGGAGGATATTCTCGCCAACGCAGTAATGATCGATGTCCTTCATCAGGCGGGCAATGACGAGCAGGCGCTGCAACTCACCCATGAGCTGCTCCTGCGACCGCGCAAGCCATCCTGGTTGGTCGGACATTTGCAGGGATACCAGGCCGCGCTAAGCTCTTAGCGCATTTCAATCGGACGGTTTCCGAACCAGGGCTTCTGGGCGCAGCTAGGCGGTTCCAAATTGCCGATCGCCGGCATCACCTAAGCCGGGGACGATGAAGGCTCGATCATTGAGGCGTTCGTCGGCCGCGGCCAGATGAATCGGGACGTCTGGATGGTGCTCTTCCAGATTTGTAATCCCCTCGGGGGCACCGATCAATCCCACGAACTTGACGCGGCCGACCCCCCAGCGCTTAAGAATATCAACGGTTGCAACCGCCGAGCCGCCAGTAGCTAGCATGGGATCGAGAACCAAACAGACCGCGACTGTAGGCGTTACCGGCAGCTTGTTGTAGTACTCAACGGGGCGAAAGGTTTCCTCATCTCGGTAAAGACCGATGTGCCATACCTCTGCGGAAGGCATGAGCTCCCAAACACCTTCGACCATGCCTAGACCCGCGCGAAGAATCGGGACCAGCCCGACCTTTTCCGCCAAATCGGAGCCATCCGTCTCCTCCAGTGGAGTGGTAACTCTCACCGGATCGACCCCCAGGTCTTGCGTAGCCTCATAGGTCAGCAGCGCCGAAATCTCACGGATAAGCTCCCGAAATTTCTTAGGTTCGGTACTACTATCCCGAATTCTGGTGAGTTTGTGAGCGACGAGTGGGTGTCGGGAGATATGAACCGTCATAGCGTGCGGTTGAGCACGTACTTCGCCAGTTCAATGAGCGCAAGATGCTCGGGGCGATCGGATGGGAAATCGTCCAGCAGTCTAATGCACGATTCAATGTAATCCGATGCTTCATCCAGCGCTTTACCCACAGCGCCAGAGTGGCGGATCGTCTCAACTAACCGCGCAGCCTGCTCCGCGTCGAGTGTGCCTGCAACAAGCGCATCAATCTTGTCGGAGTCATCGGGATTGGCCTCCAGGTGATAAATCGTTGGCAGGGTGATCAACCCCTGGCGCAGATCGCCACCCACTGGCTTTCCCACCAGGTCGGCATTTCCAGTGAAATCGAGGATGTCGTCCACGATCTGGAAAGCTACGCCGATCTGACGGCCGAATTTCTTCATCGCGCGTATCGTGCCCTGTTCAGCGCCCGCAATCAGCGCTGGGGATTCGGCGGCCAACTCGAATAGGGAGCCGGTTTTGGCGTACACTCGATCGAAGTAATCACGGCGATGGTCTCCGGTGGCAGAGCCGAGGAGCTGATCGAGCTCACCATTAACGATGATCGCAAGCGTCGTGGCGAATTTTTTGATCAGCGGTAGCGACTCCGTCTCAGCTGCTAGGTGCGCGGCGCGCGCAAAAATGTAGTCGCCAATCAGGACGGTGGCGCCATCCTCCATCTGCGCGTTGAGGGTGGGAAAACCGCGGCGCAGAAGTGCGCCGTCGATTAGATCGTCATGGACAAGCGTGGCAGTATGGAGCAGTTCCGCGGCTGCAGCCAAGGTGACCGTGCGTTCGCGGTCCGCGTCCAGCAGGCCCCCGGCTAAGAGCACCAGGGTGGGGCGGATGCGCTTGCCGCCCGAGCTGAGCAGCTGGTCGATGGCAGCCCCCAAAGCCGGCAGCTCTGCCACCATTCCCGCACGCATGCGGGCCTCGACAGCAGTAAGGCCGTCCGCAACAAGTTCAGGAAAGGATAGAGTTCGCGCTTCCATTCAGCCAACCAAATAAGTAGCTTGCGTTCCTTGAAGTGTAAGCGATCACCTTGTCGATCTCTCCGCCCGTCAATCGGCCCAACTCTTCGGCAATGAGCGGCAAATATGCCGGCTCGTTTCGCTGACCCCGATGCGGTTGTGGGGGGAGATAGGGTGAATCAGTCTCCAATAGCAGCCGATCTTGGGGAAGATCTTGGATTGTTTGGCGGAGCTCCTCGGCGCTCGGATATGTTAGTGGTCCCGCTACTCCAATGAAGAATCCCGATGATACAGCAGTCTCGGCGCTCGCGCGGGTGCCGGAAAAGGCGTGCAGAACGCCTTTCTTGGTCCCGGCCACCGTCGGCGCCCATTCTAACAGAACTTCAAATAGCTCTTCCTGGGCCTCACGATTGTGAATGATGACCGGTAACTCCAATTCACGGGCCAGCGACAGCTGATCGATCAGCGCCGCGACCTGTTGATCGCGCGGCGAATGATCCCGATAGTAGTCCAGCCCGATCTCTCCTACCGCCACGACGGCCGGGGAGCGCGCCAACTCGCGAAGGCGATCCCTCGCCGAGTCAGAATAGCTTGACGCGTTGTGCGGGTGGACGCCAACGGAAGCATAGATTCCTGCCAGCCCCTCGGCAATCTCGACCGCCCGCCGGCTAGTTTCAATATCGATCCCGGGGATTACCAGGCGCCCAACTCCTGCCGCGCGCGCGCGTTTGAGAATCGGATCCAACTCGCCCGTGAATTGATCCAGCGACAGATGACAGTGCGTATCCGTCAGAGGCTTCATTGCAGCCCAATGAGTTCTAATCCATCGGCAAGGATCGGATCCACCCGCTGCTCTTCCGTGGTCTCACAGTAGACACGTACCACAGGCTCGGTGCCGGAAAAGCGAACCAGCAGCCAGCCGCCATCTTCAAGCTCGAATTTGTGCCCATCGGTGCGGTTGACACTCGTGACTTTTAGCCCGCCGATTTGGTCCGGGTCCGCGCTCTCGGCAAGGGCCTGCTTTTCCGCTCGCTCGCTTGCCTCCAAGGGTGTGTCGATGCGCTTGTAATAGCTCGGGCCTACGCGATCGAACAGTAGTTGAATTAATTCCGATGGCTTGCGCTCAAGCTGAACCATCATGTCCAGAATGTACAGGCCGGCGAGTATTCCGTCTCGCTCCGGGACATGTCCGCGGAAGGCGAACCCTCCGGATTCCTCGCCTCCAATCAGCGCGTCGACCTCGAGCATCTTGGGAGCTACGTACTTGAAACCCACTCCTGTCTCATAGATGGGCACGTCGTACATTTCTGCCAGCTTAAGCAACAGATAGGTAGTTGACAGGGTCTTGACGATCGGCCCGCGTTCTCCGCGCACTTCAAGAAGGTAATATGCCAGCAGTCCGTAGACGCGAAGCTGGTCGATAAAGGAGCCGCGTTCATCGCCGATGCCCACCCTATCCGCATCCCCGTCCGTAATCACTAGAACATCGGCTCCGGATTCAACGGTTGTGGAAAGTCCCACATCTACGTTGGGTGGGATGGGTTCCGGCCTGCTCATTTCGGGAAAGACCGGATTTCGCTCGTGGTGGATTTCTGAAACTTGAGTGGATGCGCCGTCAAGCAGGCGAGGGAACCAACCTGCGCCGTTGCCCCACATCGCGTCGATCAGCACGTTCAAGCCAGCGTTTCGGATGCGATCCAAATCGACCAGGGTTTCAATCTTGGCCACGTAGGCAGGGCCGGGGTCAATGTATGTGATGGATCCAGAATTCAGCCCCTCGTTCAGCCGAACTTTAGCCACGTGTTCCGCTGTATCCGGAATGAAGTTTTCGATCCGCTTCAGATTCTGAGGACCGATCGCTGCACCATACCTGTTGCGCACCTTAAAGCCGTTGTCTGCAGGGGGGTTGTGGGAGGCCGTGATGTTGACCGCGCCAACCGCACCGTGCTCCATCACCGCGTGCGAAATAGCGGGAGTTGGAGTGGCTTCTTGCGTCAGCAGAACCTGGAAACCGTGTCCGGCCAGAACTTCAGATGCAGCCGCCGCAAACAATTCGGAGGCGAACCGTTGATCGTAACCTACGACTACCGGCCGGCCCTTGCCTTCCGCTTCAGCTAGGTACTTTGCAAAACCGTCCGCGCAGCGGCGGACGGAAGAAAATGTGTAGTTATCTGCAATTCGGCCGCGCCAACCGTCGGTCCCGAACTTGATGGGAACCGCTTCCATTTCTCCTCCTGGCAGTTCGTTGCGCCCAGTCTTGCAGCAGCCTGGTTCTTATTATGTTGAGTTATGATCTTCGCCGCCGATTATACCGTGAAATCCTGAACTATCGCTCTGCCCGGGTCGTCGTACTCCCGTATGATAAACTCTATCGGCTACTTTCCGCTCCATTCCTCCGCATCCTCGCGGTGAGTTTGGGGCAATCCCGTGGGAGGAGGTTGAGTGTTGCGTAAATACGAACTTGCTTATATCGCGGATCCAGACCTCGATGAGGAGGCGCTCGGCTCGCTCGAAGAGCGAGTCAAATCGTGGATCGATGCCGCACAGGGTAAGACCCTAAATGTAGATCGCTGGGGCAAGCGCAAGCTGGCCTATCCCATTCGGAAGCGCTCCGAAGGGTACTATTTCATTTTTGAGACAGAGATGCCCCCTCAGGCTGGTATGGCTATCGAAAGGGATCTAGAACTCAGTGAGCAAGTCTTAAGATATCTTCTTACATTGAAGGAGTCGTGACTCGCGGACTGAGTAAGACCTGAAACCGCTCAACTGGACGAGGCTGAGTCCGCTAGATGATTCCAATACGAAGTGGAGAGAGCATAAATGGCGACCCGATCACATGATGGCCCGCGCAGACGATTCAGGAGAAGGCCCCGGACCTGTCAGTTTTGCACAGATCCAAGCAAGACGATTAATTACAAGAAAACCGACATATTGAAGCGGCTGGTAAAGGACACCGGTAAGATCCGTCCCCGGAGAGAAACCGGCACCTGTGCTAAGCACCAACGCGCGCTGGCGAAGGCAATCAAGCGATCCCGGCACATGGCGCTAATGGCATTTACATCCGGACGCTATCGATAGCGAAGATCTCAAGAGGATTCCCCTGATAAATCGAAAGCATATTGCAATAGGGGAGCGCGAACGACGGCTTCGCCGTAGGATCCTAATTGGCGCGGCGGTAGTGACCGCGGTCGTGGTGGGCCTTGTGGCGTATGGGCTAGTGCAGGCTTTCTTCGTCCAGCCCAATCAACCTATCGCGATCATCGGGGAGGGCGAAATTACGACGGCTGAATTCCAGGGGCGAGTGAGTCTCGCGCAATGGAACCTCACCAACCAATTTACCAACTTGCAGCAAGCACTCCAGATTCTCGGCGATGACCCCGAAACCTTTTCTGCCTATCAGTCTCAATTGACCAACATTGGCCAGCAATTAGCCAACCCCCTATTTATAGGTAGCAACATCCTGGACTTGCTAATCCAAGAGCAGCTCATCGAACAGGAGGCTGGGCGTCGAGGGATCGACGTTTCAGAGGCAGAGATTGACGCCTTCATAGAAGAAAGTCTGGGATTCTTTGGAGAGCAGGATGCAGCTACACCCGCGCCAGCGGTCGATGGGACTCCGAGCCCCATCGCAACCCCGTACACTCGCGAGCTTTTTGAGAGCAACTTCGAGGCCTACCTCACCAATATCGGGGCATTTGGAGTTGATGAGGCCACGCTGCGAGCCGATGTGCGCGCCAGAATGCTTCGGGAGCGGCTTGAAGCCGACTTTGAGGACCAGGTCGATGAGACACAAGACCAGGTCTGGGCACGCCACATCCTTGTTGAGGAAGAGCAGGAAGCCGCAGATCTCCTGGCCCGCGTTGAGGAGGGAGAGGAGTGGGGCGACTTGGCTTCCGAATACTCTCTCGATGAGTCGAATAAGGAGCAGGGGGGAAACTTGGACTGGTTTGGCCGCGGACGGATGGTGGAGGCCTTTGAGGAGGCCGCGTTCGGAGGAGCGATCGGTGAGATCGTGGGCCCAGTCGAGACTGATTTCGGCTGGCATCTCATTGAAATCCTAGGCCACGAAGACCGAGAGCTAAGTGCTTCAGCGTATCGTCTCGCCGTATCTCAAGCGCTCAATACCTGGATTGCTGAGGCACGCGACAGCGCTGCAATCGAAATTATGGACTACTGGGTGGATCGTGTGCCCTCCCCTCCCTTTCGCCCGGGCGGCTAGTTCTGCGCCTACATCCACTCCTTTCCGCCTGAAAAGCAATCTGTGGGACCCTTCTGCGGCACTTGAAGGCGAACTTTCCACCAGCTATACTGATTCAATAGAATTCAATGAAACTTGAGCGGCTGTTAGAAGCGCTTCCAGAGCAAACCTCACCGAGCGACGAGGAACAGATTCGCCGCGCCTATGAAGTGGCTAGGAAGGCGCATAAGGGTCAGAAGCGAGCCTCGGGGGAGGCGTACATCAATCACTGCTTGGCAGTTGCGACGATCATGGCAGAATTGGGCGCACCCACCCCCACCGTCGTGGCCGCACTGTTGCACGACACAGTCGAGGACACGGATCTCACGCTCGACGACCTCAATGATGAATTCGGACCGGAAATTACCCAGCTCGTAGACGGCGTGACCAAGCTCACCCAGCTGCCTCGAGTGAGTCGCAACAATCGGGGAGAACGACCGGAACGTCGCGAGCTGGCAAATGAGACCCTGCGCAAGACATTTCTGGCGATGGGAGACGACGTCCGGGTGGTGGTCATCAAGCTTGCCGATCGACTGCATAACATGCGCACTTTGTCTCATTTATCGGCTGAGCGTCGCCAGCGGATAGCCATTGAGACCATCGAAATCTTCGCCCCCCTGGCCAGCAGGCTCGGGATTTGGCAGGTCAAATGGGAACTGGAAGATCTAGCCTTTCGCTATGTCCACCCGGACGAATACAAGATGTTAGGAGATCAGGTGGCAATTCGCCGCGTGGATCGCGAGCAGAACATGACGGCTATTCGGGAGGACGTGCAAGGCCTTCTGGGGGAAACCAGTATTGAAGCGGAGGTCCAGGCACGACCCAAGCATCTGTATTCGATCTTCCGCAAAATGGAACGCAAAGATGTTCCCTTCGAAGAGGTGTACGACATCCGGGGGGTTAGGGTGCTCGTACAATCCGACTCGGATTGCTATTTGGCTCTGGGGGTTATTCACAATCGCTGGAAGCCGGTACCCGGCACCTTCGATGACTATATTGCCACTCCCAAAGACAACTTCTATCAATCCCTCCATACTGCAGTGATCTTTGACGACGGCAAGACAGTGGAAGTCCAGATCCGCACTCCTGAGATGGACGAGAATGCCGAGTTCGGGATCGCAGCACACTGGAGATACAAGGAAGAACGTGTTCGCGACGACGGATTCGAGCGGCGCGTCAACTGGCTACGCAGCCTGATGGAGTGGCGCCAGGATGTTACCGATGCCGGCGACTTCATGGATGCCATGAAATCCGATGTCCTCGAGGATCGCGTATTCGTGTTTACTCCGCGTGGGGATATCATCGATTTGCCCGTAGACTCGACTCCCATCGACTTTGCGTATCACATTCACACGGAAATTGGCCATCGATGTCGCGGAGCACGGGTGGGGGGAAAGCTGGTCAGCTTGGATACCAAACTGAAGACCGGTGACTCGATTGAAATCCTGACCACCAAACGGGGCGGCCCTAGCCGCGATTGGCTCAACCCCAGCCTTGAGATGGTGAAGAGCCAGAGAGCGCGCTCGAAGATCCGGCAATGGTTTCGCAAACAGGATCGGGAGCAGAATATTTCGCACGGCCAGCAGCTAGTAGAGCGTGAGATCCGGCGACTTGGGATTCAGGAATTTGATATCGACCAACTCGCAGAGGATATGAAATACCCCTCCCGAGACGATCTCCTCGCCGCAGTTGGCGTAGGCGATCTCAACCTTGGCAAGATCGTCAACCGCGCGGCTGAGCGGGAAGAGTCGCAGCTGGCAATCCCTATGCCGCTCAGTAGGCCAAGCGCTCCGAAAGAGGCCGCAGAAGTGAGTGTTCTGGGGCTTTCTGGATTGCTCACGAAATTGGGTCGATGCTGCAATCCTGTTCCGGGTGATCCAATAATCGGCTACGTAACCCGCGGTCGTGGGGCAACCATTCATCGGCAAGACTGCCCCAACGTTCTTCGACTCAGAGATAAGGAACGATTAGTTAGCGTATCCTGGGGCAAAGCGAAGGATACTTACCCCGTGTCAGTCCAGATTCGAGCCTACGATCGCGATGGCCTCATGCGGGATGTCTCGACCCTTGTAGCGAACGAGGGGATCAGCATGTCCTCTATCCATGTGTCGACCGACGAGAGTTTGGCCATTTTCGACCTCATCATGGGAATTACGGATCTCGCCCAACTGAGCCGTGTCCTAAATCGACTCGAAGCGCTTCCTAATGTGCTCGAAGCGCGCAGAATTCAACCAGGGTAATGCGAATTGCCAAGAATCCGTTGCCATTACATTGAATGCGTATTTTTGGATGCGGGTTACTGCGGAGCTTCGGCAGTAGAGATTGATCCGGAGGTCGGCTGCATGACTTTCACCCACCTCTCCGACGCCTCGGACGACGACTGGAACGAGGAAGGGCTGGATGAAATTTGGGAAAGGGATGAGCTCCTCGAGCCAGAGGAAGACGAAGACGACTTATGGATGGAGGGTGAGGAAGAAGAAGAGACTTAGGATCCGAGGGGCTCTTCAATAAGGCGCAACCGAGGTGAATTTGGCCTCGGTCTTTTCTTGATACGTGGCCTAGACCTTGTATTAATCTTCCTTTGTTCTGCTCTCGGTTGAGGTCTCGACCCGATCGGACAGGGTACGGTCGAGCAGCTCGTCCTGAATTATCTTCCGTTTGTCAGCCGACTTTGAATCTTCTGGGGCCAGAGATTCGGAGGAGGGGGAATCCATAGCTTGTCGTAATGCGATCTCCATTGCGGTCGGCAATTCTTCTTGCTCTTCGTCATCCTCCATATACTCGTCGGGAGGGAGGTTCATGGTAAGCCGGATTTGCCTCTTGCCGCGATCTACCTCAAGCACTGCGACCTCGACTTGATCGCCCACTCGGGCCACATTGGCTGGATCGCGTACATAGCCGTCGCTCATTTCGCTAACGTGAACTAGCCCGTCTCTTTCAGCGCCAATGTCTACGAAGGCGCCAAATTTTTCAAGCCGGGTAACCGCGCCCTCGGCTTTCATGCCGGGTTTAATCTGACTCCACTTCAATCGAATGGGGCGGATCATCGTCAGCTCGAGCCGCTCGGTGGCGGGATCCACCTTGTTCACCCAGAGCTCGACCTCCTGGCCTACAGTGAGCACATCCTCGACGCGATTAGACCGGGGCAACAGGCGAGAGATGTGAACGAATCCCTCGACTTCCGCGCCGACGTCCAGGAAGGCTCCTGCAACGCCAATGCGGGTTACCTTGCCCTGCACGTCATCGTCCGCCTTAAAATCGCCCAGTTTGATCATGTTTCCTCTGCGCCAGAGAAGCCTCGGCGCACAAGCAAGAACCAGTCCTTGATATTAGCAAATCGATCGCTAGGATCATAGACCGGTCCAAGATTTGCTCCTTGAATGTCTGAACTAATGGCATAGTTGAAAATAGGATGATAAAGCAAAAGCGCGGGTGCTTGATCCCGGAATCGGAATTGAAAATCCCGATAGTGCTCTTGTCGCCGATCCTTGTTGGGGGTAATGCGGGCTTGCTCCAGCCAGAGGCTAATGTTGCGATCTTCGAACCCGCTGTAGTTTTGGCCCGTCTCAGCCTGAGAATCGTGCCAAAACGAATAGGGATCTGGATCAGCCACCTGAGAGGCATCCAGCTCCGTTAGCACCGCTTCAAACTGTCTCGGGATCAACATGTCAGAGACTATGGCAGGCGCCGGAAGCGAAACGAGCTCCACACTAATTCCTACGCTCTGCCAACTCGCCTGCAACATCTCGGCCACTGCTGTATACAGAGCGTCGTCGAGGTGGGCTAGCTGGATCGATAGTTGGTTTTCTCCATCGGTGCGAATGTAATCTGGTGAACCCCGCGGAATGCCGGCAGGTACTTCCCAGCCCTGGTCGGCCAGCAGCTCCTCTGCAGCAAGCATGTCAAAGGGAAGCGGCTCCAAGTTTGGGGCGAAAGCCCAGTTGCCCGGCAGGATCGGTCCGGAGGCTACCAGTCCCTGCCCGCCGAGGAGCTCTCCGATCATCCGCTGCCGATCGACCGCCATCGTCAGGGCTTGCCGAAAGTCTTTTTCGCCAAGGTAATCCTTATCCGGATGCCGTGTATTGAGAAAAACGATTGCGGTACTCGGGCTCCGCACACTGTGCAGATTGAGGTCGGGCTGCGCCAGGACCGAATCCAAAATCTCCTCCGAAACCTGGCCAATCCCGTCCACCTCGCCGTCTTCGAAAGCCTGGAATGCGGCATGAGCGTCACCGAAGAAACGAAACTCCACCCTCTCGAGGAACGGTTGACCCAGCGCGTAATCTTCAAAGGCCGTAAGGCTGACGCCAGTTACTTCGCCGTTGTCATCCCGCTGGAATCCCTCAAACCTGAAGGGGCCACTCCCAATAGGCTCCAGGTTAAAAGGGTGGTTGATCAAAGCCTCCGCATCCACCCCTCGAAGGAGGTGATCAGGCAGCAACCCCACGGCCATGTAGTCCATAAAGGGCGCAAATCGTTCCGGAAGTTGAAACTGCACGTTTTTATCATCCAGTTTGACGACTTGCACTTCGGTCCACAGCTGTTTGAGATCCTCCGGGGCAGGGTACTCTTCTTCGGCAAACTTCGAGAAAGTATAGATCACGTCGTTGGCCGTCACCGGCTCCCCATCGTGCCACATTGCGTCTTCTCGAATCGTGAAATTGTAGAGCGTAGCGTCGGCCGATACAGCAAAGCTCTCGGCCAGCTCAAGAACTGGGTCGCCAAACGAATTGAAACGAACCAACGCGCCGTACAGCAGTCTATCGATGTCCCGATCCACCTGGTTTCCGCGATCTAGAAGCGGATTAAGCCGGATGGAGCGCCCGATGAGGCCCTCGGCATACGATCCGCCGTGCACGGGTTGAACAAATGTGGCTTCGGGATCGGGGGTTTGGCCGAGCAGCAGACCAAGAACGAGCAAGAGTCCCCCGAGGGCGATTACCAGCTGCCAAATAATCCTGCGCATGACTTTCGGGTGAGACTATCCGGGGAGGGTGACGTTCAGAATCGCGAGTACGAAGAAAGTGACGCTCAGCCCGATAGTGATATTGAAAATCAACCGCTCAACGCCACGACGGACGTGGTATCCACTGCCTCCAAAGTCGCCACCGCCGAGGCCGCCTAGCCCAATCCCTCGGCTCTGCAAAACGACCATGATGATTAGCGAGATCGAGACAATGATGAGTGCTAGATTGAGGTAGAACTTCAACGCGCTTGCTCCTGAGCGGGGGGCATTATAGCACACAGGTGATAGATCGTTCTTAAGACCACCTGCGCATAGCCGAACCTGCTCATGGGGAAGCATCGCGAGTACCGCATGCATTGAGCCTGGTCCAATGTGCGATTAGCCCTTCGTCACCGAATCAATTTGCGGTGGGCTAGGCTCCGCTCTTCAGATAGGCTTCCATAAACTCAGTGAGTTCGCCGTCCAAGACCGCGCTCGTGTTTCCTCGCTCGTGTTTCGTGCGATGGTCCTTAACCATCTGGTAGGGGTGGAGAATGTAGGAACGGATCTGGCTTCCCCATTCGGCACTCACATGCTCGCCTTTGAGCTCAGCCAGCTGCTCCTCTCGCTTTTGGCGTTGCAAATCGAGCAGCCGCGCTCGGAGAACCCGCATGGCGTTCACTTTGTTCTGCGTCTGGGATCGCTCATTCTGGCTCGTGACGACGACTCCGGTGGGGACATGCGTAATCCGTACCGCGGTTTCGTTCTTCTGCACATTTTGTCCGCCTGCGCCAGCAGATAAGAAAGTGTCTATGCGGAGGTCCTTGATATTGATCTCGACCTCGGTGTCCGCCTCCACCTGCGGGTACACCTCTACCAGCACGAACGAAGTGTGCCTGCGCCGTGCCGAATCAAATGGCGAAATCCGAACCAGTCGGTGGACGCCGCCCTCCGATCTCAAGTAGCCGTAAGCATAATCTCCGTCCACGGCGATGGTCACGCTCTTGAGGCCCGCCTCTTCGCCCTCGCTGCGATCCAGGATTTCCGTTCCGAACCCTCTGCTCTCCGCCCACCGGAGGTACATTCTCTCGAGCATCTGCGCCCAATCTTGGGAATCTGTGCCACCGGCGCCGGCATGGATCGCCAGAATCGCATCGTCTGCATCATATTTTCCCGACAACAAGGTGGCGAACTCGATGCCTTCAAGCTCAGTCTCGATCACCTTCAGCTCATGAGCAATTTCCTCCCGCAGGCTGTCATCGCCCAGTCGTGCGAGCTCGAGGGCATCTTCTGTGCGCTGGCTCAACGTGTGCCAGGATTCGATTTCTGTTCTCAGCTTCGAAAGCCGACGCATGGTACCTTGAGCGCGCGCCCGGTCGTCCCAGAGGTTGGGATCCTCCGCCGCGCGCTCGAGCTTACTTAGTTGCTGTTCTTTGGCAGGGAAATCAAAGACGCACCAGGAGTTCCTGGAGACGTGCCTGGCTTGCCTCTAGTGCTGCGATCAGGCTTTCCATAAATTCTTTAGTTAGGCTGGGGGTCGAGGATTCGAACCTCGGCTAACGGATCCAGAGCCCGCTGTCCTACCACTAGACCAACCCCCAGGGAACGCGGCCATTCTATCATAGGGGCTTATTCAGGAGATTCGAGCAGCTCAGCGGCGCGGTTCAGACGTTGGAGAATCAGTTCCTTACCCAGGATCTCCATGGTTTCAATCAACGGAGGGCTCACGCGCTGCCCCGTCACGGCCACCCGCAGAATGCCGAAGAGTTGACCCACCTTGAGATCCAGGTCATCTGCCAGGCCGCGCAATGCAAGCTCAAGGGACTCAGCGGCCAATCGCTCAAAACCCTGTATAAGGTCTATGGACCGACTCAATGCGGCCGCCGATTCAACCGGGGACATGTTTTTTCCAATCAACTGCTGTGGATCGGGCTGGACCGTATTTCGGAAAAAGAATCCCGACATCTCGACTGCTTCATCTAGGGTACGAATTCGCTCCTGTATCAGAGGCGTAATCGGCCGCAGTTCGTCCTCCGTCACTTCTAAATCCGCAGCACGGAAGCGGGGCACCAGCCTGCTCGCTAAATCCTCTTGCTTTAGCGAGCGGATATGCAGTCCATTGAAGTGATCCAGTTTGCTGAAGTTGACCGCGGCCGGGCTGGGGTTCAATTTCGCCAAAGAGAACTTTCCGATGAGATCCGGCATAATGAAGAACTCAGTCCGATCGTCGTAGGACCAGCCCATGAGGGAGAGCCAATTTACCACCGCCTCCGGCACATATCCCGACTCTTTGAGTTCGAGCGGGTAGACGGCGTGCGCTCCCCCAGAGCCGTGTCGCTTACTCAACTTGCCTTTGCCCGAAGGATTCAGCAGCACCGACATGTGTACCCAGGCGGGCTGCTCCCAACCGAAGGCTTTATAGATCAACACATGCAGAGGGAACGTCGGTAGCCACTCCGACGTACGCAAAACGTGTGTGATCTCCATCAAATGATCATCTACCATGGCCGCCAGGTGGTAAACCGGAAGGCCATCGGATTTTAAAAGGATGTAGTCATCCAGGGTAGCGTTCTCCACGGTGATTTCCCCTCGAATCTCGTCTACACTCGTGGTTTTTCCCTGTCGCGGTGTCTTAAACCGGATCACATGGGCTTCGCCGGCGTGCTTCCGGTTATGCGCTTCGTCGGAGTTGAGCCGCCGGCATAGCCCGTCATACCGGGGCGCTTCCTTTCTCGCCTGCTGCTCCTTTCGGACCGTAGCCAGCCTCTCGGTGGTGCAGAAACAGTAGTAGGCGTGGCCCGATTCCACAAGCTGCTCGGCGTGCTCAAGATAGATGTCGGTTCGTTCTGACTGCCGATACGGGGCAAAAGGCCCGCCAACGTCCGGTCCCTCGTTCCATTCCATACCAAGCCAAGATAGGGCCTTGTAAATCTCCTCCTCGGCACCTTGCACGTATCGTTTGCGATCCGTGTCCTCGATGCGAATTACGAACGCACCTTCGGTCTGCCGCGCAAGGAGATAGTCGTACAGCGCAGTGCGTGCGCCGCCGATATGGAGACGCCCTGTCGGGGAGGGGGCAAAACGAACGCGGGCTGGCGAATTCACTCGGGCGGGTAAGGTGCCGGCATTAGAGCTCAATGCGCTTGTGACGCAGCATCACGCTCTCAACAAGGCCGATCCCTAGCAGTATGGTCAGCAGGGATGACCCGCCTTGGGATAAGAAAGGCAACGGCAACCCAGATACGGGAAGCAGGTTGAGGTTCATTCCAACATTGAAGGAAGCCTGAAACAACAGCAGAATCGCCACTCCGTAGCAAATCAGGGAGCCAAATCCATCGCGCGCCATGCGAGCTGCCCGTAGGCAACGATAGATAACGAACATGATCAGAAGCAGGAAGATCGTGGCACCAATGAAGCCAAATTCCTGCGACATGGACGAGAAGATGAAGTCCGTGTGGCGAACCTTGAGGAAGCGCAGCTGAACTTGGGTTCCACTTCCATAGCCCTGCCCGAGCAAACCTCCTGATCCAATACTGATCAGTGCCTGCTCAACGTTATAGGTGGCGCCAAAGCTCTCCTCCGGGTTAGGAAAAATAAAATTAACCAAACGTGTCATCTGGTAGTTCCGCAAGAAGAAGAAATCCTCACCTGCCGGATAGCCCTGGACGATGTAATTGACCAGCAGCGGGGTCAGCACGATCGCTACTAGAAGCACCACTGCCACCAAGATCGCCAGCTTTGACATGCGCGCGCCGGCCGCCCACACTAAAGCCAGCCAGATGACGAGCAGCACGATCGCAGTGCTGAGATCAGGCTGGATGAGGATTAAAGCAGCTGGCACAGCAACGAGGGCGAAACTCCTCAGAATCGTGCGTAGCTCGTGGATGCGGTCCCGGTTGCGGGCCAGAAAGTTAGCCAGCACAATGATCATCAGAATCTTAGCCAGCTCCGAGGGCTGGATAGTTACAGTGGCGAGCTGAAACCAGCGAGCAGAGCCAAAGCCGACTACACCCGCGATTGGAATAAGTGCCAGAAAGAGCAAGTTGAAAACGTAGATCGGTCGCGAGAGGGCCGACCATAAGCGGTAATCGATGGCAGCCGTCGCCAATAAAAGCACCAGGCTAACGAGGCCGAAGATGGCCTGTCTTCCCACAACATTGAGCTCAACCAACTCGGGATTGTTGGCGATGGCGGAGCGGATCATGGCCACCCCCGCGATCGTCAGAAGAGCAACGGTCGCCAAAAGCCAGACGTCAAAATGACGCCAGATTTTTGCCGAAGCCTGCATTCAGCTAGTGGGCGTGCGGTCGTCGCGTGGCAAGTGGGATGTCTGCGACAAGCCGCTGCTTCTTGCGATCGTTCGTCAGGGAGATCTTGACTCTCTTGGAATCAATATCCACGTGTCGGGAGATCGCAGCGATAAGATCGTCCTTCATTGCCTCGATTTTAGCAGGAGAGAGCCCTGCTCTGTCGTTTACCAGAACGAATTGTAGCCGCTTCTTGGCCGTCCTGGCGGAACCCCCTCTCCGGGTGCGCAGCCAGTCGATGATCATGCGGGCTGCCCCCCAGTCTTGACCATGCGAGTGAGGCGATTGAAGAGACCCCCTTCTGCTTCAAAATCTTCGAGCGGTAACTCATCACCCATCAAGCGTGAGGCAATCGCACGAAACGCGCGGCCGGCCTTGCTGCGCCCATTGAGGGCGATGGGGATACCATGATTGGAAGCCTTCAGAACGCCCTCGTCCTCGGGCACGACCCCGATAAGATCAATGGCAAGGATCTCCAAAACGTCCTCGGCCCTCAGCATTTCGCCACGCCGGACCATCTCCGGCCTCACTCGATTGAGGATTAGCTTTGGTTCCTCTTTCCCCTCGGCTTCTGTCATACCGATGATGCGATCGGCATCTCGGACTGCCGAAACCTCCGGATTGGTCACAATTAAGATGAGGTCGGCGGGTGCTAGCGCGTTACGAAAGCCGCGTTCGATGCCCGCTGGAGAATCGATCAAGATCCAGTCATGCTTTGGCCGAAGCTCATCTGCAATACGAATCATGTCATCCGGGGAAACAGCGGTCTTGTCCCGTGTCTGAGCGGCGGGGATCATGTAGAGATCCTTAAGCCGCTTGTCCTTGATCATCGCCTGGCGGAGATTGCATCGGCCCTCGATCACGTCCACTAGATCATAGACGACCCGATTCTCCAGGCCCATCACGACATCTAAGTTTCTCAATCCGATATCTGCATCAATACACACGACGCGCTGGCCAAATTCGGCCAGGGCCGTTCCAAGGTTGGCGGTAGCCGTTGTCTTGCCGACACCACCCTTCCCAGAAGTGACGGTCACTACGGTTGCACTCAAGACTCCCTCCTTCTCAATTGTGCTCCCAACCCTCGGCCACGAATTGTCCGTTCTTCAGCATCGCCATCTCGGGACGTGGTTTCCCTTTTCTTTCCGGCGAGATACTGATCTGTGCTGCTATCCGGAGCTGAGTTGGCGCGAGATCCAAGGCGCAGACGACGGCCTTTGTGTTCCCCGTTGCGCCGGCGTGCACCACGCCCCGTACTCGACCCCAGACCACCACGTTTCCACCCGCCACGACCTCCGCGCCGGGATTGACGTCTCCGATAACAACGACATGACCTGGGTGACGGATCGAATGGCCTGAACGCAATGTGCGATGAAGCAGCACCGCCTCATCGCCTTCAAGATCAGACTCGATAGGATCCAACTCGAAATCCTGATCAATGTTGGGCCGCGGTATTTCGAGGGCCAGACCCAGGTCGGCGCCTGCCACCCGCGTTTGTTTGGAGGTCGTCAAAATCGCAGTTAGTACGATCTCCCTTTCACTTAGCTCGTCCCTGAGCCCACCCAGCGCGGCGGCGTTGAGGGACCGATTCGCCATCTGCAAGGCGACGTATGCGCCGCGGAAGAAGTCGGATCGTTCGTCAATTGCTTGGAGGAGGGAGGGCCGAACGACGCTCCAAGTACCTTCTGGAACCGTAACCAGCAGGCCGTCGCCGATACCCTTCATTGAGAGCGGGATACTCATAGGGCAATCGGGCGGAGAGTATAGCACTGAGATGAAATGGGGGCTAGCGGGTTGCCTTCGGATCCTAGGCAGTGCCGTGCGGCTCCGGAACGACTTGGATTTCGAACCGAATTGGGGAACTATCGGGCGGCATCGATGGCCTTCAGTTCGAAGTAGGCCTCGATCACCTGCTTGACGATGGGTCCCGCAGTGACCGCGCCTTCCCCGCCGTTGTACACGAAGGCTACGACCGCAATCTCCGGATTCTCATAGGGTGCAAAGGCGGTGTACCAGGAATGTGTCGGCCAGTTGCCAGGCACGCAGAGGTTTCTAGAGAAGGCAGTTTCGTCGCAGAACTCGCCCGTGCCTGTCTTTCCCCCAGAAGAGATGCCATCCAGCAACGCGTATGGGTTTGCAGTGCCCTCTTCATCTTCAACGACCAGTCGCATCCCTTCTCGGGCCAGTTCGAGAACACCAGGAGCGACGGTGATGTCCGGTGACACGGTATGACCGGCGATGATGTTCTCGCGCAACTCAGGATCGAGGCTATCGCAACCCGCCGCGATTTCACTTGTGTCTTCCATGAGTATGCCATCAGCGATATCCCATAACACGCATGGCTCGTATCGATGCACAACGTTTCCTTCACCATCCAGGACTTCTTGAACCACGTGCGGCCACATGACGCGGCCGCCGTTAGCAATGGTGGAGACGGAAGTAAGCACCTGCAGCGGTGTCCCGCGAACGAAGCCCTGGCCGACAGCGGAGATATACGTATCTCCGGTGGACCAGCTCTCCCCGAGGTTAAGTCGCTTCCACTCTTCGGTGGGAATGAGGCCGTCCTCCTCCCCGGGCAGATCGATGCCCAGCGGTGCGCCGTAGCCGAGCGCACGCGCATACACGCCTAGGTCATCGATTCCGAGACCCTTGCCGGAGACTTCGTCTTCAAACCCTCCGCCAATCTTGTAAAAGTAGACATTGCAGGACCAGGCGATGCCGTGAATAAAATCCACCTGCCCATGACCGTCCTCTTTCCAGCAAACGAATTCCTTGGCCTGCCCCGGATCGTTGGGAAAGTACGCGTTCTGGATGGTGATCTGACCGGGATCAAATAGAGTCTGCTTTGGATCGATGACCCCCTCATTTAGCGCGCCCACGGCAGTCACCATCTTGAACGATGATCCGGGTGGAAATTCCGAAGAGATCGCATGATTGATGAGTGGCCGGGAGGCGTCCTCGGAGAGCTGGCGGAAGTAATACTGTGGGATGAAACGCGCCAATCGATTATTTTCATACGATGGAATCGAAACCATCGCCAGGATCTCGCCGGTTTGTGGGTTCATGGCGATTACGGATCCAATCGTGGTCCGAACTTCACCCGCAAATCTATTGAGGAACTCCATCCGATTCTCGAGGGCGGAGGCGGTGATCGCCTGCAGTCGGGTGTCGATAGTCAGCTTCAAATTGTTGCCTGGAACGGCTGAATTGCCCGGCCCAACCTCGGCTAGTAGCGAGCCGGCCACGTCCTTCTCGACTAGCTTGAGCCCGTTTTGGCCGGCCAGAATGTCCTGGTAGTTGAGTTCTACACCTCCATATCCGACCTTATCTCGATCTGCCAGAAAGCCTAAGCTTTCCCAGAAATCGACTTGCGCGGCGGGAATAGGCCCAAGATATCCGATGACGGCGGAGGTTAGATTGCCAGTGGGATACTCGCGCACGGGGACGGCCTCGACGCTAACCCCCGGCATGTCGATCTGCTGCTGCCGCAACACCCGCGCCGTGGTTTCGTCAATATCACATGCCACAGGCCAGGCATCGAAGGGTCGGTTCGTGGCGCCCTCCTCAACGAGCTGTCGGATTCCACGACCGCCGACACAAGGGGCTGCAGGTGGCCCCGGCTGATCAAGCGGAACGCCGGTTAGGTCGGCTAACTTTATATATATCGCTTCAATCTCGGCTTCCGAATCGGGCAACAGGGCAGGGGTCACGTATATGTTGAAGGCGGGAAGGTTTCGCACCAGTAGAGAGCCGTTTGAGTCGTAAATCACCCCTCGTGGAGCAGGAAGGCTTACCCGGTCGAAGCGGTTGTCGTCTGCCAGGTTCGAATAGAGCTCGCCTTGCAGGATCTGCAAGCTGAACAGCCGGCCGATAAATACGGCCAACAGGAGGCCCATGGCAGCAATCGTGGCACGCAGTCTCCAAGCATGAATCATGCCGTAACCCGAGGCGGATGCAGCAAATTGTACAGACCTCCCGCCAGCTGCACGGTCGGGAGCGCTAAAACCAAATTTACGAACACGCCAGGAAGCACGACGCGTCCGAATGCTAGCTGCAGATCTAGCGGCTGACCTGTGGCAACCAGGGCAAAAATGATAGCCGAATAATAGGCCACTGAGCCCACTAGGACTGCCGCCAATTGCATGATGGGGTTGATTCCCCAGAATTGACCTTCGGAGTAGGAGGCGATGGCGGCTACGATCACCAGTGCGGTCGAACTCACGCCGAGAGGCACCGCCGAAAAGGCATCCAGAAACAGGCCACCCGCGAATCCCAGAATCATCGCTTCATGACCTCTGCCCGTTAGTGCCCAGGCCACTACCGCCAACAATACCAAGTCGGGACGTCCCTCGAGTAGGCGTAAGTGGCTAACCAGACTGGTCTGCAGGATGGCCAGCAGCGCGATGGTGGGTAACCCAATAAGGTAGGTCAAGGAGCGATCTCAAGCAGCTTGAAATTCGTCACCAGCAGTACTATCTCCAGTTCATCAAAGTTGACCGTAGGCTGGATCACCGCCCGCTGAAAGAGCTCAAAGTCCCTCCGCCGCACGCTGACCACATGCCCCACCGGAATATCCGCCGGGAATGCCCCTCCGAGGCCCGAGGTGAGAACGAGCTCGCCCGGCTCAACGTTGGCGTTCTGGTCAATTAGCTCCACCCAGAGTTCACCGTTAGGCTGGGCTGCCAGCAGCCCGTCCGCTCTAGATCCCTGGAGCTGCACATTGACTGCAGAGGCGGGATCTGTGATCAGCTGGACTCGTGAGGTGGCGGCCGTGACTTCGGTGACGCGCCCGACGAGCCCTTCGTCGGTCAGAACCGGCATTCCGTGCAGGACGCCTCGATCTGAACCCGCCCCAATGTTGATGGAGCGGATAAATGGGCTTGGGTCCAGCCCGATCACGTTTGTTGAAAGGTAGCGGCTCTCGGGTCGAGTGCGGGCGTAATTAAGCAGCGCGCCCAATACCTCAGCCTCTGCCGCCTGCTCTTGGAGTGCGATGATCCGGTCCTGAAGCTGAGCGCTTTCTGCTTCGAGCTCGCTGATCCGGAATTGAAGCGCAGCCACGTCACGCGGCGAAGTAACCAGATCGCGAATAGTAAAGAACCGCTTAGACACCCAATCCTGCGCCGTGGCTAGCGGCGGGAGGATCACATCCTGGGCCGGCCCAAGATACCCCCCAAGGTTCAGGATCAAGAGCGCGCCTGACAGGAGCACCAGGGCGCTCGCCAATAAAGTTTTGGAGGAGAACTGGGACAGCATCGTGGAGTTTCGGTTGGATCAGACGGGGGTCCGATCCGTACTGATGAGGAACTGACTGTTTACTTCCAGATTGTCGAGAATCAGACCCGCTCCCCTTACAACGCAGGTCATGGGATCCTCGGCTACCCAGGCTCGCATGTTCAATTCGTTGCTGACCCGCTCATCGAGCCCCTTGAGCTGGGAACCGCCTCCCGCAAGACAAACGCCAACTTCCATGAGGTCCGCAATAATTTCCGGTGGGATCTCGTCAATGGCATCTCGTAAAGTCTCAATAATGACTTTCACTGAACCGGAAAGAGCTTCACGGATTTCAATGGACGAGACTTCGACGGCCTCTGGTAGTCTGCTCACGAGATTTCGACCCCGCAATGTAATGGTCTGTTCGTCTTTTGTTGGGAAGGCTGATCCAAGCGAAAGTTTCGCGCGCTCGGCCATGCGCTCGCCGATGAGCAGATTGTATTTGTTCCGGACGTACGAAATGATATCCTGATCCATTTCATCGCCTGCCACTCGCAGCGATCTTGAGACCACAATTCCACCCAGCGAGTGGACCGCAACCTCGGTCGTCCCGCCGCCAATGTCGACGATCATCGAGCCCCCGATCTCCCCGATGGGCAAGTCGGCGCCAAGGGCAGCTGCGGTAGGCTCCTCGATCAAGTAGGTCTCGCGCGCGCCCGCAGCCATGGTCGCGTCGAAAACAGCCCGCTTCTCAACCTCTGTGGCGCCGCTGGGAATTCCAATCACGACCCTGGGTCGCGGGACAGGCGCCACGCTCTGTTCATGCGCCTTCCCGATGAAGTACTCCAGCATCGCCTCTGTGATGTCGAAATCCGAGATGACGCCGTCACGCAGCGGCCGTAATGCCACAATATTGGCGGGTGTGCGACCGACCATCTCCTTGGCCTCGGCTCCGATAAAGATGGGCTGCTTCGTCCTCTTCTCAATAACTACCCAGGAGGGTTCATTCAAAACGATGCCCTTGCCTCGCACATGGACGAGTGTATTAGCCGTTCCCAGATCGATGCCTATGTCTAGGGAGAAGAGGCCGAGAAGCCAGTTGAGAGGATTGATTGCCACGGGTGGAGACCTCCAAGGGGCCGTCTGGAGGGCGAGCGGCATTATACCATGCGGGTGCCTTCCAAGTGCTTATGTTAGGTTAATTTGGCGGCGACGCCACTGCGTCAACGGCTGCGAGGTTAGGGTGCTAAGTATAATGTCAGATTAGATGCAGCTAAGGGAGCAAGTAGCAAGCTATATCGATCGTGAGGGCCTGTTGGAGCCCGGGCAGAGCCTTGTTGTGGGTGTATCGGGGGGCCCGGACAGCCTCTGCCTCCTGGATTGCCTAATCCGCCTAAATTATCGGATCATTGTGGCGCATTTCGACCATCAACTCAGAGCGGAGAGCGAGGAGGAGGCCGAATTTGTGGGACGGGTTGCGAGTGCGTATGGGGTTCCTTTTGAGCTTGGCCGGGGACCGGTCGTCCGTAGGAAGCAATCCTATGAGGAGGCCGCTCGTCTTTATCGGTACCGCTTCCTGGC
>JAPUGV010000276.1 GCA_027298025.1 Chloroflexota bacterium | reverse complement strand
TGGCTGGATATGCCTCGTCAGTCCTTCCAAAGGTTGTTCGCGGCGTACTTGAGCACCACGTCCGCGGAATAGTCGGTGAAGCCTTCTTCCAGAAGGTTCTTGACCAAAGCATCTTATTTTCCCTTCTGCTCCTCGTCGCGAGTGCGTGCTTTGGTGATGATGCGACTGATTTCGCGCACAGAACTTGTTAGCTTTTTCTCAATCGCTTCCTTCAGTGGCTCATAGCTTTTGTAACTGATCTTCTCACCACGCCGGCCCGCGGCCCAGAGGTAGGCGATGACGTCCTGACGGAAGCCCTCCGCACCGAGGCCGATAACCGCGATGTGCTCCTCGACCGACTTGAGGAAGGCCTCGTCCGGCTGCAATTCCTCGCGCGTCTTGCGGTCCTTAACCGTCGTCTTGTTCACCAACGCTTCGGCATGGTCCAGGTAGTTTTGGAAGAGAGATTCCGCCTGTTCCTCGTAGGCGTAAACGAAGGCCTTCGTAATCTCTTTCTCTAGGATCTCAAGATAGGCCTTGTGAATCATATCCTGGAGGAACTCGAGATAGCGCTTCTGGGTCTTCTCCGGCAAATCGGCCTCCTTCACCATGTTGATGAGGGCCTCGCGCACGTGAATTGGTGTCACCCCAACGGGACTCTCTGTCAGCGCGTTATCGAGCGCCTTCATGGCAAAGCGCGGCGAGATGCCGCTCATACCCTCCGATTTGGCCTCCTCGCGCAACTCGTCGATATCCACCCGCTTCGTGCCCCCTTTCTCGACCACCTCCTCACCGTTGTAGAGCTTGAGCTTGGTCATGAGGTCGCAGGTGTTGGACGGCTCGAGCCGCGAAAGTATGACGAACATCGCCGTGATCTCGAGCGTATGGGGCGCAATGTGGGAATTGAAGCCTGATGTCCCTAGCAACTTCTCGTAGATCTTCACTTCCTCTGACAGGCGAAGGTTGTAAGGCACCTTGATTGTGACGATGCGGTCGAGAATGGTTTCGTTGGTCGGATCCGCCTTGAACTTCTGCCACTCGGCTTCATTGGAATGGGCGACGATGACCGTGTCCACATAGACCGTGCCGTGGCGGCCGGGCGCAGGGATGAACTTTTCCTGGGTCGCCGTGATGATCGTGTGGAGATATTCGATCGCATTTTTGAATATCTCGATGAACTCGATCATGCCGCGATTGCCCACGTTGAAAGCGCCGTTGAGCTCGAGCACCCTGGGATCGCCCTCGGAATAGCGGTCGAGGTATGAGATATCCTCCGAGCCGATCAGAATCGAGGTGTCCTGGTTGTTGGGATCGACGGGTGGCACGATGGCAAGCCCGCGGCGCGCCTGTTTGGAGAATGATACGGATGTGACTGGCACGTCCTCGTAACGGCCGTTGTATTCTTCTTCGATGCGGAATCGGCAGACCGGGCAAAGGTCTCCTTCAATGGTGACCTCAAGCATCTTCTCGAATTCCCGCCTAAGATGCCGCGGAATGAGGTGTAGCGGCTCCTCATGCATCGGACAGCCATCAATTGCGTAGAAAGGCTCGGATTTCTCTAGCCCGCGCCTCAGGGCTTCGATGAGCGAGCTTTTGCCCGCGCCGACCGGACCCAGAAGATAGAGGGCTTGCCGGTATTCCTCGCCCTTTAAGGCGCTTGCGTGCAGGTAACGCACAATCTGGGCGACTGGCCGCTCGATGCCGAAGAATTCTTTCTTGAAATGGTCGAATACCCTGATGGATTCGTCGCCGAATAGGCGTTTAATTTTCGGGTCGTCGGACTGTGTCAGTTCCTCCCACCCCGCGCTGATCACCGTGTCGTAAAGACGGGCATGGGCTAATTTGTAGAGCTGCGGATCGTTCTTGATTTTCTGGAGGTATTCCAGAAAGGTGCCTCGCCAACCGTGCCCCGTTCGGGCCTCGCGATCCTTCTCGATTAGATCGGCAAACTGGCTCTTGTCTTCCTCCATACCGCCTCCTTGGGAAGCATAGATAACCTCCCGTTCGTTCTCCCCTCTGTTTTCGATTGCCTCCCTCTTTGAGCTGGAAACGCAAGGCTCGATCGTCAAGCTTTATCACGGGACCACTTGGCGATTTTGATGCGGAGGATGGGGCGCGCGACGCCCCACATGGGCGTGAGCACGCCTGTGTGGACGTGCACGCCGTGGTCCGTATGAATGTCGGCGAATATCTGACCGATCTCGGGGGCCACAGCGCGGCTCATCAACACATCCTGCATTTCGAGAATCGTGACCCGGCAACCACGGCGCCGCGCCGTGGCCGCAACCTCGAGCCCGATATATCCGCCTCCCACTACGACCACCGCGGCGTCTCCGTCTAGCCGCGACGCAATGGCGAGCGAATCGTCGATATCGCGGAGATAGAAGATTCCCGACAGCTCAGCGCCGGGAAGCGAGAATCTGCGGACCCGCGATCCTGTTGTCAGCAACAGCTTGTCATATTCCAGCGGTTCCCCATCGCTTAGCCCCACCCGACGGGCCCCGTGATCGATGGCGACGGCGCGCGTACCCAGCCTAAGCTCGATCGCCTGCTCGTGGTAGAACTCGGCAGGACGAAGAAACGTGCTCTCGGGCGACTGGGCACCGGCCAAGACCTGCTTCGACAAGGGGGGTCGTTCGTAGGGAACGAACGGTTCCTCTCCCAGCAAAATAACTCGTCCGTCAAAGCCATCAGCCCGCAGCGCCGCAGCCGCACACCCACCTGCCTGACCGGCACCAATGATCACAAACGTTTCGTCAATTGGCATCGGTTGGACACGCGACCCTAAGGTGATAAGTCGGCCAACGTGGCGTCATCGTCCAAGATCTCAACGAAAATGTCGTTGCCGACGACCTTCACAGGAAAAGTACGAAGATCTTCGGTGGCGGGTGGTTCAACGACTTTGCCACTAGGAATGTGAAAACCGGGCCTGATGCAGCGGGCATTCGATCACGTCGCCATCGACAAACCCTTCGGACAGGGTGGCAAACTCATGCGTACAGATGCTCGCCCATTCCCTCGACCCTAAAGATCTTGCTGTTTTGCCAAACACGGTCGTCTTCTGCTCAACCAAAAGCCTTATTGTCTGAGCTAGTCCCGACCGCTCTGTACCCCGAACAATCAACCGACAGTGCTTTCATGCGCCAAGTTCAGGCATTGGGTCTCCTCCGTTATATGGGAATTCCGCCTGCGGATGTTGCCACCCAATATTCCAGGTTCATTGGTCACGTGCTCGCCCGGACTGCCGTCCGCGGCATCAGGTTCGAGGCGTCTTGAGCGTGAGGGACGGCGTTGCCATGTAGGAATGAAGCAAGGGAGCGCTGGGATGGGAGTGGACGCCACCGAGCTGGGCAAGCCGCTGCCGCCGGGACCGGAGCAGGACGCGGCGCTGGCGATGGTGACCGGCGAGCTCCAGGACAAGGGCTTCATCATCGCCCAGTTCGACAAGCTGGTGGGCTGGGCGCAGGCGAGCTCGTTGTGGCCCATGACCTTCGGGTTGGCTTGCTGTGCGGTCGAGATGATGCACACGGCCTGCAGCC
>JAPUGV010000275.1 GCA_027298025.1 Chloroflexota bacterium | reverse complement strand
TGATTTTCAGTCAAGTGCTCTACCAACTGAGCTATCTCGGCCGGATCGGATTGTAATACGAGTCCGCACCAGCGGCTTAATTCCTAGCTCAGCACATATAGGCGGAGTCAATTATAGAAAAAGCCCCCTGATCGGGGGCTTCCATTTAATGGTCAGGGAGACGCTGCCTTGAAAAGGCGGAACCGGCGCCGCCGCCGGGGGGTCTGGAGGGGGTCAACACCAGACTTTTTTTGCCCTAGCTATGGTCAACCCTAGCAAAACGTGCACCGGTCCGCGCGGTCATCGTAGCAGGACCTTGTGAAATTTGACTCTACACAAGGCTTACAAAGACCAGGCTTTGACCGGTTCTCCAGTACTGTTCGGATTTGCTACCCGCGCTCGACTCACTCCACGCGCAAGTCCTGAATCTCAAGCCATTGCTCTGCCGCAGTCGGCAGCAGGGCGAAACGAATGCCTTTTGTCTCTGAAAGCACCGCATATTGGTTGTCGATCCAGGCCACGAAGCCTAAGGGCCCGTGTGGGGCGATGCTCGAATCGGCCACGACTTCTCCATCCACCTCAAATACAGACCCGTCCTGCCGCCATGTTAGAGCGTATTCATGCCACTCAAGAAGGGGCGCATCGAGCAGAATCTCGCTGGCCGCAGCTTGCCTCCGTACCAGCGGCACAATCCACTTCCTTATTATAGGAAGGCTGGCAAGCACGAAGGCCGCCGCGGCCCCAGGCACGAGCACCGCAGCGGGGTACCGTACGCTGCGCAGTGCAGCTGCCTTCCATCCGCTTCCCGCGCCTCCATCAACAAAGCTAAAGTCATTGGGCGGCGAGCCATAGAAGAACCATAGAGCCTGCGGAGCCGCAGGGAATCGGCGGAGGCTACCCGCCCCGCTCAGCGAGATTCCAAACGGATCGTTCCAGAATCCGAAGCCAAGTGTGCCAGGTGGTGAAGGGTGTGAGGCACGCGCCCTCAGTCGGAGAGTGGTGGGGGCGGTCCAGGGGAAATCCGCGCGCGAAAGTCCCCCATAGTCATCCAACTGAGCGTCGGCGTAGCCGCTCGAGGTGGGAGGAATCGACAAGTGGATCCCATTTTCTCCATCCATTTCTACCTGTCCGCCACCGAGCAAGTGCGGTCGAAGGTTCCCGAGATCCATGGGGAGATTATATGATCTCTTGGTCGACGACGATCAATGATGGAAGGCCGGACACGGGTGTTTCCCGTTTCATCGCGTGCAGGCGCGAGTCGAACCCGGAGAGAACTTCACTGGCTTTAGCGGTGATTCCCGTGGAGCGGGTCACAAGCCATGTACGTGCCCGCCAACGGCCACGAGATGTGGAAAAATCCGCAGGTTTTGGCGGGGAGCGGCCCGGCTGATCAATACTCGGAGTCAAAGTTCGCTGAGGCCGGGTCCGGCTCCACTCGCAGAGTGCTCTCCCACAGGGATCCCTTCGGGGCAGCGAGTGGTTAGGGAGCGCCAGAACGGCTCTGTGTAGGCAAGGCGGAAATCCACTCCGAGATGTAACCGGCGACCTCCTCCCAGCCTTCCTCGGCGATGATCCAGTGACCTCTACGCGGGAATTCTTTGAAGGCCGTCGTCTCTTGAGTGTGACGATGCTTCCGGTAGTTCGTTCTGTTGATCTGTGGGGGGACAATATGGTCAGATCCGCCTGCGACAAGAAGAAGAGGGGGCCTGGCCGGGTTTCGAAAGCGGACCGTCGTAGCGCTATTTGGGCTCAACAGAGACAAGGCGGCCTGGAAGAAGACTTGCCCGGTCTCTGGAACCACGTATCGATCATAGATAGCCCGCTGTTTATCCGGAGGCACAGTATTGAGGAATGCATAACGAAAGTCGGAGAAGGGCATTCTTAGGACACGGTCCCAACCCTTCCAAGTGGTGAGAACTCGCGCTAAAGAACGGATGGCCGTGGGGTAGAAGGCGAAGACTCCCTTTGGAGGGGCGGAATCAATGGCAACGCCAGCCGAGCCAAGGCCGCGATCCAGCAGGAGCTGGACGAAGAGGCCTCCGAAGGAATGCCCAACAATAACTGGCTGATCGAGCATGCCCGTGATGAGGGCCGCATAGTAATCGACGATTTCTTTGATGCCTAGGCCGCGCAAGGTTGAAGATGGAGAAGCGCGCTGTTCCTCGATGCTTATTTCTTTGCCGGGCCAGGGTGGTGCGAGAGTCTGATAGCCCCGCTCCTCGAAGAAGGATAGAAAACGCTCCCAGCATAGGGGCGTAACCCAGGCACCATGAATGAATACGACCGATTTGCTCACACTTCACCCTCCAGTAAGAATGACGTTGGCGCTGCCTACCGGCTGCGAGCTGCCTGTCCTGGCGGACTAGGCCAGGGAGCGGCCGGGGTATTGCGGGGAGGATCGGCCACGGGATCGTTCCCCGGGTCGCGGTATTGATCCTCGCCAAGCGCAGATGGCTCCCTATTCTCGCATAAACAACGAACGCGCTCCCGAGTGTGATGCTCTTCTAGCGGATAGAGTGAAAGCATACCAGCCCCGGTATGCCTCCCGATTATGTGATCTGGCTCACGATTCGCAGAGGTGATCCAAGTCTTGGGCAGCCCACGAGCCGCCCTCTGGCCACAGCTTGCCGTTCGGGTATAATCGCCCGAATTCGCCGAAAGGACCGATGGATCTCACCTGGTACGGCCTCTCATGTTTCAGAATGAAAGAGCGTGGATTGGCCATCGTCGTCACCGATCCCTACGATCCCGGTCTGGGCTTGCCCACTCTAGCCCTCAGGGCGGATCTCGTCACGGTAAGCCACGACGCGGCGGGACACAATTACGTAAAGGGCGTAAAGGGCCAAAGGCTGCTCATTTCCGGCCCGGGAGAGTACGAAGTAGGGGGAGTATTCATTACTGGAATCCCGATGGCCGCAGAGATAAAGGGCAAAAATGGCAGAATATCCAACACGCTCTACCTCTTTGATTTCGACGGACTGACCGTAGCTCATCTGGGTGACTTGGCTTACGTGCCCTCCCAATCCCAAATCGAGGATTTGGGCCCGGTGGACCTGGCGCTGGTTCCGGTTGGAGGAGGAGGTGCACTCTCGCCCGCCCAAGCGGCGGAGGTGATCAGCCTCATCGAACCCAAGCTCGTGGTTCCCATGCACTACAAGACCGGCAAGGAGAAGGTGAAGCTGGGGCTGGTGGCCATGTTCCTCTCTGAGATGGGGGTCGGCAAGCAGGAGGCGCTGGAGACGCTAAAGGTCACCAAGAGCGGTCTCTCGGATCAGACGCAGGTCGTTGTGCTGGAGCCGGCCGCCAAGTAGCCGATGGACTTGGAAACCAACTCCCATCACGTCAAAGTGATCATGACCTGGGACATTCTTCCGGGTATGGAGCAGGAGTACTTTGAGTTCGTCGTGCGTGAGCTCGTTCCGGGAATGCAGCGCATCGGAATTCAACCCACCGAGGCCTGGTTTACACAATACGGCGATCAGCCTCAGATCCTAACCGGTGGGATCGCAGATAACCTCTCCGATATGCAGACCGCCCTCGAGAGCGAGGACTGGCAGGACCTGCGAGATCAGTTGGCCGAGTTTGTGACGAATTTCAGCATGAAAGTGGTGAAGGCCAGCGGCGGATTTCAAATGTAATCGTGAGCTACGGCCGATTAATAAGCACGCCAATCGGGCAGCCCCGCAGGCAACGTAGCCACCCTTTTTGTACCCGCTCGGGTGCAAAAAAAGAGGCTGTCTCAAGTTACATTTGAGACAGCCTCTTTCATTAACAACCACCCGCGCTCAGTCTTTTGGTTCGGATGCTTTCTTCTCCGAGCTCTCAGATTTCTCGGCCTTTGTCTCGGATTTCTCATTCGACTCCGACTTTTCGGACTTCTCACTCTTTCCATTATCGCTTGAGGTCGAGCGATGGTCGGTGGAGTAAAAGCCAGGCCCTTTGAAGAGAATTCCGACCGGCGAAAAGAGCTTGCGCAGCTCATTCTCGCCGCACTCAGGACATTTCTTTAGCCTGGCATCGTCAAACCCCTGACGGCGTTCGATTTGCACGCCACAGTTATCGCAACGGTAAGAATACAAAGGCATTAGGGTTCGACCTTCTTCTTGTCCTATTTGTCAGACAATCGCTCAATTATATGCGGCTATGTGCTCGGCTAACTTGATATCCCACGCGCAATGCTGCGGGCAGTGGGAACTGTAGCATAGGTGGCGTATGAGCGGCGTTAGCAATCTATCAGAACTTACACACCAAAACTCTCATTCCAATAAGGTAAGATTCCCTCCAACGGTCAGTTGGCCGGGCGATCGCAGTCCTCTCTCGAGGGGATTGAGGAAAGTCCGCGCTCCACATAGCAGGGTGCCGGGTAACTCCCGGGCGGGGTGACCCGCGGACAGGGCCACAGAAAACGACCGCCAGCCGGACTATCGGTTTCGGCTGGTAAGGGTGAAACGGCGGTGTAAGAGACCACCGGGGCCGGCAGCAATGCCGGTCGCCAGGCAACCCTCGCCTGGAGCAAGGCCGAGCAGGCGCAAAGCTCGCGTCATACGCATTCGTGAGGATGCGGCGGGCGGGAGGCGGCTCGCTTCCCTGGAGCGCCGGGTAGGCCGCACGAACGGCACGGTGACGTGCCGTCCAGATAGATGATCGCCCAAACCCGGGGAGGAACGCTAGGCCTGCCCTGCGGTGAAAGCCGTCAGGGACTGACCTCGCTGTAAACCCGGGTCGGACAGAACGCGGCTTATAGGCCGACTGCCGTCGCTCATCGGAGCCCCCTTCAGTGGGGGCTCCGGCCGTTAAAATTAATGCTATTCGCAGACCGCAGAACCTTAAAGTTTTCTGGCCAAATCCACACTGTCCCCATATGCGACGTAAATCCCCCATATGCAGGGGCGCTTGTTCCTACCCACCCACGACTCAGGACTTTAGTACTCAAACTGAACTCGGCTTGCTTATTGCAAGGGTGGTAGAAACTGATCTATAATGTGGGAGCTTGTGGGGGATTGTGGGGGAGCGTGGGACGCCGGTCAATCCGGCGTCTCCGCCTTAAACCCAATTCCGAACGAATGTTCTTAGGTCAATATAAGTATACCACCGACTCGAAAGGTCGGCTAACTATCCCTGTACGCTTCCGTGCCGCACTGGCCTCGGGAGCATTCGTCACGCAGGGATTCGACCGCAACCTCATGGTCTACACGGCGGACAGCTTCGACAAGCTGGCCAAGAAGGCTGCGGCACTCTCCTCCACCGATCCTGGGGCGCGCGCGGTAAAGCGGGTCCTTTTTGGACGCGCAACAGAAGTGTCGCTCGATTCCTCGGGTCGCGTACTTCTGCCCGATTTTCTCAGAGACTACGCCGGAATCGATGGCGACGCTTTCATCGTGGGGGCCGGCGAATATTTCGAGATTTGGCGAGCCGAAAGCTGGGCTACGACGGAGGAATCCGTTGTGGATTCGGAAGCCAATGCCAAACGATTCGCTGAATACGACCTGTCCACGGGGTGAGGCGTAAACGATCTGCACACCCCCGTACTTTACAAGGAAGTGCTTACTTCTCTGCTGCCGATCGAGGATCGGCTCCCTTCGCCTTCGAACGCGACAGGAAGGGTTGGGAGCCGGTTCATCGACGGCACTGTCGGTGCCGGGGGACACGCAATGGGGGTCCTCGAACACACCGCGCCTGAAGGCGAGCTGCTGGGCCTAGACCGAGATCCGGTCGCACTGCCGCTGGCCCAGCAGCGCCTGGCGCGGTTCGGAGGACGAGTACACCTCGTGCAAGGGTCGTTTCGAGATATCAAGATCCACGCCTCGGCAATGGGTTGGGAAAGGGTCGACGGCATCTTGCTCGACCTCGGGCTCTCGTCCATGCAGCTTTCTGCACCTGAACGTGGTTTCTCCTTCCGATCCGAGGGGCCGCTGGATATGCGATTTGATCCGGGTCAGGAGCTTACAGCCGCAGATCTTGTGAACGATTTGCCGGAGGCTGAGCTGGCAGACCTGATTTATGAGTTCGGGGAGGAGCCAAAATCGCGGCGGATCGCGAGGGCCATCGTAAAGGCCCGGCCGATCGATGATACGAGCGCCCTGGCGGAGGTGGTTGCGAGGGCCGCCCGTACTCGTTCTCGCCGCATCCACCCTGCAACCCGAACCTTCCAAGCATTACGGATCGCGGCCAATGATGAACTGGCCGCGCTTGAGGAGGCACTGCCGCAGTGTGTCGAGCTCTTGAGGCCCGGTGGCAGGCTGGCGGTTATCGCCTTCCACTCTCTGGAGGATCGTATCGTGAAGCGCTTCATGCGAGAGGAATCTAAAGAGAGAGAAGACCCTCCCGACCGAACTATCGGTACTTACGTGCACAGCGCCAGGGTGCGATTGGTCCACCGGCGCCCGATTCGCCCAACGCAGCAAGAGCTGGAAGGCAACCCGAGGGCGAGGAGCGCGCGACTGCGTACTGCGGAGCGGATTTGAAGCGGGTTGATAGGTGCCCTAAGTGGGCGAATCATGCCCAAACGACCCTTTGTTACACCGTAGCGGCATGAAGCTTGCAAGCTGATTCGAGAGTAAATATGCCTCAAGCATTCAAGCAGGCCCCATGGCGGCTTCAGATCCTAAATACGAGCCGGACGGCTCTCTGGATCGTAGGGCTTTTCGTTTTAGGAGGCTTATACCTGGCGGTCAACGCCAAGGTGGCCAGCGCGGGTAGGGAGCTACTGGTGTTGGAGCGACGGTATGAATCGCTCGTTCGAATCAACGGTGAACTCAACTCGGTGTACGCCGGGCTGGTTTCTCCGGAGGTGATGATGGAGCGTGCGGCCTATCTCGGCTTTCGACCCGCTCTCCCGAATGAGGTTCATTATCTGACTGTGGACGGATTCGAGATTAAAAACGAATTCGAGGCCCCGCGCCCCTTGACATCAGGTGAAGAACGGCCGCGAATGCTCTCTCCAAGTTTCACAGAAACGCTGGGCGAATGGTTATCGCGCTTCGCGATTGGAGGCAATCGGTGAAGCTGTGGAAGCGCAATCGCGCCAAAGGTGCCCACGCCCGCCCAACCACAAATCCAGCAACCAGCGCTGTCGGAGGGGAGGCTCCCAGGCACTCTGGGCAGCATAATGCCCCACGGGGACAAGCTCCACCACAGGGGCAGGCCCCACCACCGGGGCGGGCAGGCAACCACTCTGTCGAGCACAAGCAGCCGCGGAAGCAGCGCCCAGCCAAACACACCGGCCCTCTGGCCGCGTCCAGCAAAATCGGCGCAGCCTCCTTCCGCGGATTAGATCCACCCAACCCCGAATCTGGCGGGGGAGCGAATTCGGTTTCAGTCAGCCGCATCAGAGCCGTCATGCTCGGGATGGGTCTTATGTCGGTCGGCTTGCTAATTCAGCTGATTCGAGTGCAGTTTGGCCCCTATGCTCCAGTATTTGCTGCCCGTAAGGAAGTCGGTTCCAGCCGCCTGGAGCGCATCATTCCAGCCAGGGGACTGATCTACGACCGAGATGGCCGCCTTCTTGCCGCAAACGCTATCTCCTACGTACTAGAAGTCGAAACTCGCCAGCTCACGGCTGCTAGCCGCGAGGCAATTCCGGAAGTCCTGTCCAAGGTGCTGTTGCTGCCGCTTGGCGATCTGCATGACCAGCTCAACCGGGATTGGGTCGCTCAGAATCAGTTTCGTATTCGCCTTACTCGCTCAGACCAGGCCGGCGAACCCTTGCCCATCAACGTGGATAAATATGTGGCGGCGGTGCTCAATGAGTTTC
>JAPUGV010000274.1 GCA_027298025.1 Chloroflexota bacterium | reverse complement strand
GTACCGGAAGGCGCCACACTGATGGCGGGTGGGTTTGAAATGACCGGGAATCCATGACCAAGACCGACTGGATTTCGGACGAGATCGCCCAAGATCGTGCCGGAGTGTGATCTGCCCTGGACGGCTGTGGGAGCGGTCCATAGGGTAATCACAGACATGAGGGTATTTGAGTTCGTCGACCGGGAACTGAACCTTATCGTAATCATTCACGGGTCATCCTTAGGTGAGATTCGGGCGCAGACCCGCGCAAGGTTCAAGACGACCTTGCAGTAGCGGCGGCCTGCTAAATCACCGTATAGTGATCATTTTCCGGAAATGACTGCAACGCGCCCCTCCATAGCCTGGGAAGCTAAGCCACAAGATCGTCAATCGGGCGCACCAGGGTCAGTAGGTCCGCATCGAAATCAAGCACTTCGCCGCGGGCGCCATCCGGCGTCCGGACCCATTTCTCCCGTACCAGAACCCTGCCCGTCTCCTCAACATAGCGGATCACCAGGGTCTCACGGTCGAACTCGAGCAAGGCAAATCCGCAATATCCCACCTCCGTGCTGTCAACCGATCCCGCAACTCGCCGATCGTAGAAAACGAGATTGCGGTCACGTTTGACTGGCCTGTGGATGTCTTCAATCGGCATGCCACCGTGCCCAATGCAGCGACCCCGAATCAGCGGACCCTTCGAATGCGTCTGGTACGCGCCGTATCCGGCGAGCCGGTGCTCGTGTCCCCAGAACCACAGTAGATATCGGGGATCGTTTCCCAGATCCTTGCCCAGCTTGCGGTGCTCCCTCTCAAAGGCGCTGAACCACTGATGGTGCGAAAGCAGGAGGATCGGCCGAGTATCCGACGAGCTCAGGACGTTGCGCTGAAGCCATTGGATGTTCTGAGGCTGCAACCGCACCCACCACGGAAGCAGCTCCAGACCCGGGATAAGCTTCGTGCTGTAACCGGTGTCCAGCCCGATGATTCGCCAGTACTCGTTCTCTACGCAGAAGAAGCTGGCCTCCTGCCCGAAATGCTCACGGATTGATCGAAAGTAGGCATGGCCGCCCGAGTACATCTCGTGGTTTCCATTGAGGGCATAACTTGGGAGCGCGGTAATCCCTTCCGCGGGGGGCAGCGCGCCCCGTGGCCAATCGTCGTCGCCCAGAAAGTACTTGTCGAATTCCTCTTGTTTGCCTACGTAATAAACATCCCCGAGGTGCATCGTGATATCGGGTTGGAGGCGCAGAATCTCATCCCGCACCCGGTAAGCGTTGATCGTGCCGGTTGCCCAATCGGAGGCCAGCGCCACGGAGACGGCCTCCGGCATGACGTACACTCCGGCCCGGGAGTCGCTTAGGTCATACTCCCGGAAATTGTCCCGGCCGTTTAGGACTGTCCGTAGGTACTCACCCAGCCAGCGCCAGCCTCGAGCTTCGAGGAAATCGCCCGCGTGGCGCACGTTGTGCGTGAGCTGCAACGAAAGGGCGCTGTCACGCGGCGTCTTTAGAAGTTGGGTGCGGCTTCTTTTCCCGTTGATCTTCATGCGCGAGGGGTCTTCCATTAAGATCCTGCCCCGAGATGTTACCGTATTGCGCAATTGCAGCAGCGAACATGCACCCCACGAACCTGCCGTGATCGCGCCGCCGTGGATCCAATGGAACTCGAAACTGGTGATTGAGGGATCAATCCAGCGCAGTTGATTGGATTGGATTCACCAAGATTGCCCGGCATTGCATGACTCTGGCCGCCGGATCAGCGGCCGGCAGGGAAGATACCAAGGTCGTGGTGTGCGGGGCTGCCCGAGAGGAGTGAGCTCGAGTTTCTCCGGTCAGTGCTCGGGATTCTCAGGTGTGGTCAGGAGAACACCGTTACGAAAGGGATCGCGCACAAGGTGCCCGGAATCGACCTCCTCGACAGGGATGCTCGCCCGCTGCAAACTCTGCACCAACCGCCCCAACTCGGACTGATCCGGCAGTACGATCGTGAAGTATCGTAGGCCAAGCGCGCCGGAGGGAGGCGCGGGCGCGCCTTGTCCGAGCCAGGTGTTCAAGCCAATGTGGTGATGGTATCCGCCGGCCGAGACAAAGCTGACGCCCACCGAGCTGGAAAGCCCCTGAATCTCGTAGCCAAGCAGGTCGTGGTAGAAGTGATTAGCCTCCGCGATATCCGCCACGTGCAAGTGTACGTGACCAATGACAGCTCCTTCTGGCGCAGCCTGATCCAGCCGGTCGCCTGACTGTAATTCCCGTAGCAGTGCTTCCACATCTAGCGGTTCCCGACCGGAGTGGGGATTGCCCTGAGCGTCCACCGCCGCGAACCCGTCGTCGGACATGTCCCACCTGCCTCGTTCGGGCGTGTCGAAATAGAGCTCGATCCCGTTGCCCTCCGGATCGTCCAAGTAGGTGGTCTCAGTCATCAAATGGTCGGTAGGGTAATTTGGGTAATGCAACGAGAACAGTCTGCCAATCGCGCGCGCTAACTCTCTGCGTTCAGGGTACAGGACTGCAAAGTGGTAGAGCCCGGTCGTCCCATGCGGGCGCCGCGCATCACGGTCCTCCGTCAACCGCAGCAAATCGTCGTGTCCAGCTCCTAGGCCGGCCTTCTCCTGCTCGCGCCAATGGAGTGTGAACCCCAATACGCGCTGGTAGAACTCGATCTGGCGCTCCAGATTGGCTACGGTCAGGTGTATATGCCCCATGCGCGTGGCGGGGTGAATTACGAACTCGGCATCGATCATCGAGGGAACCATGGAAAAGGGGCCTGGAGATTTCCGCGACCCCATACCTTCCAAACAGCGGTGGGTTCGCGGTTAATTAAGCTATGCGCCCAGCTAAATCGATGCGACAAACCGATCGGCGCGTGCGGCGAAGACGAAGTCGGCCTCGGAAAGGCCGTCAATGCTGTGGGTCGAGATTGTGATGCTGGCCTTACCCCAGCCCAGGCAGAGGTCTGGATGGTGGTCGACCGACTCCGCTAACTCTCCCACTTTGTTCACGAAATCGAGGGCGGACTGAAAGTCCTTGAATTTGTACTGCTTCTCCAAATGTCGGCTGTCGATCACTTCCCAGTCGTTGCCGAGCTTCTCATGAAAACGCAGCAGCTCGGCTCCCTCGAGAGGCGAGACGCCCCCCCCGCGAGGCGGATTAAGTTCGCGATCAGCTAAATCACTCATTCTGAAACCCTCACCTCGAATCTTGAATTGATATGTTAACGATCCTGCATGATCTGCAGGGAATTCCCATCCGGATCCTTAAAGGAGCCGAAGATGGTTTTGGGTGTCTCATTCTAAAAGTAGAATTCGCATCCCCGGGATTCGAGCTTGGCCTTAGTCTCTGAGTAAGCCTCCTCCTCAAAGACGGGTGAGGTTTGAGCATCGCTCGCGCCGGCAACCTCCCCAGCATGCAGACCCAATCACTGATTCCCTATTCCGAGGGAGGCGAATCCCTGGTCCTGATAGAGCTCGGGCAATTCCGGAGTCTCCTGATACCACTTCACTCTCTCCGTAACGTCGGAGACGTAACTGGGACTATTGAAATCCCCTCAAGGACTATTTTGACTCTACTTGGGTTCGCGCGCCGGCGCCCGTTCCGCTACGGACTCAATAATCTCGGCTGCCATATCATACCGGCTAAAGGGCGGCATCAAATAGGCGCCGGCCACGTTATCCTTCAGGCGGTCAAGGATCTCGACCGCGATAGATATCCCAGCCTGAGGCGCGCGATCGCCAGCGGCCGACACGCGTTTCTGGATTGCTTCTGGAATTGAGATGCCAGGCACCTCGTTATGTAAGAACCGGGCGTGCTTAATTCCATACAACGGAAGTATGCCGACAAGCACCGGTATGCCAATCGGCCCGTACTGCTCTTCATATGCGGAGATCGTTTGCTCGACACGCTCGGGCTCAAACACGGGCTGTGTCAGCACGAAATCCGCGCCCGCCTCGATCTTTCGTCGCAGCACCCGAATTTCTTGCTCCACATTGGCCGCTTCGGGATTTAGTGCACATCCTACATAAAACGATGTAGCCTCCCCGATCTCGTCTCCATGGTGATCAAGCCCAGCGTTGAACCCATGCTTAACTAGCTTGATGAGCCCTGAGGGAACTACATCGTAGTTGTCGGTCGCTTCGGGGTAATCGCCGATGGAAGTGGGATCGCCCATCACTACGAAGATATTGCGGACGCCCATGGCATGTGCGGCCAGGAGATCCCCCTGCACTCGAAGCAAGTTGCGCCCGCGGGTCGGGAAATGTAGGACGGTCTCGAGTCCGATCTCATCCTGAATGAGATGGCACACCGCCCAGGGGCTCATGCGCAGGCGGGCCATGGGACTATCCGCTACATTGATGACATCCGTCCCGGCATCGGCGAGCAGACGCGCTCCGGCAAGAAGCTTTTCTACTGAAAGGCCCCTAGGTGGGTCGACTTCAACGGAGAGGACAAATTCGCCGGCTCCCAACTTTGAACTCAAAAAGGTGGGGCCTAACTGACCGGCCGTGAGTTTCTCCAGGTCTTCATCCGTGTCAACGGAAATGGCACTGACCTGACTGAGCTTCGCTCCCTCGAATGCCGCTCGCATGTGAGCGATGTGTTCGGCGGTCGTACCGCAGCACCCCCCGATGATGCTGGCTCCGACCTGAGTGTAAGCCCGCGCGTAATCCGCGAAGTAGTCGGCAGTGGCAGGGTACATGATGCGTCCCCCCACTTGCTCCGGCCAACCCGCGTTCGGCATTACAGAGAACTTTGCTTCCGGCATCGCACGCCGCATAGCCTGCAATACTCGGAGCAGTTGGGCGGGTCCCCCGGAGCAGTTGGCTCCAATCACATCCGCGCCGGCCTCCCAGAGCAGCTTGGCGGCTTGGGCGGGTGTGTCGCCGAGCAGGGTGCGATCGTCTCGCGTGAAAGTAACCGAAGCAATTATAGGAAGGTCGCCTACCACCTTTGTGGCCTGAATCCCCTCGCGCAATTCAAAAAGATCGCTTTGCGTTTCCAGCGAGACTAGGTCCGCGCCTGCCTGCTCTAGAGCTGTGATCTGCTCCTTGAAGGCTTCATAAGCTTCCTCAGGCTTAACTCGACCGAATGGAGCCATGCGTACACCCAGCGGGCCCACGCTTCCGGCTATTAGTGCATCTGCGCCCGTCTCTTCGATAGCCTGCTTGGCCAACGCCACCCCCGCGGCGTTGATCTCCGCTACCTGGTGCTCCAACCCGTGCGATGAGAGCTTATGTTGGTTGGCGCCGAAAGTATTGGTTTCAATGATTCTCGCCCCTGCCTCGAGATATTCTCGATGAATATCCAGGATCAAGTCAGGCCGCGATAGGTTCAACTCGTCGAAACAAGCATCAAACGGTATGCCCTGCGCATGCAATCGAGTGCCCATTGCGCCATCCGCTAGGATGGGCTTTCCACTGGCCAACCAATCCAAGAACTTAACGCGGTTGCTCATAAGCCTTAGTCCGGTTCCAAGGAGGGCTCGGCGACTTCTTCTCGCGCCTGTCGGGCGGCCTCGGCCATGTTCCCCAATGCGGGCAGTACTTCATCCCAATTGCGGGTCTTGAGACCGCAATCCGGGTTGACCCAGATCTGCTCCGGCCGCAAATGCTCCGAGAAAGCCTTCAGTCTGGCCTTCACCTCTTCCACGCTCGGAATGTTAGGGCTGTGGATATCGTATAGGCCGGGGCCGACCTCGCGGCTGTATCCGTACTCGGCGAGTTCGTGCAGCGTCTCATCGCCGCTGCGCGCGTTCTCAATGGAGATCACGTCCGCATTCATGCCATCAATGGCGCTATAGATGTCGCCGAATTCGGAATAACACATGTGGGTGTGTATTTGCGTCTCGTTTCTTGCGCCTCCAGTGGTGAGTCGAAATGCATCCACGGCCCATTCCAAGTACTCTTCCCAACGAGCCTGCTTCAAAGGAAGGCCTTCGCGAAGCGCGGGCTCGTCCACCTGGATCACGCGGGCGCCCGCCGCTTCGAGATCTGCGATCTCCTCGCGCAGGGCCAGAGCCAGCTGGAACGCCACGTCCTTCCGAGGCACATCGGTGCGTGAGTAAGACCAGTTTAATATCGTCACGGGCCCGGTGAGCCTTCCCTGGACTGGCTTCTCTGTGAACGATTGCGCGACACGAAATTCCCGCACCGTCATGGGTGCCGTGCGCCGAATATCTCCCCAGATGACCGGCGGCCGGACATATCGGTTGCCGTAGCTTTGTACCCAGCCGGATTCTGTAAGGGCGAAGCCATTCAATTTTTCGGCAAAGAATTCCACCATATCGGACCGCTCGAACTCACCGTGCACTAAAACATCCAGGCTCATGCCTTCTTGAGTGCCGATGGTGTATCCGATCCACGCGTCCACGCCGGCCTCGTACTGCTCCTGGCTGATCTCGCCGCGCTTATACCGGCCGCGGAGTCGGCGAACTTCTACGGTTTGTGGGTAGGATCCAATGGTCGTGATGGGGAAGCGCGGAAGCTCTAGCTGGCTCGGCCTTCTTTCGGAATAGGGAGATTGGCGCTGATAAGAGCCGGTTTCCAGCGCCCGTATCTGCTCTCGAACCTCCGGTTCGGCCTGGGCAAATGACCGATACTCCGACCAGGCGCGTTCGCTGGCCTCGATTTCGCTCTCAGCGGATTTCCCGTTGGCAATCTGTCCAATCAGCACAATCTCAGCCAGCTTCTCCTCCGCAAAGGCCAGTACGCCCTTCAGCGGCTCCGGCAAGTGTTCCTCTCTCGAAGCGCGATAGGGCACGAACTGCAGCGAACTCGACGCACTCACCCTGATATCGCCCTGCTGCTGAATGCGGTTCAGAGTGTCAAGCACTTCGGCAGGCCGGATGCTCCAGATGTTTCGCCCGTCCACCAATCCCGCACAGAGCGTCTTATCCTTCGGCCATCCGTGTTGCTCGATAAGGCTCAAGTTGTCGCCGCGGGTGAAATCGAGCGTAAGCGCCGCGACCGGTAGGTCCACTGCCCAGGTATAGGTGTCGCCTAGATCATCGAAATAGGTCACGAGATTGATGGGGAGATCGACTTTGGCAAACTCCTGGTATGCCTCTCGATAGTGGTT
>JAPUGV010000273.1 GCA_027298025.1 Chloroflexota bacterium | reverse complement strand
CCACTCGAAATTCAGTGCCGTCTGGGTGCCGTTTCCGGTGTTGACTGCCGTCCTGGGAGCCGCGATATGCCGCTAAACGCCGGTCGCTAGAGCGTAAGTCATTGATCTTCCTCAGGTTGGGATTCTTCTTCGAACCTGAGGGTCGGGGGTTGCGAGCGACGCTACGCGTCGCAAAGCCTTCGCAGCCGAAGGCTGCTCGCGAACCCCTCCCGGCGCGCCATAGATTCCGAATAGTTACCTGTTTCCGAAATGTCGCGGCCCGGTGTTGGTGCCGGATAGAGCCGTTCGGAGCCGTCCCGGATCTCGAAATCGGCGAACGAGCGGTCCATTTCCTCTTCTCGAATGGCGTGCGCGGATTCAGTTGAACATCCGCGGGATGGTTTCGTTCCACTCGCGCTGCCGCAGGAGATCGTCATCCTTGAACAAGTGGCGGATGATTTTCACATAGAAATTCTTCTCGTCCGAGCGCACGTCAAACGTCGAGCGCAGCTCCAGCTTCCGGTCCTCTAGGTGGATTGTGGTCCTGGCCTCGCCGGAGAAGCGTGATTTGGCAGGGCGATCGTCGTTGGTCTCGTAGTAGTTCCTCTCGTTAGTGCGGTGACGCCGGCCGTGGTCCAGGGTCTCACTGCGGCTCTTCCACTCGACACTCGTGGTCTTGCGCCACAGGTCGCGTTTGTACTCGTAAAAATCCAGCCAGGGGACGCTATTCAGGTAGCGCACCTCGGCTAGTTCCTCCCGCGGCTCAGGTGGCAGGAACGCCGGCACCTTGCGCTCCGCAGGCGGGATCACGGGCAACTCCATGCGTGTGCTCTCCACGCCCAGGTGCAGCTCCGTGGTCATCGGGTGCGGGGTGGGCCAGATCATCGGGAAAAGCGAGTTGGAAACAGCGAGCCGCACGCGGTGTCCGGGCTTGAAGGTCCAGGTGGTGAAGTGTAGGTCGATCTCCAGGTCGTAAATCTCGCCGGGCTCGAGCGGCTCGGGCTCGAGCCGTGAGTTGCGCTGCGAGCCGTTCAGCAGTCTTCCGGTGACCAGCGACACCGTGCCGTCGGGCTGCACGTCCTCGAGTCTGGCGACCCAGTGGGCCAGCGGCGCGTCCGCCGAGACCCGCAGGCGCACGCGGGGAAAGCCGACGATCTCGAAGCCCTTCTCGAGCACGGGGCTGTCGAACACCAGGCTGCCGGCATCATCGGGACGCATGTCACCCGTCGGCTCGCCCCACCACAGCCCGGTGGCGACGCCGTAGCTCGGCACGTAGCGCAGGGATTCAACACCCTTCTTGCCGTTCTCCAATTGTTCACGTAGCTGGCGGCTCACCGAGGGGTAGAACTTTTTCCAGGCCGTGCCTGGTATTGGCCACTCATCGGAGATCCAGTGACCCGGTGTGGTCTTGAGATCGAGGTCGGGTGCGTGGCCCTCCCGCACAAAGACGGCCAGCGGCGCATCATCCATGATGCCCGTGTCCCGGTCCTTGAGCCAGTAATCCCACCAGCGCATGGCCTCGTGGCGCCACTCGTAATTGGGCCCAGGTACACCGTTGTCGGGCCATTCGTGGTCGTAGGGGCCGATGGCGGCCCGGACGGGGGCCTTCACGTTCTCGAGCATGCGCGGGACGCTGTCCCGGTAACCGTCGAGCAGGCCGCCGATGAGATAGGCCGGGGTCTTCAGCTTGTCGTACTGCCAGCGAAGCGAGTTCCGGCGCCAGAATTCTCCGTCCCGCTGCTGCTTCGCGTAGGTCAGGAACCACGGGTACGATTCGAAGCGGTTCTTGAAATAGTCCTCGTCCAGCGCGTAGGTTGGCGTTTGCGGCAGTAGCGTTAAGTGATCCATCCACACTACGAACTGGTCGATGTGGAAGGAGCCATCCATGTGGTGCACGTCGTCATGGAAGAGATCGTCGGTGGCCTCGACGGCCATGATCGCCTTGAGCGCCGGCGGCTCACGCATGGCGACCTGAATCGCGTTGAAGCCGCCCCAGGACTTGCCCCACATGCCAACGCGGCCGTTCGAGCCGGGCATCCGGGAGAGCTGGTCGATGATCTCCAGCGCATCATCCAGTTCTTGCTCGGAGTATTCACGCGGCGGCACGGCGCCCTCGGAGGAACCGGTACCACGGATGTCCACCGTCGCCATGATGTAGCCGCGCCGCGCGAAGTACGAATGCCGCGCCGGGAATTCGTCTTTACGGTAGGGGTACAGGTCGAGGAGCACCGGGAACGTCTCGCCCGGGGTGCGGGGCGTTGGCTTGAGGAAGGTGACGGAGAGCCGCACGCCGTCCCTCATGGGAAGCCATTTATTTTCAACGGCGAACTCGTAGACGGGCGGAGTGACATCGAGCTGGGTGGCTGCAGACCCGGAGCCTCCAGCCTCCGCTTTCGGCGCGGAAACCAGCCCAGCGGTCACGAGTATCAGAGCCAGACACAGAAACTTCCTCTGAAGGCAGAGTGACAGCTGCCGTGGATGCATCATGGGTAGTCTCCCTGTCTGCGTAAGGAGAAATATCTTAACCGGTCATAGGAAGAATGAGCTGCGTTTATTGGCAATGTCCAATAAGAGGCATTCCGTTAAGTGACGCGGAAGCGTGGAGAAAGGCTCGCACTGTCTAGCCGACCGCAATCGGATTGCCACGATGGACCCTCGTTCGAGGAGTTATCCGACCTGATGGACTACGCTGAGTGAAGTGGCCGTGAGCCCGGAGGCGCCTCATGGCGACTGAACAACAACAATCCTCGCAAAGTGCGCTGCGTCATGCGCTCACCATGGTCATTCTCTGCGTGTCGGGCGGGACCATATACAACGTGGTCTATGTCTTCGAGGTTTACTACATCCCCACGCAGCAAGCGCTGGACCTGACCAAGAGCCAGATGGGCACACTCATGGGGGTGTTTGGCGCGGCCTCCCTGTTGTCCTACAGCCCCGGCGGCTGGCTGGCTGACCGCGTCTCTTCCCGTAAATTGATAACCCTTGCGATGTTGCTCGCCGGCGGGACCGGATTCTACTACGCGACCTTTCCCAGCTACCCCGTTGCTCTGGTCCTGCATGCGTTCTGGGGCATCACAATTGCCCTGATCTTCTGGAACGCCATGATCCGGGCCACGAGGAACTGGGCGCCCAGCTCGCAACAGGGTCGTGCCTTTGGGTATCTCGAAGCCGGACGGGGCTTGGCCGGTATTGTTCCGGCTTCAATCCTGCTGGCTGTCTTTTCCTGGCTCGGCAGCACCCGCGTGGCCCTTGCAACGGTTATTTCCAGCTGGTCGGCGATCATTGTTCTGTGTGGCGTGGCTGCCTGGTTTGTGCTCGAGGGCGATATTCCTTCCGCAAACGCGAAGACCAACGGCGAAAAATCCAAAGTTGGCTGGAAAGAAGTCATTCAGGTGCTGAAAATGCCGGCCGTATGGCTGATCGCCATCGTCATCATGGCCGCGAACACTGGATTCTGGGCCACCTACTTCTTCACGCCTTACGCTACCGAGGTGTTTCTCCTGAGTGTCGCCGCCGCATGCCTGCTCAGCGTCGGTCGAAACTGGCTGAACCCGATTGCCCCGTTTGTTGCCGGTTTCATTGGGGACCGCTTCGGGATCGCGAAATCGGCCGTGGTCTTGCTCCTGATCATGATGGTTAGCTTTGCGTTCTTTTCAATAACGCCAGCCAAGGCCTCATTGCTGCCCCTTGTCATATTCAACGTCGCGTTGGCCGCGTTGAGCATCTACGCGCTGCGGGGCATCTATTTCGCGCTGCTCGATGAGCAGGGGATTCCGAAAGCAGTGACTGGCACAGCAGCCGGTGCCGCTTCGGTTATCGGATTTACTCCGGACATCTACATGCCGGTGTTGAGTGGCGCAATCCTGGACAGTTTTCCGGGCCTGCCGGGTTATCGGATACTGTTCGGGGGCGCCGGTGTCGTCGGTGCCCTGGGCTGCATTGCTGCCTGGAAACTTTGCAGGACACGAAAGCCCAGCGATTGACATTCTCCGGTCGGGGCATTTGTGAAATTTCAGATCTAGCCGGACTATCCTGTCATCCTGAGGATGCAAGAAGGCCGATGAGATCTGAATGCCCCCAAACTCAGCTGACGGGAAGCACAACTGAACCAGCCAGAGGAGACCCACCCCCATCCGGGAGTGGCTGGACGAGGTGGATGTGAAGTCGCTCTTTATCGAGCCCGAGAAGAAGAGCACCAGACTGGACCAACCAAGGGGGCAAGCTCACAAGCTCAATTGCTGCTTGCACTAACATAGGGACTGGTGCGACAAACTGGGGCAGGTCATCTTCAAAATTGCGAAATCGGGCAATGATCGGCTTACGTTCGTGCTACGCCAGATCGTTCTGTTTAGACTAATTTTCAGGAAGAGGGGAACCACACAGATGCTTCGAACGTTTGCGATCCTAACGCTACTCACTACTCCTCTCGCGGCCGCGGCAGCCCAACTCCACGTGACCTGGCTAGACCCCACGGGGGATCATAGTGGCGCGGTTGACATCACCTCCATCCGGCTTGATTTCGACAATGCAACAGGCGCCTATACAATCACCGTGTCATCCGACCCTCTGGCACCCTTCCTTGGAGATTTTCGAGTCAACATCAACACGCTCAATATGGACATTGGGACAGCGGCTTGCGCACAATCAGCCTTTGTAGACAACGTCAACGACTTTTCCTTCGCGACTTCAACCACCGAAGTCGTCCTCAGCGGGACGAGTTCCGTACTCACTTTTTGGGACTCTGGGGACCAGATTGCGGCAAACAA
>JAPUGV010000272.1 GCA_027298025.1 Chloroflexota bacterium | reverse complement strand
AGTCGAGCGGGAAGGCTCAACCAGGCTGGGCCAGGAGCTCACGCCGAAGGAATACTACGACGGCCCGGCAGACCGACCGGTGCCCCCGTTGGCGGAGCGGGACAAAATCGCCCGGCCAGGGCAAACCCACAGCCCGGAGGAGTGGAAGGCGGCCTTCGATGAGCGGCAGAAACTCCCTGGCAGCGGCTTCGCCATCATGGAAGAGGTCAAAGACCCCAGCGTAAAAACATAAGGAAGCAGGTGAGCGAGATGTCGGAAGAAGTATCAGCCGCTGAGTTGGCAGAAATCCAAGAATTATATGAGCGTGCGAGGCGGGCCTTCGAGCAGATCGAGTTTTGGCCCCAGGAGAAGGTCGATGAGATGGTCGCCGCCGTCGGCTGGGAATGGCAGCGGGAAGGGACGGCCAAAGAGCTCGCTCGACTCGCAGTCGACGAATCTGGGATCGGCGTCTACGAAGACAAAGTCGCCAAGATACAGAGCAAAACCCGAGGCACTTTGTGGGACATGAAAGGCGTAAAAACCTGTGGCTTGGTGGAAGAGGATAAAGAGAGAGGCCTGAGGATATATGCCAAGCCGATGGGAGTTATCGCCAACATCGTCCCCTCCACGAATCCCGAGTCAACGGTGTGCTGCATTGGGCTCAGCCTGCTGAAAACCAGAAACGCCATGATCGTCTCACCTCATCCCAAGACGCAAGGCAGCTCCTATCTCACGGTTGAACATGGTCGCAAGGCGCTCCGCAAAATCGGAGCTCCTGAAGACCTGATGTTATGCGTTAAGAACAGCAGCCAGGCAAAGGCCCGCGAAGTGATGACGAGGTGCGACTTCGTTGTGGCGACGGGCGGTGCGGCGTTGGTACAGGTCGTGTACGCGGCCGGCAAACCGAGTCACACAGTCAGTTCCGGCAACGTGATTTCAATCATTGACGAAACGGCCGACCTGAAAGCCACGGCGGCAAAGATCGTCAAGTCAAAGATCGCGAATAATTCCGCTTCCTGCTCCTCGGAAAATGCCGTTGCTCTGGAGGCCAGCATCTACGACGAGATGATGGAGCGCTTGCAAGCTGAAGGGGGCTATCTATGCAGTTCGGATCAGCGGGAGAAATTGAGGGCGCATATGTGGCCGGATGGCAAGATGCTGGAGCGGGGCATCGTAGCCAAAACGGCGGCCTACATCGCGGAGCAGGCAGGCATCGATGTGCCCGAGGGAACCCGCTTCCTGATGGTGCTCGGTGAGAAAATCGGGCCCGAAGACCGATTCTCCGGGGAGAAGGTTTCACCCGTCCTCACGGTCTGGAAATGGGACGACTTCAGTGAGATGGTCGAACGCATGAAGGCAATGCACCGTTTCTCCGGTGAGGGGCATTCTGCATCGATCCATTCTGAACGTGACGACCGCAAGGTCGAACTGGCGATCAAAGCCAACGTCGGTAGGGTCAATAGCAATATGCCCCACGCGATGGCCAACAGCGGCAGTTGGTTCAATGCGAATCCGTTCACAGATACCCTAGGGGGTGGTAGCTGGGCCGGTAATATGACCAGCGAGAACATTCACTGGAAGCATTTCCTAAATTACACCTGGCTGTCCGAACCCTTCCCGGCTTATGTTCCAACCGATGAAGATCTGTTCGGAGACTATTTGGCGGAGTGGGGACGGGATTGATCGATCTGCACCGCCATGAAGCCGAAAATTACCCTCACCGACGTCAATATGAAAATACTTCAGACTGTATTTGGCGAACTGGAGGATCTCGCAAATGTTGTGACGACAGACAATGACGCCGAGGAAACCTTGGTCCAAGAAACTGGAGATGCCGACTTGCTCATCGTCTGCTATGCAAAAGTGACGCGCAGGGTGCTGCAAGCGGCCACAGATTTGAAAGCTGTTCTCAAATGGGGCGTGGGCGTCGACAATATCGACCTCGCCGCTGCTACCGAGAGGCGGATCCCCGTCGTCCATTGCCCAAACTATGGCTCCGATACGGTGGCGGATCATGCCTTCGCCTTGATGATCGCCCTGGCAAGAAAGGTCATCGACCTCGACCGGACGATGAGGGAGGTGGCCTGGATGTGGCCGGCCCAGGCTAATACAGCGGTAGACCTTTCCAAAAAGACGATCGGGCTCGTCGGATTTGGCCGCATTGGGAAGGCCATGGCGCGCCGCTGTGCGGGGTTTGGGATGGACATCGTGGCCCACGATCCCTACGTGGCAGGCGCAGCCGAGGAGTTCGGCCAGGTAACATTTATGGGCCTGGAGAAACTACTTCGGCGCTCGGATTTCGTTTCAATCCACTGCGTCCTCACACCCGAAACAGCCGGGCTAATCGGGGAAAAAGAACTTTCGCTTATGAAACCCTCGACCTTTCTCATCAATGTATCAAGGGGCGGTATCGTCGACGAAGCGGCCCTGGTTAGGTCATTGGAGACACGCCAGATCGCCGGCGCGGGCCTGGATGTGTTTGTTCGCGAACCCGCCGCGCAGCATAACCCGCTGTTTAGAATGGATAACACCATCGTGACGCCCCATTTCGCCTACAACACGATAGAGGCCAATGATCGACTGGATCGAGAGGCGCTCCAGAAAGCCAAAAATATCCTGCGCGGGAACGCGTTGGAGGATGTCAGGAATCCTGAAGCATTAGGTTCTTCGCGGTAGGAAAGCTGTGATCGCATCCTAAGACGCCCATCCAAATGATGAGAGGTACATCTCCAACGCAGGCCCGACTTCCGGCAAGCGGTCCGCCGCGCCGGTGATCCGCAGGGCGCGCTGCGGATCTGCTACGTAACCCCACGCGCCCTCGGGCGCCTGACGTTTTTGACCAGTGCCTGATGGGGCTGAAGGTAGATTCAGCCCGCACCCCCCGAGCTTAATTTCCATGGACGCGACCCAAAATACGATGTCATGCTGTCGGCTGACCGGCCGGTCATCCTGACCGCCCGAACATTATGGACCGGTGGGAGGGGGGCGTGAGGGTCGGCGCCACACTGGAGGCTCGCCGAGCCTATGCACCCCGCGCAGGTAACGCGGCCAGACCAGGCCCCCGAGGGATAGCCAGCGCGTTCAAACGAGGATCACGAATGACGACCATTTCTGCGGGCACGGAATTGTTTTCTCGAAGAAACTTAAGCGGCGCTTCTGAGACCGGCCAGGCGTTTGCATTCGGATAGCATTTCGTCGAGATGTGCGATAAATCTCGGTCGAAGTTCGAGCATGAAGACAGAGCATTTGGGATAGTCGAATTGGCTGAACACCTCGTCGAGCGGTATAACGCCCCAGCCAGGCGGTAGCGCCAGGTCGCCCCGACCGAGTGCGGGATCTTCGCGGCCGCCATAATCCATGATGCCGTACGTGTCCCCGATGTGAAAGTGGGTGGTGAGCGGCGCCAGGCGAGCCACGCCTTGAATAAAATCAAATCCGTACCAACAGGAAGAAATGTACAGGTGCATGACGTCCAGGCATACGCCGACCGCCGGATGATCGCTTGTCTCCACCTGGGTTGCCAACATTTCCGGCCACAAAGCATAAGAATAACCGGCGTAGGAGGTGTCTATCCAGGTCTCAATCGCAATGTGCCCCCCCCAACGCGCGACTTCGTCGGCCAGGGGCAGCAAAACCTCCCGCTCGCGGGCCATCAACTCGAACATCGGCAGCGATGTGCCGGCTGGGGGCGGAGGCCGCCAACCCGGGTGATACGCCATCGACTCGGCGCCGATTGCCTTCCCAACCTCGAGCCCACTGCGCAGCAAGCGCTCGTGCATCTCCTGGTCCGCCAGGTCGAACAGATTGATCTGGCCTGGAAGGTGCAGGGTGTATCCCAATTGGTCTCTGTATTTATCTAGCACATCGACGAGACGCTTGAGCTGCACTGGGTTAACGCGGCCACCTAGATAAACGTCCAGGCCGGAGGGCTCCACTTCGGCGTGCGTATAACCCGCGTCTATCAATGACTGCAGTTTCTCCTCGAGCTCCCGAAACGAACCGGAA
>JAPUGV010000271.1 GCA_027298025.1 Chloroflexota bacterium | reverse complement strand
GTTACGGGTTCCGCTGGGCCTTAGTTGGCAAAGGGCTGTCCCAGCGGATGTTGATCGGTTTGCAGCTGATCCGACCGATCGGGATGGTCTTCGTTCTCGAGCACTTGCGAGGCAACTTGCCCGCCGTGTTTGCCTACCCAGCTGGTTTGGGAGATTTGCTTGTCGGCCTTCTGGCCCTGGCTGTGCTAATACGTTACCGAAACCAGGCAATCCCGAATGTCGCTGTAATACTCGTCCTCACCGTCGGAATAGCCGATTTCGTCAGCGCGTTTTTCTTTGGATTTACGAGTGCGGCAACGCCCTTCCAATTGTTCGCGTTTGACCAGGCTAATAAGGTATCGCTTTATCCCACTGGGTTGATACCGGTCTTCCTTGTCCCCTATGCACTCATCTTCCACATTCTGTCGATCACCGAGATGCAACGCGCCAATCGTCAAGCACGGACGTCGAGATAGGTGACCGCAGCGTTGGCAGGCAGTTCCTCCCATTGATTGCAGATGGCCTTCTCCGATCGCATGGCCTAGTGTTATTCGCACAACCAGCCACCAACGGCGCTGATAAGCGCACCCAGCTGGAGGCTATAAAGTTGCTGATGAGCGCGGGATTCTCGCGCTTTGGTCACTCCTGTATTTCCAGCTCCGCCGGCTTCTCCCTGATCCCAGCAGCAAATGGACCCAGAGACCACTCTGAGCGTGGCCGGCGGTGTTCATCTGGTACCACCAGTCGGCAGGCAGTATTGCTAATGTGTCAGGATTATGTTTGATGACAACAACGCTCATGTAGCGCCATAAGCTGAGGCGAGCCCAACCCTTCTTCATGATCAAGAGCAACATGCTTAAATGAACCAGCATCTAGATTGATTTCTGAGCGTCGATTCTTCTTTGTATGAACCATGAAAAGTACCCATAATACTGCTGCTGTACCTCCTTCATCATCCAATCCCGCCCCGTTACCACACCGCGACAGTTTGTTGTCCCACAGTTGCACCTCATTTCGTAGGGCTCGTCGTCCGTCATTGCATAGTCAAACGTCAGCTCCTCGTCCTTCACGATATCGCGCAGGGCGACGAACACGATCTGCCCCGCAACGCCCAAGTTGGGCTCGCAAGAATGGTTCAGGTGCATCATGCCGCCCTCGCGCTCTTTAGGTGTGGTAGGCCCAATGAAGAGGTCGTCGGTGACCTGAATCTCGGCAGGCCCCAGCCGCCGTTCCACTTGGTCCCTTTGCTCCTTGGTCATGACGTAGCCTCCCTTTACGACTACAATGTCGCCCTTGGAGATCGACTCGCTGGCAAAGAGGCCCTTGCCCTCAACATCGCTTCCGCGCTTTTCCGTTTTTGGAGAAAAATAGGTTAGGTTCATCCTTTTCTCCTTAATTTGGCGGACTTGAGCCGGCGAGGCCTTCCATCGTGGAAGCGACCCGGGCCGTTTGCGGCCCAAACCAGTACCTTGCAGACCATGAGTTTGCTGACCCACTGGCGGGGAGGGAGTTAGGGGAAGAAGCACAACGACAGGGAATTGCAGACCCATTCAACAGCCCCCGTCTTGATGGCGGGGGCTCTTCCAGACTGTTAGCCTAAGTGCCTCGTCACAATCTCCCTTACGATCTTGAGGCGATGGCTTAGGACCCTTAGAACAAATCTATGGTCGGCGTTAACAACTTCTCTAAAGTCCGGCGCCTCAATCCAATCCAGGGTCTCGTAGATTTCAGCTTCAACCGGAGACACCCTCGTAATCAATTGCTTAGAATTGTCGTGCCAGCGCTGAACATCCCTCAACCACTCGTTAATCTCGGTCTCCGTGGTCAGTCGTATACCATCGTTCCGCAACTTAACGCCGGATGCCCTAGTGCGTGCCAATTGTAGGAGGAAGTCGCCGTCTGAATCGTAGTTTGGCTGTACCGATTCAGACTCAATGGTGCCGGTTATTTGCGCTTCCCTTGTTGCGTCGTATATCTCATCAGTAAACTGAATATCAAATGCACCGCCCGGGACTGATGCCTTTGCCCGAGCTATGCGGCGATAGAGGTTTTCCAGCATTTCCCCCAAACGCGTTCGGAAAAGCGCTAAGATTAACACCAGGGTTATAGGCCAAGCTAGCGTTTCAACTAGAGAAAGGGTGAATGTCTGCCAATCCATGAGCCTTTGATTCATCACCTAATCCACTGAATCGAGCCTTAATGGCGGGCCTATTCTCGGAACAAAGCACCTTCGCCTATTAGCTACAACCCCAGTAGAAGCAAAAGGTGCCTTTCTTGGTCCAACGAGTATGAACTCCTGGTTTCTGATTCACCGCCATCACTTGGCCGAGTTGAATTCTCCACTCAGTCGCTCCAAAGGGTCGCCAGTCAAGCGGTATATAGTCCACTCATCTACTGGACTCGCGCCAAGGGCTCGGTAGAAACGGATCGCTGGCTCGTTACGGTCGAGCACGGACCACTCCAGCCGCCCACAACCCCGCGTCACAGCTATGCGGGCGACGTAACCCAACAGGGACCGACCCAGACCACGGCCGCGCCATTCTGGCAAAACAAAAAGATCTTCGAGGTAGAGGCCGCAGCGCCCCAGGAATGTAGAGTAGTTTTGAAAGAAGACCGCGAAGCCAACAGGCTCGGTGGCACTGTAGGCGATGACGGCCTCGGTGCTGGCCCCCGGCCCGAACAGCGACTCACGCAGGTTGTCTTCAGTGGCGACGACTTCATGGGCTAGTCCCTCGTACTGAGCCAGCCCCTTAATAAATGACAGGATCAGTGAGATGTCGCTCTCCGTTGCGGGCTCGATACGAAATTCGCTGACATTGCTCATGGTCATTCTCGTGTGGATGTTGTAATTGAGTGGCCACACTGGACCCACTTTCCTGTTATCGAATAAAGGGCTCCTCCTGGTAGGCAAGCGCGTCCTTTATCCGTATGTGGTGAGAGAGTAGCGTGTTTTCCGGCAGAGAATCC
>JAPUGV010000270.1 GCA_027298025.1 Chloroflexota bacterium | reverse complement strand
CCTATATCCTCCCCGAGTACCAGCACCAGGGGATCGGCACGTGTCTGCACGAATACCTTGAGCGCCAGGTCCAGGGTGTGCATCGGATTATTGTGGGGACCTATGCCGGGAACTACAAGGCCCGGCGTGCTCTGGAAAAAGTCGGCTATTCTCTTTCGGCCGACTCCGAAGCCGTGCTGCGATCCTACTATTCTGTTCCTGAGGATCGCCTGCGGTCCTCAGTGACCTATGAAAAGACAATCAACCGGGGCATTGATACATTCTCCCCACCCCCGCCGCTTAGGGTAGCTTCCAATCAAGCCACTCGCAGAGGGCGCGCCCCATGATCAGTTCCTTGTCGCTCGCCGATAGCCACGGCAGCTCCTCCGTGAAGAGAGTCACGCACTGCCGCCACGAGCAGGGCATACGTGTGATGTCGGTGCCCCAGAACATTCGCTCGGGGCCGAAGGCGTCGTAGATTTGGTGGAGGTAGTTATGGATGTTTTCAAAGGGATATGAAGCGCTGGAGTAGCTGGGCGCGCCCGTGGCCTTAACCGCCACGTTGGGGTACTTGGCGAGGGCGAGTAGCTCCGGAAGGGTCGCGAATGCTGCCTCATCCTTGGAGCCCGAAGGTCTTCCCATGTGAACGACGCTCAGCCGCACTTCGGGATGTCGATCTGCGATCTGCCCGACCGCCGGTACGAAGCTGGCAGCAGAGAAGGCAGGAGAAAGAGCGATGGGCACCCCGGCGCGCGCGGCGGCGGGCCACAACCAGTCCATGGTGCCATCCGTTGGCCAGGTCTGCTGATGCGGCTGCAGGAACGAGAAGCGCAGGCCGAGCATTCCTGGCTGTTGCTTCCAACCGTCGACCAGCGATCGGCTCTCCGGAGCATCCAGCGGGAACTTCCCCAGCACCGACAGCCGGTCGGGATGCTGGCGTGCCGCCTCGATCGCCAGCGCGTCGGCGCCGGGGTCCCAGCTCGGCGGGTGGATCACTGCCGCGTCAATCCCCGCTTCATCCATCTCCTTCAGCAGGTCGTCCGCTGAAAAAGAGGATACCTGTCGATGGGCCGGATTGGTGGGTGAACCGCCTCCCCAGATATGAACCTGCGCGTCGACAATCAGCATGGTACGCTCCTTTGCTGGATGATTATATCTTTCCCTAATCGTCGCCCATAGCCTACGCCTGACCGCCCATGCATATTGGTCCGACTTCCTCAGCCGCTGCCGGAGGACGACGACCTGCAGGCCTTGTCGTTTCGCTACAGCGCGCCAGACGCCGAAGGACCGTAGTGCCGCAGCCACCCGCCGCCAGCGTGGGGTGGCCGGCGGCGGGTGGTGCAGCCGGGGAGGCGGGGTGAAAAGGGGCTTTGAATGTCCTATACTCAAAAAACCCTCCATAAAATACGACATTATCATCTAATATGGGCCAAAGCAGATGTTATCGGGCTCATTATCATTAATGTGGGCTCATTATACGATAATGTGGGCTGAGCGATCCGGATATTATCAGCTAATGTGGTCTCGCGAAGTGCGATGTTATCGGGTCCGCGCGATTAGCTTATCGGGCCGCTACAGGTAGCCATCGCCGCCGATTCAGTTTATGATAGAGCCATCAAGCATCGTCTAACGAGAGGGGGATCGGTCATGGTTACACAGCCACTCATTTCCGCGGATTCACACGTCAATGAGCCTGGAGATCTCTGGGTCAAGCGCATTGACAAGCCCTTTCGAGACCGGGCGCCGCGCGTGGTAGAGAACCCGCCCGGACAGAAACCGGGCTCCTATATTCAGTTGGAAGGCGTGCCATTGGTGCATCTTGCCCAGGGCATGGGCGCCGGGAAGAAACCGGAGGAGTTGCCACAGTTCTTCCAGACCTCGACCTACAAGGATATACGGCCCGGCGGTTGGGATCCGGCAGAACGCATCAAGGACATGGACCTGGACGGCGTTGCCGCCGAGGTCATCTATACGACGTTGGGATTTCGCCAGTTCTGGCTCACCGATGCCGCCTTTCAGCGGGCCTGTTTCCGGGCCTATAACGATTGGCTGGCCGACTACTGTTCCTATGCGCCGGATCGCCTGGCTGGCCTGGCGCTGATTTCACTTTTCGATATCGACGAGGGCATCGCGGAATTGCGCCGCTGCGCCAATCAGGGTCTGCGCGGTGCCCTGATCTGGTGTTCACCGCCCGACGACATGCCCTACAGTTCGACCCACTACGACCCGTTTTGGGCCGCGGCGCAAGACCTCCAGATGCCGCTCAGCCTGCATAGCATCACCGGCGTGGGACAAGAAAGCCGTTTTATGGTCAAACAGCCCATCGATCGGTATGTACGGACGACCATCCTGGCCCACGAGGTGCAGCGCTCGCTGACTGTCCTCATCTTCTCCGGAGTGCTGGAACGTTTCCCGAACCTGCGATTCGTCTCGGCCGAAAATGAAGTGGGTTGGCTACCGTTCTACCTGCAAAAGCTGGATCAGTCCCAGGATGAATATCGCTATTTGTATCCGACACCGCTCAAGCTGAAGGCCAGTGAGTATTTCCGGCGCCAAGTGTCAGCGACCTTTATTGACGACCCAGTCGGCGTGGCAAGCCGCCAATTTATCGGCGTGGATAATATCATGTGGTCGTCGGATTATCCCCACACGGTATCGACCTGGCCGCATTCGCAGGAGGTCGTGGCACGCGACCTCGATGGTGTGCCGGAGGACGAAGCGCAGAAAATTATCCGGGACAATGCCGCCCGGCTGTATGGCTTCAATCTGGCCAAAATTCAGTTGTGAGTATGTAGGAAAAAGAAAAGCCTTTTTCCCAACCCCGTTCTGTATCGCCTGTCCATCCCCTGGACAGCCCACAATGCCCTTTCGTATCCTATACGCTCCATGGCGTCAATCGGCCTTCCCAAGGGCCTCACCTCGGCAATCTGGACATGCAGACCTGGATGCGTTAGGCTAACGTTTCATGGATGTCTCGGTGCAAAGGCCTCGGGACGACGGTTTTGCAAGGCAGGGGGATAGATTAAGAGGAGAAAGGCAGATGGCTCTGGCGACGGAACAAACCGAAAGTGCCAAAATTCGAGCGCAATTGAACCACCCGGTCATTGATGTGGACGGCCACCATTTGGAATTTCAGCCCGCCATGTCGGATTATCTCCGTCAGGCCATGGGACCGACCCTCTACGACCAATGGCGGCAAGCCGATGCCGCACAGGCCCCAACTATGGACGAACGTCGCGATTGGCGACAGGAACAACAAGTCTGGTGGAGCGCCCCGGCGGTTAACACGTTGGATCGCGCCGCTGCGGCTCTGCCGGAGCTGTTTCACACTCGCTTGGATGATCTCGGCGTCGATTTTAGTATTCTTTACACCACCGCCGGACTCGGTCCGATTCGCGATGCGCACGACGACGTTCGCCAGGCCTTCTGTTACGGCATCAACGAATTCTACGCCGAGCAGTACGGGGCGTACGCCGACCGCATGACGCCGGCGGGATTGATCCCCATGCACACCCCGGCGGAAGCGCTCGCCGAACTCGACCACTGCAAGCAGCTCGGCCTTAAGGTCGTGCTCCTGCCATCAGGCGTTCCACGACCGATTCCGGCGCTGCACCGCAACCACCCCGAGCTGTTTCCCCAGGTCAACTGGCTGGACACCTTCGGTCTGGACAGCGCCCACGACTACGATCCCGTCTGGCAACGCCTGACTGATCTCGGATTTGCCGCCACCTTTCACACGCACCAGCCGCACGCGGGGCTCATGAAGTCGAGCAAATCCCTCACCAGCTATGTGTTCAATCACCTGGGGGCGCATTTTTCCATCATGTATGAAGTGTGCAAATCGCTCCTCATGGGAGGCGTAACGTATCGCTTCCCCAATTTGCAATTTGCCTTTTTGGAGTGTGGCGTGCACTGGGCTTGCGGCCTCCTGGCCGACTTTGTCGAGCACTGGGAAAAGCGCAACCGGAACAGCATTCAACACTACGATCCCAGTCGTATCGACCGAGACCTGTGGCTGCACCTGCACCGCGAATGGGGCGGCAAGCTCGTGACGCCTTATCAAGATCAACTGTCGCAGTTGCTTCAAAAGGACCTAGACAACCCGATTCGAAAGATGTACGAACCCGACGAGCTCGACGATTTCATCCACTGCGGTATTCAGACCAAGGCCGATATTGCCGACCGTTTCCAGAATTTTCACTTTGGCTGTGAATCCGACGATCGCACCGTGGCCTTTGCCTTCCATCCGGCCAACGCCTTTGGCATGCGCCTCAAGGCCATGTTTAGCTCCGATGTTGGCCACTGGGATGTGAACGACAATCTCGATATTCTTTGCAACAGCTATAAATTGGTGCAACGTGGCTTTCTAGCCGAACCGGACTTTCGCGACTTTATGGCCGACAATCCCATTGGCTTGCACGGCAAGATGAATGCGGAATTCTGGCGCGGAACCGTGGTCGAGGACTATGCCACAAAGGTCCTCGAACCCACCGTTTGACCAGACGCCCATGGGGAACGTATGATGTTTATCGTTAGCTCTCACAAGCGATAGGGCGGGTAGCCATAAGACATGTCTCGAGCCTGGAGAACACACAGGTTGCATCGAAGACCCGCAAGACTTTCTGGGCGGGTGCCGGATCCGCTGTTCCTTGATTGCGCTACACGCTTGTTCTAGGTTGGACGATAAGGAGGGTCGCCGTGGACATCTTACCTTTGCGAAGGTTGCCGCTATTGTTCGGACTATTGACCGCCTTTTTAGGAAGGAATACCTGACGCGGCGCATGCGAAAATCCCCAATTGTGGGGACACCCAATTCTCCTGCGACATCTTTGTCGGCGGCGTAGCAGGGGTCTGTCCAGAATACGTGTCAGAACCGGTCACAAACGGGGTCATCATTAAATAAAATTTGTAAAAACAATGAGTTGGAAAATACTAATCTCAACTTCACCAATCCTTTGTAGCATCGAATGAATGAGAGGTGTCCGAAGAATGATGTACTGGGGGGGGGTAAAGCAACATATTTGATTTTAAAAGGCGTAGGTGCACAAGAAAGCCATCCTAAAATGCTCAGATTTCTAGACAAGCGGCACTATGACCGGATTTTGCATGAACTCTGGACATACCCCTGCATGTCCGGATCTTCGAGGAGCGGCTTTAACAAATGTTCGCTGGTCGTGCGGCCGGGGGGGGGGCGAAAATGGCGTTTATACTTCCTATCCGTCCGAGCCCCCAGCGGGGCCCTGCCCGACCTGCGTGTGGCCGCTGCCAGCGAGGCGAACCCACCACCAGGCTGGAGCAGACCGGGACACCCCTACAAACGACCTTCCAACAGCAGGCGGCTTACCTGGGGCGCCAATTGGCGTGCCCGCGCCTCTAACTCCACCGAATCGACATTAGTGATTGGGTGAGGACAGATCAGGTAGGGAAATTCGGGAACCCCCATCAGGCGGGTGTAGGCCTGTGCCGTCTTCACAAACACATCTGTAATAATCGTGACCGTGGGGAGCCCCTGCTGCTCCAAAGTGATACCGTCGTGCAAACTGCCCGACGAGCAACCCCCTCAATCACCCACTCCGGCTATCACCATGTCGGCGTGCCGATGAAGCTCTGCCACCACTTCTGGCCGGGGCGGTAGAGAAGCTGAGTGCTTCTTAAAGTAGAAGACGTCAGCAAATTCAAACTCCTCATTCAGTATACGAGAAATGGCACGGAGAATGACGTCCGAGTTCGCTTTGGAGTTGTCCAGCAGACCAAGGCGTTTGCCACGCAAGTCAACGGGACGGGGCGCCAGAGTCAGGGGGCGCGAACCAGGGTCTTCACCAGTAGGATCCACCAACTGAAGCGTGGCAGGCGTAAGATCAGTCATTTTATCCTCTCCTCACTAGCTTTCCTCATGGCTCCCGAATGGGAACCGTGGTAGCCAGGACTCCGAAGTAGTTCATCATAAGCTCACTGTAGATCCCGCTGTCGCCCCCGGCCTTCACGATGAAAATGTCCTTTGGCGAGGGGGCGGCGAAAACCCGAGTTCCATCATCCTCCGCAGTGATCTCGCCTGTGATAGCACCCAACCTCTTGAGGTGCGCCCGGGTGCGCCATGCCCTCTCCCAAACGTACTGCTGTATGCGAGGACGATCCCAACCCTGTCGTCCCAGCATCTCCGCATGCCAATGGCCGACCACCCAGAACCAAGGGGTACCATGAGCGAAGTAGTGTGCCAAACCATGAGAGGCCATGGATTCGGCAGTGGCGTCCATGACGCTTTCAGACGTCAGGCCATAGCGATTGCCCAACGTCTCCGGGTTCTGGATGGTCGCTACTGTCACAGTAGAATTCTCCTCCTTGAAACCTTGGCTTACGTGGAACGGGGGCCACGGGCTGCGCTCCTCGTCCTCGCCGAAGCAGACGCCGTGCTTGGTCAATGAACCCATGCACCCCCGATCCAGAATGCCAGGCCGCTGCTCGAAGACATTGATCAGGATGAGGCGTACCGCCCGTCCGATGGTAGTGTTGGCGCGGTTGCCAGGACTGAGGAGGTTATCGGTACAGTTCAGGCCTATGCGAGAGCGGATAGGGCCATTGACCAGGATGAGGATTCCCGGGGAATTGGTGGCGGCGGAGACCTCGTGGATGCAGTTGGGGTCATACTGGAACAGGACCTCCATGGTGGATAAGACTACGGGGAAGTAGGCTGGAAGGCACCCGGCCATGACGGCATTGGCGGCCGCCTGTTCCGCGGTCAAAGCTCGGCGCCGCACGGGAACCTCGCCCAGGACATGATCCGGAGCCAGGCCAACATAGTCCAGCATTTCGGTGACCCGATCAACCGTCGGGGGCACCACCGGTAGGCCGTCCGTCCAACCTCTGCGGTAGCACTCTTCGATGGCATCCAACGTCCCTTTGACCTCGTGGACGGGCGCCCGCCTATTCGCAACCATGGCACCTCCCGTGCAATCCCATGCTTATTCGGCCAACGTAACTCACCGTAACTTCAACGGGCTGAGTACCTATTCTAGCAACTCAGGCCTCACTGAGCAACGATCTTCTCCCCCTCCACTGTGATTGGCGGGTGCTGGCGGTGTATCGAGAATAATATGACCGGCTCACCCCTCAGCCTTCCATGCCGGCCTTCCCGAGGTCCTGGCGAAAGAAGAGTTTTGAAATACCTATCCGTGTTTATTTATGTTATGAAGAGACGGGGGCGCGCCTACGACTATATGCTCAAGCGCTACCATCGACGAACGTCACTGATTCTCTCATGGGAGACAACACAATGGGCAAAGCGCTGGAAGGTATTCGCGTTATCGACATGACCCACGACCAGGCAGGG
>JAPUGV010000027.1 GCA_027298025.1 Chloroflexota bacterium | reverse complement strand
TATCCAGTTGTTGCCGCTCGAAGTGCTGAGCCCTCTCCGATTGTTTTCGCTCCGCATCGCACTGCCGGGTCTGGTTCTTGCAGCTGCCATCGGAGCGTGGCTCGGAGGCCAGCCAGCGGATGCACTCGAACCGCAAACGGCTTCGGGGCCTGTGGCGAAGGCCACACTCACCAGCACCCCAACACCAACACCGACTCCCACGAACACGCCAACGCCGACCCCGACGCCGACGCATACCTTTACACCCTCCCCGACGTCGATCCCAACCAAGCGGCCGAATCTCTCGTGGACCTACTCCACGGATCCGCGCGAATTAGCGGACGAGGGGCGGTGGATCGATGTGGACTTGAGCAACCAAAAAGTGACGGCCTACGAAGGGGCCTCGCCGGTGCGGAGTTTTATTGTTTCGACCGGAACCTCGATTCATCCCACCCTCACAGGCCAATTTCGCGTTTACGTAAAGCTGCCCTCTACCCCCATGGCCGGACCTGGCTACTATCTCCCCGGAGTTCCGTGGACCATGTACTACTACCTCGGCTATGCGCTGCATGGAACCTACTGGCACAGCAATTTCGGAACCCCGATGAGCCACGGCTGCGTGAACATGACTATCGCTGACGCCGAATGGCTCTATAATTTCGCCTCCGTTGGGACGCTGGTGAACGTTCATCCCTAGCTTTAGGCGGTCCGAATCTTGCAGAATGTCCGACATACGGGGACATAGAATAAAAGAATGCCCGAAGGTATCGAACTCAGCCGCGCGCTCTCCAGGCGCAATTTTCTCCAACTTTCGAGCTCCGGCCTCTTAGCGCTGGGGATTCCGTTTCGTTGGACCAGCAAAGCGGTTAAAACAGACCGCGGCCTGATGGGGCGGGTCGTCGATCCCACGCTCGACGTCTACACGCGTCCATCGTGGGCGAGCAACAAGGTCAAGACTCTTTGGCGAGACGATGTCTTCGATATTGAGGCCGCTTGGGTGGGCGATCCTGTTCCGGAACACAATCGAATCTGGTACGAAATCCCTGGATTGGGCTATGGGCATTCGTCCACGATCCAGCCTGTGCGTAACGAACTTAACGAGCCGCTCCTCGATGTGCCAAACTCGGGCCTGCTGACGGAAGTGACGGTGCCCTTCGTGGATGTCCACTGGCGTCCACGCGAGGACAGCGAACTCGCGTACCGGTTCTATTACGGTTCGACATTCTGGATCACAGGCGTAAGTCAAGATGTGAAACTCCAGAAGTGGTATCGGATCCTTGACGACAAGTACACCTACGTGTATTACGCGCCGGCCGCCGCCTTTCGGCCCATTCCAGTCTCCGAGCTGATACCGATTTCACCCGATGTGCCTGACGAAGATAAGCTCATCAGGGTCGACCTGGCCAACCAGTGGGTAAGCCTCTTCGAAGGGGGTACGATGGTCTTCTCAACCAAGGTCTCGACCGGGCGCAAGTTTGGGCAAGACTTCTACTTGACGCCTGAGGGAGACTTTGAGACCTTCCGGAAGCGGCCTTCGCGTCATATGGCCGCCGGGAATCGCGCGAGCGGTTATGATGTGCCGGGTGTGCCTTGGGTGTCCTATATCGATGAAATAGGCGATTCCTTCCATGGCACCTATTGGCACAACGACTACGGGATGCCACGAAGCCATGGGTGCATCAATATGACAGTCGATGCCGCAAAGTGGCTTTATCGATGGACACACCCGATTGTGCCGAAAAACGAACTGGAAGTGTGGAAAGCTCACGGCACGGCCGTGAACGTATCGTTTTAGTCCTTAATTCCAATCCATGGCTAAGCAAGCGCTTTTTTCCGGGTTGGTTGCCGACGAATCAGGCAACCCGGTTGAAGTCGTATACGTTGGCGGGGAGTCCTTCTATGTCGTCGATGACGACGGCTTCAAGAGGCACATTGAAACCGAATTGGTGGACCGGCAGGTCCTGGAGCAGTTTGGCGATTACATCCGGGGCAACGAGGACTTGATCAGTGAGGGCACCATGAAGGCCATTGGCCAGGAAGATATCTTCAGCAAGGCCATCATCGACAATTCGCTCAAAGACCTCGACAAGCAGTTCGACCAGCTGCTGGAAAGCGGCCTTCCCGACGATCTCCGGGCCTGGATGGGAATGCTGGGCTTCAGAGTCCGTATCGACATGCAAGGAAATGTGCTTGAGATCCAGCAGCCCGGCATCCCAGACGAGGGCTTAGATTAGGCACGCAGGGAGCCCCGCTCGTCTTCGCACAATTCGCCAGCGATCCCAATCCACAGTCATGTAAGGGGAAAGGCTCCCTCACAAGGATTCCCCCCCGAAGCCGCGTGTAGTAGAATCGCAGCCAATTATGGGATTATCAGAATACATCCTGGACGTCGACGAAGCGACCTTCGAGAGCGAGGTCATTCTCAGGTCGCATGAAGTACCAGTGGTCGTGGATTTCTGGGCTCCGTGGTGCGGCCCGTGCCGGATGCTGAGCCCGATCCTGGAACGGATGGCGATCGAGGCGGGCGGGACTTTCTTGTTGGCAAAGGTCAACGTTGACGACACGCCCGCACTCTCCATTCGTTTTGGAATCCAAGGCATCCCGGCGGTGAAGGCCTTTCGGTATGGGGAGGTCGCGGCAGAATTTGTGGGCGCGCAACCAGAGTCTGTGGTGAAGCACTTCATCGAACAGCTGGCCCCTAGCGAAACGCAGCAAGCGATCGAGGAAGCCATGAGCTTGCTGGGCACTCGCCATTATCACGAGGCCGAGACCGCCTTCCGAGAGGTTCTGGATGAGGACGAGGCCAACGCGGATGCCGCGCTGGGCCTTGTGGAGAGTCTGCTAATGAGAGGTCAGGGCGCCGAGGCGTTGGAAATCCTGGAGCATTTCCCGGCCGGCACGGCATGGGCCAAGGCTGAACGATACAAGCCGCTGGCCGAGCTGCTGGAAGAGGCCGATCGCAAGGAGTCCGGGTCCAATGAGGATCCGTTGGAAGCCGGCCTCCATCAATCGGCTAGGCTGATCGAACGCGGCAATCTCGAGGCCGCCATGGATGGGCTCTTGGGCATCCTGCGGGAGGATAAGAACTATCGGGGAGGACTGGTCAAGCGTGTGATGCTTGCGCTGTTTGAACTGCTCGGAGACCAAGATCCGAGAACCAGGAAATATCGGGAGGAATTGGCCTCCGTTCTGTTCTGAACGCGACATAAAGAACAGCGAGGCCGGGCACACCGCTCGGCCTTTCTTTTTGTCTACCCATGAACACCCAATCAAGGACAGATTCCGGCGAAGTTACACTCAGCCGTGAGCTGAACCTTTTCACGGTCACCATGATCGGCGTCGGGGGAATGATCGGCGCCGGTATTTTCGTACTGACCGGAATCGCTGCCGGCGAGGCTGGGCCGGCCGTAATTCTGGTGTTCCTTCTCAACGGTCTGGTTACCTCCCTAACTGCCATGTCTTACGCGGAGCTGGGTTCGGTACTCCCAGGTGCCGGAGGGGGATATCTCTACATCAAGGAAGCGCTGGGGGGAACCGCCGGCTTCCTGTCAGGCTGGATGAGTTGGTTTGCGCAAGCCGTGGCAGGAAGTCTTTACGGCCTGGCATTTGGAAGGTTCGCCGCCGAACTGATCGTACTCATAGGCCTTCCGACATATGGATTGACGGTCAACCAACTGGCTCTGGGCTTCATGACCCTCATCATCATCGCCTTCATTTACATTAACTACCGAGGCGCATCTGAGACCGCTGCGGTTGGAAACATCCTAACCCTTACAAAAATCGTCATCCTGGGTGCGCTGGTCGTCTTTGGATTGGCCGTGATCACGGGCAAGGATCTTAGCCAGGCGGAGCTAACGACCGATTTCTTTTCACACGGAGTGATTGGCGTGTTGTCGGCGATGGGTCTTACGTTTATTGCCTTTGAGGGGTACGAGATCATCGCCCAATCCGGCGAAGAGGTGATCAATCGCAAGCGAAACATTCCC
>JAPUGV010000269.1 GCA_027298025.1 Chloroflexota bacterium | reverse complement strand
TCCAAGATTGCGGAGTTCCGAGCGAGGAATTCCTCGTATCCCGTGTCCTCGGCGAAGCGACGCAGGAGATCCAGATAAATGCGGGTCGAGTCGGGAAATGTGGTCCACGTCTGGTGCAACGAGCTGACTGTTTCGAACGGGGTTCGCTCCGCGAGTTCCGGTGGATCGGAGAGATGGACCGCGAGGTTCATCGGCACGAAGAAGCCGACGCCATACTGTGCAGCCAGCCGTCTGGTCATCGTCACTGCCGGGTGGTCGGCGAAGGGCTGGAAGTGCTTCCGGACGCTTTCCTGCCAGGCAGATACGCGGGTCATGTTGTACTCATCACGTCCGGCCATCTGAAAGAGCGTGCTTACCAACTCCACCCGGGGATCGACCCGTACGCTTATCTCTTGGCCGGAAGTAGGCGACGCCCAGCAAGAGAGAGATATGAACATGAATACGGGTATCAGAACTCTGCGCTGTTTCACCCTGACCGATCTCCGTCATCGAAGACGTCCGTAAGTTGTACCTCCGGACGCTCAGCGGATTGTGCAAGTAGTCCGCCGACGCCGTCGTTGCAGAAGCCGAAGGCCGAAATGCTGAAGAAAGCGTCCGCTACCTCTCCTGGAGTGTAATTTTGGTTCTCCTCATACCATTGGGCAGACCAGTTGACCGCTCCGAGAAGGAGGAAACGGACCATTCTCAGGTCGAGGCCCGCCCGTATCAGGCCGGCGCCGACCGCGGCGTGCAGCATGCCGTCCCAGAGCGCTTCGTAGGCATCTCGAAGCCGAAGGATCCGGGCCCGTGCCGCGCCGGTCACGGACCGGAATTCGTAAAGGTTCACGTAGATGGCATCATCGCCTTCGACCAGAATGCTGAGATGCTCACGTAACGCAGACCGCATCTTATTCAATGGGGTGTCTTCCACTTCGATCGCGGCGCGGACACGCTCGATAGCCTGCATCATGCCCCGCTCCATGAGCTCGACCAACAGCGACTCCTTGGTCGGAAAGCGATAGTGCAAGCTTCCGGGCAACATTCCGGCCGCCGTCGCCAGCTCACGCACAGTGGTCGCGGCGAACCCCTTTTCCCGAAAAAGCCGTCCAGCTACTCCGAGAACGATACCCTCTTGTTTGGTCATATGACCAAGATATACCTGCTCATAGCTAGCATCAAGGTGGTGTCAGTATTGAATCGTTGGCCGAATGACCATGATCCGAAGACGGGCAGATCGGGCCCGTGGTACGAAACTCGTCGTCAGCCGGAATGCCCGAAACCCACGATCCGATCTCTACGTAATATCTCGTAGCACAAACCTTGGCTTATCACTAGGCGAAACCGGGTGGAAATCAAGATTTCCAGGATCCGGCAGCGCGTCGGTCGTCGCGGCCTTGTAGGGAACGCAACTCGCCTGTTAGCGCTCACGGGATTGGCCGCCTGTACCGGTTCGCAAGCACCGATTGACGGAGTTTACGAAGTCGAAGCTTCAGTCGGCGAGATGACATTGCCCGCAAATCTGGAACTCGACCGAGTGGGAGACAACTATCGTGGGCGGCTGACCGTAATGATGGGTGATCCGGTCCACTTCGCGCTACGATCCGACGGCTGGCGCGATGACACATTAGAGTTCCGTACCGGTTCGCCCGCGACCTCGATGACCCTAACGATGTTGGGAGACTCACTATGGGGAGTTCTCATGCTTCCCGGTGGAACTGCCGTGAACCTCGCCGGCGCCAGACTCGCCGACGAAACAGTCTCCGTCCAGTTGCTGCGTCAGTTCGATCTAGAGCCGTTCGCTCCGAACGTGGTATCGGAACCCAATCGTGGCGAAGCCTTTCCCGCGCTTTCGCCCGGCGGCAATCAGATCTACTTCAGCGCCTACGATGAGAGCTTTGCTTCTCAAACAACGATGAGCGCTCAGCTAATCAACGGGACCTGGACTGCACCCGAGGTCGGTTCGTTCTCCGGCCAGTTCAGCGACCGCTCGCCAACGGTCTCGCCCGACGGAACAAGTTTGCTCTTCGCTTCCACTCGGCCCCGCCCCGGCGAAGGTGAGGCACGCGGCTCATACGACCTTTGGGAAGTCACGCTCAACGCGAACGGAACGTGGGGCGAGCCAAGGTTCCTGGCCGACGTGAATTCCGACGCATCCGACTACCAGCCATCGCTGACGGAGGAAGGGATACTGTACTTCACGTCGAAGCGCGAGGAAGGGTTTGGTGGACAGGATATCTGGGTGGCTAGCGCCAACGGAAGCATCGAGAATCTCGGGCCGACGATCAACAGCGACGGTGACGAAATCAGCGCGTTCGTCGCACAAGATGAGAGCTACTTGATCTTCGCAACGTCGACCGCACACGATGGTCATGCGGGGAACGACGATCTCTACGTGAGCTTCAACAGAGACGGACAGTGGGCGGCTCCGCGGAATCTCGGATTACCAATCAACTCCTTTGCGAATGAGTATGGAGCATTCGTGTCTCGGGACAGGCAATACCTGTACTTTACCAGCGATCGACACCCGCCGGCCAATATTTACAGAGTGGCAGTAGGAGAACTCTTGATGGATCGTGGTCGATGAGAAAATGGCCGCCGCCGCGTGGCCCACTTCGATCGCGGCGCGGACACGCTCGATAGCCTGCATCATCCCACGCTCCATGGACCACCTGGTGGACGGGTTGGTCACCATCCAGGACACAGAAGGTCACGCTCGGTATCTGAATATCCGTGCGCCCGTAGCTCGGCTCCAACCCGCAACAATGTGTAGCCTTTGTCCATTGGACCCTGGTATAGGCGGCCATGCCCAGCTCTCGTTCGCGGATTACGCTCACGGTTATCTTGTGTGAGGCGTCCGCCGCGGCTGATGGGGAGGGCCGTTAGGCCGCCCGGGCTCTCACTAACCCTCGCCCCCTCAGTTTTGATTGGGCTCGATGACCGCATCTGCTGCACCGCTAGACGCCCTTTTGGCGGAGTTCCGCGCCAGCCACTCCGTCGCCCAGTGCCGGCATGCTGGTGAGACCTGGCGCTACCGACGCGTCGGAGTTGGCACCGAGCCCGTCATGTGGCTGACCGGTGCGCTGGGCATAGGCGAATTCGCATTCGCTCAGATTCTCGCTTTGGGGGACGGGTTTCGCGTGCTGGCGCCGGACTACCCTCCGGTCCACTCGCTGGACCAC
>JAPUGV010000268.1 GCA_027298025.1 Chloroflexota bacterium | reverse complement strand
TCTGGCTGATACCCTCAATTTCCTCGCGCTCCTTCACCAGCTCTTCGATCTGCGCCAGGTTTTCCTCTTGCGGAGCACTCTTGACTTCTTCGATCTCGCGATCCGTGACTTCCTTGACTTCCTCGATTTCCGCCTTTACCTCTTCAAGCTTCTCATCGAGCATCAACTTGGCAGAGGCTTCAATCTCCTCCAGCCGTCCCCTTGCTATCTTCTGAACCGCGGCGATATGATCCTTGGAGATCGTCTCGCCCTTCTCAGCGATCTGCTGGTCTACCGCCTTAAATACGATCGGAACTCGAATCGTCTTCCCGGACTTCTCGTGCAGCTCACGCTCGAGTCGCTGGCCCTCTCGAATGATGGGGTCGATTTGCTGAGCGACCTGCTCTTCATAAGCCACCTTGAGCGCCTTCTGCTCAGCGTTCAACTCTTCTAGCTTATCTTTCTTCTGATTCTTGATCTCGTCCAGCCGCTGATTTGCCGCCTCATGTTGGTCTGTCTGCTGATCCGAGATTTGCTCGTCGATTCGACTGATCGCTTTGCTGCGCGCATCCTCGTCGACATGAGTCACGATGTACTGAGCGAAATACAGCACGCGGTCAAGGTTGCGCCTAGAGATGTCGAGCAGCAACCCGAGATAAGAGGGCACTCGACGCGTGTACCATACGTGAGCGACAGGAGCGGCCAGCTCGATATGGCCCATCCGCTCCCTTCGGACGGAAGCACGCGTCACCTCGACGCCGCACTTCTCGCAGGTTATGCCCTTAAAACGAATGTTCTTATACTTGCCGCAGTAACATTGCCAATCTTTGGTGGGGCCAAAGATTGCCTCACAGAACAGGCCATCCTTCTCGGGACGCAAGCGCCGGTAGTTGATGGTTTCCGGCTTCAGCACTTCGCCATAGGACCAACTATGGATGATATCCGGTGAAGCAAGGCTTATACGTAACGCTCGAAACCTCTTAGATTCCACGCGTTCCCCTCCGGTTTATGTAAAGGCTAGTAGATCAACGGATTTCGAACAAACGTGCTAGAATCACCCCAAGTAAAATCAGCGCTCAAGCGGTCGTGCCTCGAGCGCTGTCAGGCGCAAACTTTGCGGCGATCCGTTGCCATGTAACACTAAATTATACGCCCTAATTTTCGAATGTCAAGATCGCTCCATACCCCCCGAAGCCACTTGTTTCTGCTGTACGCGCATGGGAATCGCAATCGTGAACTTGCTGCCCATCCCAAGCCGGCTCTCGACGCTGACCCTCCCATGATGCTGCTCCACAATCGACTTCACGATCGCCAAGCCAAGCCCAGAACCCTTGGTGTCGTCCTTATTAAGTCTGAAGAACTTCTCGAATAACCTGGGCTGATCGGCAGGCGCGATCCCCACCCCAGTGTCTTCAACCTGAATGATTTGTCTGCCATCCACCTGCTCAGCTCGCAAAATGACCCGGCCGCCAGATTCGGTGTACTTGATGGCGTTGTCCACCAGGTTGGATACGGCTTGACGCAGCAGCATTGGATCTGCCTGCACGGGTCTCATTTCGTCATGGAGTTCAACCTCAAGCGACACCCGCTTATTCAACGCCTGGGGCCGATAGGTGGTCAGAATGTCTTGTGCCACGAGGGATATCTGGACCGGTTCGGGCGAGAGGCCAATCCCGGTTTCAATCCGCCCTAGGTCCAGCAGGTCCTCCACCAACTTGCTCATGCGATCGACACTCGTCAGGATTTTTTCCAGAAAATCCTGCTGTTGGTCGTTGACCGGACCCACATTCGACAACATGGTTGTATATCCCCGCATCAGGGTAAGTGGCGCACGCAGGTCATGGCTGACGGTCGATACAAACTCCGACTTAAGCGTATCCAGAATCTTGAACTGTGTAACGTCCGATAATACGCAGACTCGCCCCGTCTGGCCACCCGGTACCTCCGAGGACACCGCATAGAGAACTCGACCGCCTTCGGCCTTGATCTCTATGGCTTGCTCGCTTGCGGTCGGTCGGGTCAGCAGCTTTTTGAGCTCGGACGGTCCAACCGCTTCATCGATCGACTTGCCCACTATCTCATCGGCTCGGCCAGTCAGAACGGCCTCGGCAGCCGGATTGGCGAGGGAGATGCGCCCCTCCGAATCGGTAACGATCACCGCATCTGGGGTCGACTCTAAGATCGTCATCAATCGGCTCCGCTCTCGCTCAGCACGATGGTAAAGACCTACGTTCGCAAGCGAGAGGCCTAGCTGGCTGGCGAAGATGGAAAGCAGTTTGGTTTCCGAGGCGGCAAAGGTTCGAGGCGAACGGTAGCCCAGCCAGAGCGCGCCCAAAAACTCATCCTCGTGAGCGACGGGGATGGCGATGAGAGATTCCAAAGGGTCCCCGACCCTGGCCATATCAAGCACTGCACCAGCTCTGGACGGGTTTTCCAATGCGAACTCCCCGCGTACGCGGGCAAGTTCCAGTATCCCCGCATCCAAGCTCTCCCACCCTCGCCCGCCCTGGCCTGCCCGATAAGCCCCAGATACGAGCACGAGCCGAACGGTTTCGGCCCCGGTTAGGTCCCGGATTTTGCCGAGCACGACCGGCAGCGCCTCATCGAGGTCGAAACTCTCGGACATGATCTGGCTCGTAGAGAGAAGCAGATTGAGCTCATCCAGGCGCGATTTTAGGCTGATCCGCATGCGCTCGAAGGATGTCGAAAGCCGGCCGATCTCATCCTCGCCCTTGGTGGAAACGTGGCGGTCCAGGTCCCCCCGCGCGATCGACTCGGCAGTGGAAGCCATTTGCCGCAGTGGGCGTGTGAGGCGACGACTCATCAAATGCACACCCACAATGAGCACTGAGCCGATAGTGACCAATAGGATGAACAGATTGACTGTAGTGGCAAATGCCAAGGTATCCAGCGTGCGCTGCGGAGTTGACACGATCACACGCCAGGGATAACCCTCCACCGGGTGCGAGTAGACCAGGGATCGAGCTCCTCCGGAACTCGTGGCCACAAAGAACACACTCTCCGGGCCTTCGGCGAATTCGACTTGCGTAAACGATCGGTCGGGGTCGGGGTGAGAAATCGCTCTCCCCTGTTCGTCGACGATCAGCGCTTGTCCGTCTCGGTAGGCAGCCAAGCGCGCCAGCACTGGCTGCAACAGCGGATTGCGCGCAAGGTCAGCCCAGCCCACAACCGAGGAGCGGGAACCCACTACGGGCGAGAGGAAGACTAACTGCACCCCCTCATCCGCCCGATCAGGCGCTATGCTGATCTCTTGAGGAACTCCGGTTTGAGCGGCCGCCAGGAGCTCCACCGGAACAATCACCGACCCCTGCGGCCAATCCGCGAGCACGGCCCCAGCAGAGTCGAGCACTGCAAGACGCGTGAAGAATGTGAGGGAACGGTGGGTATCCGCAAGCAATGTGGTTATGAACTGATCGCTCAAACCGATGCCTTCCATGCTGGCCGCAAGCTCGCGAATCTGCGTCCTGCCAGTATGGATGAAGAACGGGATCCCTTCCCCGGCCTGATGCGCGGTCTGCTCCATCTGATCGGAGATGATCTCGGTGGCCGAGGATCTCGCCAGCAGCCAATTGCCATAGGTCAGGGCCGCACCGCCAATCACTCCGAGCGTGATGATCACCGTTACCATCCGGGCGGATAGAGAGCGGTTGTATGGCCCAACCCGAATTGGGGCAGGACGATGCCACGGTACGAGGGTTCGGATACTCTCGGCAATCACCCCCGCGATGGCCATCTCCAGAACGCTGGCCATCATCGACCGCCCAAGAAGTGAAAGTGCATAGTCCAGCGCAGCGAAGAAGTCGCCGCTACTGTAGGCGAAGTTTTCGAACGAGTGCAACACGCCGAAGAGCAAGCCCACGGCGAGTGCGCTCGGCAGCGGACGTGCGGCCAGCCGTCCCGGCCAGTCCGCATAGTTGCGTCGGATAAGCCATGCGAAAACCGCGGCCTGCGCGGCGATGCTAAACGGGGTCAGCAACCGCTGAGTCATCCAGCCTGCTTGCGCCAAGCCCCCCAGAAATGCCGCCGCAATCGCGTAAGGCTCGCCAAGCAATCCGGCTGCCAGCACCCATGGCACGGCCCCAAAGAGCGGGAATGACGCGCCCATTGGCGCTATGGGCTGGCCGGGGGCGGCCAGCCCCGGCTCGGCGGGAAACTGCACGGCAAGCAGCGCCGCAGCAATGGGCGCGGAAACTAGTAGGCCCAGGAACAGGTACCGATCAGCTTTCTTGGAAAGGGTGAGTCGTTTGTGACGAAGACCCAGAACGATCAGCAACAAATAAACCGCGATCAGCACATAGCCGATATCGCGGGCGGGCAACGCCAGGTAAAAGGATCCCCCAAATCCCCAGCTTCCCACGTTCATAGGTCCTCCCAATCCAAGAGCGGCGGCGGGATTATACAAGCCACGGGGAGATTTCGAAATTATCGCGGCACACTGCGCGATAAGCAACGGGGAGTTGAAGAACCTAACATAAGGTGTGGGAATGCCGAATCCTTGCTCGGCGTTGCCCTTTATGCTAGACTGCCTTAGCTCTCTTTTTCTGGACAAAAATGACAGAGAAGATCCTCATCATCGATGACGATATCGATACTTTGAAGCTCGTCGGCCTGATGTTAGAGCGTCAGGGGTACCAAATCGCGGTTGCGAGCAACGGTACGATCGGCCTCTCCAAGGCTGCCTCTGAGCAGCCTGATTTGATTCTGCTGGACGTCATGATGCCAGATATGGACGGGTATCAGGTTACGGAGCGACTTCGGTCCGATCCCTCACTTTCGCACATCCCAATCGTTATGTTCACTGCCAAGACTATGGTGGACGACAAGGTCAGAGGCTTCGAATCGGGAGTCGATGACTATCTGACAAAACCCACTCACCCCGCCGAATTGACCGCGCACGTAAAGGCCGTGTTGTCTAGATCTACTTCGGCGCCGGCTACCGAAGCGCCGGAGCAGGCACAGATCATCAGTTTCTTCGGAACGCGGGCCGGCCTGGGAACTTCGACCCTCGCATTGAATGTGGGGGTCGCGATGCAACAGAGCGGGATGGACGTAATTGTGGCGGAAATCAATCCGGGCCAGGGTTCCATGGCGTTGAATCTAGGAATTACGAGCCCTACCGCTTTGACCACCCTGCTATCGCGATCGCTTAAGGACATCCATTTGCGATCTGTCGAATCAGAGCTTGTGACTCACAACAGCGGCGTGCGATTGTTATTAGCATCCTATCAGCCGCAGGAGGCCGAATTGGATGATGCTGTGCCACAGATGGAGGCCGTTATCAGCAATCTGACCACGATGAGCAATGTGCTGATTCTGGACATCGGTTCCGGCGTGCGTCCCTTCACTCGCCCATTGTTGGCACTGAGCTCGCAAGTTATTGCCATCGTCGAACCGGTCTATCCTTCCAATGTCATCGCCCGGGCGGTGCTGGAGGAAATGTTCTCGACCGGACTGGAACGAAGCAAGACCAGCCTTGCCCTTATTACTCGAGAGCGAACGAGCCTTAATATTCCATGGAAGCAAGTTGAAGCCGATTTAGGGATTGAATTGGCAGGTATCGTTTCACCCGCCCCAGAGCTGGCGCAGCAGGCGGCCCAGAGTGGCAAACCGCTGGTGATCTTGCATCGCGACACTCTAACTGGCGATCAGATCCGCAAGATGACTGAGACGATCAGCGCACGGTTGACCGTCGCCAATCTCCATTGAGCGAATCGAGTCTCCAGCTTCAAACGCGTCAGGCAGCGGATCTGCTGAGGAACTCGAAACGTGCGGTTGCCCTTACCGGCGCCGGCTTCTCAACCCCATCGGGCATCCCTGATTTTCGGTCGGCGCATTCCGGTGTCTGGAACCAGGTCGATCCCATGGAAGTTGCTTCGCTTGCCAGTTTTCGATTCGATCCTGAAAAATTCTACGGCTGGTTCCATTCCCTGGCAGAGATGATCTGGATCGCGCAGCCAAACGCGGCTCATATCGCGCTGGCATCGCTAGAAGAAGATGGGATCGTTCACGGTGTTGTGACCCAGAATGTGGATGGATTACATCAGCGCGCCGGATCGAAGAACGTCTATGAACTCCATGGTCATCTGCGGGAGGCGGTTTGTGTAGAGTGCTTCCAGCGCTACGACGGGGGCCCACTGTTCGAGATTTTCGTTGAGACCGGAAAGGCTCCATATTGTGAATCTTGTGGCGGCCCGCTCAAGCCCGAGATCGTTCTCTTCGGCGAACAACTGCCTCACGAAGCGCTGGCAGCGGCTAATGCGCTCTTCGATGCGGCGGACATGGTCATCGTTGGCGGCTCTTCGCTGGAGGTCACTCCCGCTGCAGAACTCCCCTATCGCGCGGTCGAGCATGGGGCGCGGTTACTGATCCTCAATCGGGAGCCCACTTATCTCGATTCGCGAGCCGATATCGTCCTCACAGGTGACGTGGCCGTGCTGTTCCCACTGGTTGTTGATGAGGTGCGTCTTGAGCAGTAATCGCGCTGGCCCGGAAACCGCCATCCGCAACTACCCGAAGCTCTTAAATCGCTACCAGCGTCTGCTGGAGTTGACCTCTGATCTGGCCTCGACGTTTGACCTCGACACGTTGCTCCAGCGCATCGTGGTGGCCGCCAGGGAGCTGACGGAGAGCGAGGCCTCCTCGCTCCTGCTATATGAAAAGCAGACCCACTCGCTTTACTTCGAGGCCGCCACTGGCGCGCTCGTGAGCGGCGTCGGACAGCGGGCCATCCCCGCCGACAACAGCATCGCGGGCTGGGTCTTCACACACGGGGAACCCATCGTCTCCCAGGACGTGATTAACGATCCCCGCTTCTATCGAGAGATGGATGCATTAACGCGATTTGAAACCCAAAGCATCCTCGGCGTTCCGCTGCGCACGAAGGATAAGGTCTTAGGGGTCATCGAATCCGTCAACAAGACGGAAGGAATTTTCACCGACGAAGATGTGCAGATTCTGCAGACGCTAGCCGCTCAGGCTGCCATAGCCATTGAGAATAGCCAGCTCTTCTTGCAAAGCGACCTCATCGCCGAAATCGTGCACGAGCTGCGAACACCGCTGGCCGCCCTTACGGCCGCCTCGCATCTGCTTCAGCGAGCCGAACTCCCGGCGGACCAGCGCACCAAGATAAGTCAGACGATTCTGCACGAGGTGCAACGCCTGAACGATCTCACGACCGATTTCTTGGAACTTTCACGCCTGGAATCAGGCCGCATGCGTTTCAAGCGTGAGCCGGTTCATCTGGGCGGACTCGCACAGGAGTCACTGGAAGTGGTGCGCGCTCAGGCAGAATCCAGAGAGATCGAGCTGGAGACCGAATTTGATGCCTCGCTGGTTCCGGTTCACGGGGATCGAAAGGTCCTCAAGCAGCTGCTGCTGAACCTGCTGACAAACGCCATCAAGTACAGCCAACCAGGGGCTGTAGTGACCGTTTCCCTCCACTCGGAGGGCGATGAAGTGCTGATGGAAGTTCGCGATACGGGGCGCGGGATCTCACCTGAAGATCAGGAGCGGTTGTTCCAACGGTTTTATCGAGCCGCGGAGGGTGCAGACGATGTCCCGGGAACGGGACTGGGGCTCGTGATCGCGAAGCGTATCGCCGAAAGCCATGAGGGTTCGATATCCGTTGAGAGCGCCCTGGGCGAGGGGTCCAAATTTACGGTCAGGCTTCCCATGGGACCATCGACGAAAGTCACGACCCGTCCGCGTAGCTAGCACAGATCAAAGGGGTCCCGGACGCGGAGGCTGAATATCCCCCTTTGGAGAAGCTCCTACCCTCTTCGTCCAAACTGGCGCTCCAGGGCGGCCACAGACAGGTGCACCATCGTAGGACGCCCGTGGGGGCAAGTTCGAGGCGAGGAACTCTGTTCAAGATCCGAAATTAGCTGTCGCTGCTCCTCTAGAGACAGTACCTGGCCGGCCTTGATTGCGGCGCGCTTGCAGATGCGTGCCGCCAACCGAGCTTCTTTTTCAGCCGCGAGCGGCATTTCGTCCTCCTCAAAATCTTCGACCACCACCCTCAACGCCCGTTCGGGGGATAAGTTTGACACCGCGGCTGGCACTGACCGCACGCGATAGGCGCGGGCGCCGAACGACTCGATCGCGAACCCCAACGATTCCAGAACTCCCAGGTTGCTCTCCACTAACTCGGCTTCACCCTCCGTCAGTTCGACGGTTTCCGCCTGGAGCAATCCCTGAGACTCGGGGAACTCCGACTCTACCTGCGCCATGAGCTTGTCAAATAGCACTCGCTCATGTGCCGCATGCTGATCGATGAGGTATACGCCATCGGGACCTTCCGCTACGAGATAGGTAGCGCCCACCTGACCCACCGGGCGCAGGACTGGAAGGCCCATAGTGCTTTGGGCCGCCGGCTCCAGGGTGCGTTCCACGCGATCTGAGCCTTCGAATGTCTGCGCAAGGCGACCCCCAGACCAGATGGGCTCCACGGAGACTGGCTGAATGGGCGATTGCCCCAGCAGCGTGGCACGTACGGCTCGCTGAACGATCGAAAATACTAGCCCGGGATTTTCGAAGCGGATTTCGGCCTTGGCAGGGTGCACATTGACATCCATGGTCTCAGGCGGCACCTCGATGGCTAGCAGCGCAATCGGATAGCGGCCGACCATCAGAAATGTGTGATAGGCCTGAGTGACTGCCGATCCCAAACCCAAATCTTGAATCCATCGCCCATTGACAAATAGTGTGATTTCCCGTCGATTCGACCGATTAACGAAAGGCGCTCCCACGAACCCAGAGACCGTGATCCGCTCGCTGGAGGCCTTCGGGATCGGGATCATCTGCTGCGCTACCTCCAGGCCGTAGACCTCAGCGAGCACCTCTATGGGATCTCCATTCCCACTAGTCTGCAGCTTGATACGACCATCGCTAATAAATTCGAAGCGGCGTTCGGGGTATGCCATGGCATAGCGCGTCACGAGTCGTGAGATCCAGCCGCGTTCTGTAGTATCCGACTTTAAGAAGCGCTTCCTGGCCGGCACGTTGTAGAAGAGATCTTTCACTTGAACGATAGTGCCCTCGGAAGTACCCGCCGCCTCTATTTCCCCCACCCGACCCCCGGCGACCTGCAGCCGTGTACCCACCTGCTCCGCAACTGGGCGGGTGGTCAGCACCATGCGAGAGACCGAGGCAATGGAGGCCAGAGCTTCGCCACGAAAGCCGAGCGTCCTTATCGCCCGCAGGTCGTCGATCGTGTCCAGCTTCGAGGTGGAATACCGCTCGACCGCCAGAGCGACCTCGCGGTGTGGGATTCCGGAGCCGTTATCGGCGACCTCAATCAACGACTTTCCGCCATCTTTGATTTGAACCTGGATTGTCGTGGCGGCTGCATCCAGGGAGTTTTCGATCAACTCCTTGACGATCGAGGAAGGACGTTCGACGACTTCTCCCGCCGCGATGGCGGAAGACACTTCATCGGATAACGCGTGAATAGGCATGGTGGAGGATTATAAAGCCGCTGGTTGACCGCCATCCCCCGACTGCATATACTCGACAGAGCAGAATGGAAACCGTGCCTAGATTCAGTCCTGCGGCTGTCATCTGCCTGACGCTGCTAATTGTTGTAGCCGTGAATGGTGGTTTGATTCTCGCGCTAAGGCGCGGCGGGAGTGAGGTGGATCTGCTGAGGCGCGCGGCCAAAGCAGTCAGGAATCCGTGGGCTGAGCAAGACCAGACGATGAGCGAATTGAGGGAGCGCGTATCCCAACTGGAGTCGGAGGGGGGCGAGCCTCCAGAACCCGATGGATAAGCGAATCACTATTCAGGAAGGCGTGGCAATGCTGCCGGAAGGCGACGGTGTGTTGGCCTTAGGAGGTGTGACGAACTATCGGCGGCCGATGGCATTTGCGCTCGCAGTACTCGCCAATCCACCTGCGCTTGGCCTGACGCTGCTCACCTTCACGGCCGGGTTAGAAAGCGACTTGCTCGTCGGCGCGGGCCTGGTCTCGCGTATCAGAACCTGCTACTTTGGACTGGAAGCCTTCGGGTTGGCGCCGAATTTCACGCAGGCTTCTTCTGCCGGCGAGCTGGAAATCATTGAGGAGAGCGAGGCCAGCCTGGCGCTCGGACTACGTGCAGCCCTTTCCGGAGTGGGCTTCATGCCCTCCCTGGCCTGGCAGGGCACCGATCTCATGAAGCTTCGGCCCGACGTGAAGGAAGTGATCGATCCTTACACGGGAGCCAAGTTGACCGCCTTCCCGGCTGTGAAGTGCGATCTCGCGGTCATTCATGCCTTAAGGGCCGATCCCATGGGCAACACACAGCTCGGACGGAATTGGGGTGTGGATCGGGAATTAGCCTACGCCGCCAAACAAGTGCTCGTTACGGCGGAAGAAATTGTCCCGCGACTCGATCGAGCGGATATCGATGGATCCGTTGTCACGGCCGTTGCAGCGGCCCCGCGAGGCGCCTGGCCCACTTCATGTTATCCAAACTACCCGTTGGACGGACACCAAATCCTGCAATATGTAGAGGCGGCTGGGTCTGAGGCTTACGATTTACTTATCGACTCTTGGGCCGTTCGTCACTTCGACTAGCCTCCATTCCGCATTGCGTCCTGCCCCTTCAATGTTCATGCTTCCCTTAGGAACCTGTGATATTTTCACTTGGTTGTTTTGAATGAGGAGTGTCCGCATGAAATCAAATACCTGGAAAGTCGGCCTGGTACTGGCGGTCGCGATCGGATTCACTGGCCTCGCGTTTACCTCCGGTGTCGCCCTGGGATATGTGGCTCCGCGCATCACCGCGGCTGCTGGGGACGCGCCGCCCATCGAACTCGCCATTCCGCGGATCCTCTCCCGCGATGAGATCACCCCCGAAGTTGATGGAATAGATCAAGAGCAGCTGATCGCGCCTATCTGGGAAGCCTGGGACATTCTGCTTAATGATTACGTTGACCAGCCGCTTGACAACGAAGCGCTCATGCGGGGCGCGCTTCGCGGCTTGGTGGATGCGCTTGAGGATCCGCACACTTCCTACATGGATCCGGAGCAGTTCCTCCAGGCGAACCTTCCTCTAAATGGCGAGTTTGAGGGCATCGGCGCCTTTGTGGATACGGAGGCCGAGTACCTGACAATCATTTCCACCATGCCCGGATCGCCCGCCGAGCAGGCTGGGCTGCATGCTGGAGATGAGGTCATAGGGGTAAACGGTGAGGACGTTACTGGCTTGGATCCCAGCCTCGTCATTCGCCAGGTGTTGGGCCCGGCGGGGAGCACCGTCAGTCTCACCATCCGTCGCGAGGGACTTACGGAACCGTTCGTCGTCGAAATCGTTCGCGCGAAGATCGACCTTCCTAGCGTCGAAAGCGAGATGCTCGAAGACAATATCGCCTACGTGCGTCTCCTGACCTTCGGAGCGGATACTTCTAACGATCTAACTCGTGCGCTCAGAGATTTGCAACGAGAGGATCCGGTGGGACTGATTCTGGACCTGCGCGGTAATGGCGGAGGCTTCTTGACCTCGGCGATTGATGTCGCTTCAGAATTCATCCCGGACGGCGTCATTTTGATCGAAAGATTTGGCGATGGCGAGGAGACGATTCACCAAGCTAGACCCGGCGGCAAAGCGGTCGAGATAAACTTAGTGGTGTTGATCAATGGAGGCACGGCCTCCGCCTCCGAGATCGTGGCCGGCGCAGTCCAGGATCACGAGCGTGGCCTGTTGGTTGGCGAGACTTCTTTCGGAAAGGGTTCGGTACAGAACTGGGTTGAACTGGACGACAATCAAGGTGCTATCCGCGTCACCATTGCCCGTTGGTATACTCCAGGCGACCGCCTCATCCATGGCATCGGTCTCAGCCCCGACGTTGAGGTTCTGATCCCCGAATCGGGCCTTGACGAAGGCGAAGATCCGCAGCTAGACGAAGCGATCAAGCTTCTGTTGGGCGAGGCAGTCCCGAACCGCTAGGCTCCCCAAAAACAAGACAGAGAGGGGGTTCCCGTGGATCCCTCACAGATCGAGCTCGCGCTGACGCGCATTCGAGCTGCGCTGGAGGCAGGCGAGGTTCAGGCCGCAATTGACACCCTCACCGACCTGCATCCCGTCGATCGGGCAGACGCCTTTTCGGATCTTGATGACAAGGATCAGGCTGCTCTTCTGCCCCGCTTAGATCTGGAAGCAACCGCCGACTTGCTGGAGGAATTGGAAGACGAGCAGGCCGCGGCGGTGGCCGAGACGTTTGATACGGAACAGTTGGCGGACGTCCTGGACGAGATGGAACCGGACGAAGCGGCGGATGTGCTCGGCGACTTGCCCGCCGATCGGGCGGAGCAGGCGTTGGCCGAGATGGAAGAGGCTAGGAACGTCCTGCCGCTCCTGCCCTTCGCCGATGAAACGGCCGGCGGGCGGATGACGACCTCCTTTATCGCGCTTCCGATGGGAACCACGGCTTCGGAAGCGATCCAGATCCTCCGTCGGGTGGAGCCGAGTTCGGAGACACCCTACTACCTCTATGTGGAGGATGAGGCCGACCGATTGGTCGGGATCGTAGGCTTGCGCGATCTGGTGATCTCGGATGCGAAAACTAAGGTCGAGACCATCATGGACTCGGAGGTGATTTCCGCGCATACACAGGAGGATCAGGAGGACGTGGCGCTCCGCATGGCGCGCTATGACCTGGCCGCCTTACCGGTGGTAAATGATCGAGGGGTGGTTGTGGGAGTAATCACCCATGACGATGTCTTGGACGTTGTGGCGGAGGAGGCTACCGAAGATATCTACCGCTTGGCCAACGTCCCCGATCCTGACCTTTCAATCAACAGCCCAATCCGCCAAGCCATCAGGATGAGGATACCCTGGCTCTACCTGAGTGCGGCTACCGCACTCTTCGCAGCATGGGTGATATCGAACTTTGAGTCGCTCATCGCGGAGGTAGCCATCCTTGCTGTCTTTCTCTCTGTGGTGGCCGGCCTGGGAGGCAATACGGCCACTCAGAGCCTGGCCCTTATCGTCCGCGCACTGGCCCTCGGAGAAATTGATATGAAGAACGCGTGGCGCACCGTGCTCAAGGAAGGCCTGACCGGATTCGTAGCGGGTGCGCTCGTAGGAACGGTGGTTGGATTAGCCGTCTGGGCTTGGAAAGGAAACCCCGTGCTGGGCATGGTTCTGGGAGTGGCGTTGATCGGCAACATGCTCGTTGCGGGGTTCGTGGGCGCGCTGGTTCCTATTTCGCTCAAATTTCTGAGGCTTGACCCCGCCCTTGCATCGTCGGTCCTGGTAACGACGGTAACCGATAGTGTCGGCTTTGCCCTATTTCTGACGTTTTCGGCGTTGGCGTTATCCAATCTCCGGTGAAGGTCTTTCGCAGTTTCCTGCGATTCTTTTTCCGCCACTTTTATACAACTCTGGCCTGGTCCTACGACCTCGTGGCGAGGATTGTGTCTGTGGGCCAGTGGAACGACTGGGTTCGATCGGTGATTGATCCCTTTCCGGCCGAGCCCATGCTTGAGATAGCGCAGGGACCCGGCCATCTTCTTCTCGAGATCAGTCGACGCGGCGGAAATGTGGTTGGGGTCGACGCTTCGCATCAGATGTGCCACATGGCGAGCCATCGCCTGAAGCAGGCTAGCCATGATTCCAAAGTGGTGCAGGCCCAGGCGCAGGCGTTGCCCTTTCCAGAGTGTACGTTTGCCACGCTGCTCAGCACGTTTCCGACTGAATTCATTCTGGACTCAGAATCATTGTTAGAGGCCCGTCGAACTCTCAAGCCTGAGGGGCAGTACCGGGTCGTGCCCATGGCAGAGATCCGCGGCTCGGGCTTTCTCGATCGCATGGCGGCCTGGCTCTTCCGGGTTACCGGCCAGTACGCCGATCTTCCAAGTTCGTGGACCGATCCGATCTCTGAGGCAGGGTTCGTCGTTCGCAGGAATGATGTATTGCTAGAGCGGTCAAGGGTGATCCGACTCGTTGCGTCGAGGGCCGAGCAAATGGAGGGCCAAGTTGCCTGAGCCCAGCCAACTCGGCGATCTAGCGATGCTTATCGCCAAAAATGGTAAGCAGTTCATCATTCGGCTGGATCCGGATCTCCAGCTACAGACCCATCGTGGCGTGTTGCAGCACGAGCATCTTATCGGGCTACCCTGGGGCACCACGGTGGCAAGCCACATCGACCATGAGTTCCTAATGCTCCAGCCAACGTTGCGCGATATTCTTCTTCACACCAAGCGCCAATCTCAAATCATTTATCCCAAGGAGATTGGCTACATTCTCCTTCGCCTCTCAATTGGCCCGGGGGTTCAAGTCGTGGAAGCCGGCACCGGGTCGGGAGCGCTTACAACCGCGCTTGCCTGGGCGGTAGGGCCACAGGGCATGGTTTATTCCTATGATCGGCGCGGTGACATGTTGCAGCTTGCCGGCCGAAATCTAGAACGTGTCGGATTGCGCGAGAGAGTTGAGCTCAAGCAGCTCGATATTGAGGCCGGGTTCACGGAGCAAGGTATTGGATCCTTATTCTTGGATTTACCCCACGCGCATCGCTATTTGCGCCAGACACGCGAAGCCATGGCGGACGGCGGGATTCTGGGTGTGATCTTACCAACCGCCAATCAGGTCAGTCGCTTCTTGAGCGAACTGGAGGGAAAGCTTTTCGCCCTGCCCGAAGTGTGTGAAATCATGCTTCGGTTCTATAAGCCGAATCCGCAGCGTCTCCGCCCCACCGATCGCATGGTGGCTCACACCGGGTACCTGGTCTTTGCGCGTGCGGTGAGAGGCTAGAAACACATGGATGATTTACGGGACCGCCTGCAGCGATCGCTTGGCGAATTGGATGCTAAGCCCGAGACCGAATGGGACGCGACTCCCGCCGCGGTCCTCATCCCCCTGTATGAAGAAGATGGGACTTGGAAGCTGCTTTTCACGCGCCGGACCGACTCCGTGGATGTCCACGCGGGTCAGGTTTCATTTCCGGGGGGTCAGATCGAGGCCTCGGACGGGACGGTCGCGGCAGCCGCACTTCGAGAGGCGCAGGAGGAAATCGGGCTGAACCCAGCGGATGTGGAAACGCTCGGCCAGCTTAATCCGCTTTTCACCGTCACGCAGTACTTAGTCACGCCCGTGGTTGGAGTCATCCCCTGGCCTTACCCGCTGGCGCCCAACCCCATGGAAGTCGCCCACACCTTCGGCGTTCCCATCGAATGGTTGGCAGCTTCAGGCAATCTCGAAATCCAAGAGCGACAACCCCTGGTTTCGGGACGCAACGTCCCGGTCTATTATTTCAAGGAGTTTGAAGGAGAGACGATCTGGGGAGTGACCGCAAGGATCACGGTGAATTTCCTGAAGGTATTGGATGCTGCAAACTTCCGGAGTCGAGGGTCTGCAATCGGATAGATTGGCAGCTCGACATTAGGGTGAGAATTATGGGCCTTGATTTTGGCTGATCTGGATCCTAGCCGTCCTCTTCGGACTGCACCTCGGCCTCTGCATCCGCTTCGGCCTCGTCCTCTCCGACCTCTTCCACTTCTTCACCCTCAAGCAGCTCTTCGAGTTCTTCCTCTTCGACTACCTCTTCGATGATCTCTTCGGCCTGATAGATCGGGCGCGCGATCAACTCATCCTTCTCAGTAAGTACGGTGATCCCCTGGCCCAGAAAAAGATCGGCGACTGTTATCGAATCTTCGAGATTCTCAAGGTTCTCAAGATTGACGGTTATGCGGTCCGGCAAGTCAGCTGGCAGAGCCTCTACCTCGATTGTGGTTACACCCGTAAGCAGCACGACGCCCGCCTCCTCGGCGGCTGGGGGTTCACCGATCAGCTCGATCGGCACTTCCGCGCGAATGAGGACGTCCATGGCCACTTTGAGAAGGTCGACATGCAAATAATTCCCTCGAATGACGTCCCGCTGCACTCCACGCACCAGTACCGAGTGCGATTCGTCGTCAAGATCGAGCTCAATTAGGGTTGAGCTGCTCGACCGTGAAAGCAGTCGCGAGGCTTCTCGCCCATCGAGTTCTATTGGCACGGATTCAATCCCTGCTCCATAAAGCACGCCCGGAAGGCGCCCGATTTGGCGCAAGGTCTTCACTCGCTTGCCGATCAGCGTCCGTTTCTGGCCCTTGAGCTTTGGAGTATCCATCAATCGCTCCTCTATGCTAAGTGCGCTTGCGCAATAGGCGACTTAGCAGCAAAAACATTCCGCCGGTTATTCCCGCCGCCAGGCCTGCCAGCAGCGCGCCTCGCGCGTCGAGATAGGTTTGCACATCCCCGTGCACCTCTCGAGCCACAAAGATTAAACTGGGGCTGTTGCTGACATGTATCTCGCGCCCGACGACGAGGCCGGTCCTTGAATCTTCAAGCTTTGCCGTGTCGGCGATTGCCAGTCCGGTAGCGGCTCCCAAGAATGAAATATGCTCTCCGCGTACGCCCACTGCTCCGGACCGGCTCATTTCGATCCTGCCGCCTTGAACGCTCCAGGCACCGCCCTGACTCATTTCGATGTGGTTACCCGATATGGAACGGGCTCCACCTTGGGTTATCAGGATTTCATCCGCTTCGACGTGGCCGATCGTTCCCCCGTCGAGGTTAATCGTTTCGGCGTCTAGGCGCTGATCTTCCTTATCCATCCTAAACCTCTTCGGCACAGCGGTCAGCGACCGATCTCTCAGCCTTTGCCGCAAGAATTACGATAGGTACTTCCCCGGCCGGGAAGAAACCCGGCAGAAAAATTGGGCTGCCCCTGGATTGAGGACGCCCAACGCCTGGCGATTCTAACGGGGAAGGTTGCCGTCGTCAACATGATAGACTCCCCAGTTGCCATATTGTCCCTCGGTTCTGGAGTTCAAGCACCGGTACCGCGGAATATCTCGAATGTCAATTATGCGCATGCTGAGTCTTGAAGAATGATAGTCAAGCAGGCTCTGGGGGTGGCCTGGCTCTCGCTTTCCACGCTGCTGTCACTGCTGCGTCAGATTCCTGGTTTCGCCGAAATCACGGAGCCAGGGCAGGGCCAGTCCGTGACAGGAATCGTCACGATCTCCGGCACCGCTAGCCACCCCGCTTTTGAGAGTTTCGATCTGGCGTTCAGCTTCGATCCCGATCCAACCGACACCTGGTTTCCGATCGGCGAGGCGCTGGACACTCCGGTCGTGGACGGGCGGCTGGCGATATGGGATACGACCGAAATCACGGACGGGGTCTACCGTCTTCGCCTGCGGGTCAGTGTCGAGGGTTCTCCCCCTTTCGAAAATATCATTGGTGGCGTCAGGCTCAGGAACTACACGCCCACGGAGACTCCGCCGCCAGCAGCAGTGGGCGCCCTGCCAACAGCTGTGGCAACCCCCGCGCCTACCCTTCAGCCGGAGTCGGAGCTTGAAGATGAGCCGCCGAGCCGCTTCTCCTCTGCGCTTAGAGCAGGCATCTTCATCGGTGTCTTCCTGATGCTGACTTCCGCGATCTACGTGCGCCTGGCGCCAAGGGTACGCGCATACACTGGATATCTGCGCATGAGACAGCACCATCAGCGCCAGGATCGCGCCCGTCAACGAGGTCGAAGGCATGAGTGAACACCTAATCGTCGGATTGGGAAATCCTGGCCGGCACTATCGCAGCAACCGCCATAACGCGGGCTACATGTTGATCGATTACCTGCTTGAGGCCTACGGAGCCTCTCTGAACAGAAGTGTGTCGGAGGCGGTCGTTGCAGTTATCGAAGACGAAATTCGAACCGTTGTATTGGCCAAACCCCAAACCTATGTCAATGAATCGGGCCGCTCCGTGGCCTCCCTGGTGCGTGCTTTTGGCGTTGAGCTGCCTAATCTAGTGGTCGCCTTTGACGAGCTGGATCTCGCATTAGGAACGCTTCGAATGCGTCCAGCCGGGGGCTCCTCGGGGCACCGAGGGATGCGATCGATCATAAACCACCTTGGCAGTCAAGAGTTTCCCCGGCTGCGCATTGGTATTGGGCCCCGTCGGCGGTCGGCCGCCGATTATGTACTTTCCAACTTCGGCGGGGGGGAGTGGCCGATCCTGGCTGGCGTTCTTGATCGGGCAGTTTCTTGCGTAGAACAGTACTTGGAAGACGGCATTCAGCGCGCGATGACAGCCTGCAACCGGCTCGAGGAAGGGTGATGGATCTCTCGCCACTTCTGCCCGCTCTAAGCCAAGGTGTGGATCCCGTGGATGGGGTATCCGTAGGGATGCTCCCCCTCCCCAGCTCCGCGCGGGCGCCAATCGCAGCTTCCTTGATTGATGCATTTGCAGGGCCGCTGCTGATGGTTGCGCCACGTGTGGACAGAGTTCTGACACTCGCACAGGAGCTGCCCCACTGGAACCCGCATATCGACGTTGCTGTCTTTCCGGAGCCGGATCCGCTTTTCTACGAACGACTGCCGTGGGGCGAGCAAACCCGTCAGCATCGGGCCGAGATATTGGCTCGATTGGCGGCCGAGACGATGCGCGAGAACACCATCCTTCTTTGCACGGTTCGAGCCATTATGACCGTGACTCTGTCGCCGGAACAAATGCTCGCGAGCAGTCGTGAGCTCCAGCTCCATCAGACGGTTGAAATGCAGGAGCTTCTGGAGTTCCTGGTGGGGGTCGGATACGAACCCGCAAGTATCGTTACGACACGCGGTCAATTCAGCCGGCGAGGAGGGATCCTCGACATTTGGTCTAATACCCACCGCGCTCCTACTCGTATTGAGTTGTTTGGCGATGAGATCGATTCGATGCGGGAGTTTGATCCAGCCACCCAGCGATCTTCGCAGATGATCGATGACCTAGAGCTGACACCTGCGCGTGAGGGAATTCCCACCCTGTTGGGCTCCACCCCCGATCACAATTCTGAGCTGCACGAATTCTACTTGCCGAGGGTCAGTTCAGGGCCCCATGGGTTCCTCGATTACTTGCCCCAAGGCGCGGTGGTGCTGATGGACGGTCTCACAGCCGTTGAAACCATGGCGCATGAATTAGAAGCTCAGGCCCTGGAACTCCGCGCGGGTTTGGAGCACCTCGAGCAGGACGCACCCAGACCGTACCTGACCATCGACGAGCTTCGGGAAAGTCTGGATCGGTTAAGCTCCGTCGACCTTGGCCTATCGGGCCGGACGACTTCCGAAATACTGACTGCCGGTTCCCGGTTTGGCGGACAGATCAAGCCGCTTATGGCCTACTTGCTCGAGCGACGATTGGCACATGAGACTTCTATCGTCGTCAGCCGTCAGGCGAACCGACTGGTCGATCTTTGGAACGAGCAGGACGGGGCACAACGCGTTGCGGAGGCAGTCCCAGATGAGCTTATCCCGGGTGAGATTACCTTCATTCAAGGTGCGCTTACCGAAGGCTGGACCCTTAGGCGGCCAAATGAAACTCGCATCCACTTGCTTACGGATGCGGAGATATTCGGATGGTCCAGACCTAAGCTCAGAAGGCGCGCCCGCCCCAAATCACCAGCACCAGAGTCCGCATATGCTGATCTGAAACTGGGTGACCATGTGGTCCACGTAGACTACGGTGTGGGTCGCTTTGAGGGGCTCGTCTCTCGAACTCTGGATGAACTTGAGCGTGAGTATTTATTGGTCTCCTATGCCCAAGGCGACCAGCTCTATGTTCCCATCCATCAAGCGGACCGCATCACGCGCTATCTGGGGGTGGATGGTGGCTCTCCCCGCCTCTCACGATTGGGATCACAGCGCTGGGAGCGCAGCCGCACCGAGGCCAAGCAGGCGGTCGAAGAGATCGCCAAGGACCTGCTCCAGCTCTATGCCCGCCGCGTGACGGTAGTCGGCCATGCCTTCGCCGAAGACACGCACTGGCAGCGGGAATTGGAAGCTTCGTTTCCCTACGTTGAGACTCAGGATCAGATCCGTGCGCTTGAAGCTGTGAAATCAGACATGGAACGCGCCCGTCCGATGGACCGCCTGATCTGCGGCGATGTAGGCTACGGTAAAACGGAGGTCGCATTGCGAGCGGCCTTTAAGGCTGTTATGGATGGAAAGCAGGTCGGAATCCTCGTTCCAACCACCATCCTCGCGCAGCAGCACCACCGCACCTTCATGCGCAGACTGGCGGCATTTCCGGTCGAGGTGGAGATGCTTTCTCGATTCCGCACGCCCTCCGAGACCGCCACCGTCCTGGAACGTATGCGTGAGGGTCGAGTCGATGTCGTGATCGGGACTCACCGATTACTGCAGAAGGATGTGCGCTTCAAGAACCTGGGGCTATTGATTATCGACGAGGAGCAACGCTTTGGTGTGACGCACAAGGAATACCTGAAATCTCTGCGAACAGAGGTCGATGTCCTTACGCTAACCGCCACGCCCATTCCACGCACTTTGTACCTGGCGCTGACCGGGGTACGCGACATATCGACCATCGATACGGCTCCTGAAGACCGGCTCCCGGTCATTACACACACTGGACCCTATGATCCGGGGATGATCCGCCAGGCGGTCTTGCGGGAGCTGGATCGAGGCGGCCAGGTGTTCTTGGTTCACAACCGTGTGCACTCGATTGGGAGCGTCAAGACACGCATCGAGAGACTGATTCCAGAGGCGAAGGTAGAGATCGCTCATGGGCAGATGCCGGAGAGGGAGCTGGCGGACATCATGTCACGTTTCGTCGATGGAGATGTGGACGTACTTCTCAGCACATCCATCATCGAATCCGGCCTCGATATCCCGAATGCCAACACGTTGATTGTCGATCGCGCGGATCAGTTTGGTCTGGCTCAGCTCTACCAGCTTCGGGGCCGCGTGGGACGGGGCGCCCTGCGGGCCTATGCCTACTTCTTCCACCCCTCCGGCTACGGAACAACTCCTGAAGCCCTTCAGCGGCTGGAGATCATCAGCGAGCACTCGCAGCTGGGGGCCGGCTATAGCATCGCGCTGCGAGATCTTGAGATGCGGGGGGCGGGAGACTTGCTAGGCAAGCGGCAGCATGGGCAGATTGCAGCCGTGGGATTTCACCTTTATACGCAACTGCTGGGCGAGGCCGTGCGCCGTTTACGTGAAGAGACGAAATCCTCGGATATTCCGGAATTGCCCACCGATGCGCTGCCTTTGCAGATCTCGGTCGAGCTCCCCCTGTCCGGCGCACTTACGACCAACTATGTATCCGATCGTTCTCTTCGGCTCCAGCTCTACCGGCGGATGGCCGGCCTGCGCACGCTAGAAGAAGTGGAGGAGATGCGCAACGAGTTGGATGATCGCTTCGGTTCCCCCCCAGCTGAACTCGAGAATCTTCTGTATCAGCTCCGCGTGAAGATCCTTGCATCGGAGGTGGGGATTACGGGAATTGCCACAGAGGCAGGGCAGATCCTGATTCAGTTTGCCGCGGGTCGGCGGCCGGAAGCGGACCTTGGACCCGAGGTCCGCATGAGCAAGCGAGGTCTGTGGCTTACTTCAGCGAGCTGGCAAGATAGCCTGATGCGGCTGTTGCAGAATCTGACCCTGCAACCAGCCTAACAGGGCCGGAAAACCAATCTAGATTTCCCCCCGATATTGCACCAAGAGCGCAATGTAGGGTTGCCCGTCGAGGTACTCGATTCCGAGCACCCAGGTGCGCCAGTTGAGCTGGCTGCCAGGCACCGGCGCCGCCCTATAGAATGAAAGGTAGTTCATATTTGAGTATTCGGAGGGCCATATCGCATCCTGAGCGGTGCTTCCCGCCCCGAGCTTGTTGCAGTTCAGCTCAGGCGCGATCGAGAAAACGTCTTCCAACTGGGGCAGGATCACCGCTCTAAACGTTCCATCAATCTCCAGCTCACTATCTCGGTTCACGCCCCATTTCATGGGCGCCGGATCCAGAAATAATCCAGAAACGCTTGAGAGGCTGAAATTGACCTCCGGATTCCACCAATCATGTCGGATGGTCAGGCCACGCTTAGGGCTGACCAGCCTAGCCAAAGTTCCTCCGTCGCGCTCACTGACGGCCACGATGAACTGGTTGGCGAGATCAGAAATCCTGGCGTCCTCACAAAAGGAGGAGCTCGGTACGTCTTCAGTGAGGTTCCACCCGTTGATCCACCCTTTGCCGCCCGCGGGAAGATTGATCTCAACCCAGGTCGAACTCCCCATTTGGGTCGTCTTGCCAGTTACGGTCAATCCACGTTGATCGGATGCCAGGCTGGCCACCGCCATGCTGGTAATTCCCGCCGGCTGGCGGACAGTTAGGGGTTCGTCCTCGCGAATCCAGGCCACCGCATACGGCACCTGCGCCAGAGTGGGCTGCGGTTCTATCACTGGAACGTTCGTTGGAAGCGGTTCGGATTGCTCTACCGGGAGGGAAGTTGGGGTAGGCACCGGAACCACAGACTGCCGGCAGGCACTCAAGGCCAGCGAAAGCAAGAGAGCCGGGACGATTTCGCTAGGTAAGACGCAGCGAGGGATTCGAGACGTCTGCACTTGTCCGGCCTTCACACTTCATAAACCATGAATGATTGCTGTTGCAAATCCCATGCCGCGAGCGCCGATCCCACCACGAACAGGCTTCCTGTTGCCAGGATAACTTGATCCGACTCTGCCCCCTCGGTCGCCCGCTGCAGGGCGGCTGCTACAGGAACGACTACTTCGGCTTCAAATCCGAATGCGCGCGCTAAGCGCGCCAAAACCTCTGGTTTCTCCGCGCGAGGGTGTTCGGCCTGAGTCAGGATGACACAGGAGACGCGCGGCGCCAGCTCCAGAAACATGCCGCGCACGTCCTTGTCGCTCGAAGCCCCGAACACCATGATCACCGGCCGCCCCGGAAAGTAATCGTCGAGCGCAATGCGCAGCTTCAAGGCCGAGTCTCGGTTGTGGGCACTGTCCAGCACGATGGCTGGATCGTGATTGAGGATCTGGAATCGTCCTGGCCATTCCACTGTGGCGAGGCCTTGCTGGATGTGCTGGACCTCAATGGGCAACCCTCGCTCCGAGGCCGTCTGCACCGCAGCAAACGCCACCGCTCCATTTTGTACCTGGTGGTGGCCCAGTAATGGAATGTTCAGGTCCACTTGGGACTCTTCCTCACCCGCGCGCCATACCTGAAAGGCCTGCCCCTCAAAGTCGCGGCTTCTGGCCGCGTAATGCCAATCGCGGTTGACCTGCACCAGCGGTGCGTTCCTTTCCTCCGCAATGGCTCGCACCACATGCTCGGCTTCCAGCTGTTGGGGAGCGAGGACCACAGGCGTCTCCGCCTTGATGATTCCCGCTTTCTCCGCTGCAATTTCAGAAAGGCTTTCACCCAATAGGTGCGTGTGATCATAAGAGAGGGAAGTGATCACGGAGACAAGAGGAAGGATCACATTCGTGGCATCCAAACGCCCCCCTAGCCCGACCTCAATGACCGCTGAGTCGACCTGGCGGTCCGCGAAATACATGAATGCCGAGGCCGTTGTCAGCTCATAGGTCGAGATCTCCGGCACCCCCTCCACGTGCGGCTTCAACCGCTCCACAAGCCCCACCAAATCTGATTCGGGGATCGGCTCTCCGTTTACTTGTATACGTTCGGTGAAATTGATCAGGTGCGGTGATGAATAGAGACCGGTGGTGTGGCCGGCAGCGCGCAGACAACTTTCGATCATTGCAGCCGTAGAGCCCTTTCCCTTGGTTCCTGCAACATGAATGGTGGAATATCGCTCCTGGGGATTTTCAAGGTCTGCCAGCAGCGTCGTCACGCGAGAAAGGTCAAATACTTCGGGTGAGTATCGGTAGCTGCGCTTGACGCCATAATCAATGAAACTATAGAGCCAATCCAGCGCTTCCTGGTACGTCATAAGGGACGAATTGTAATGGGCGCATTTCAAACATACAAGCAGCTGCAGTTTGCGCCCGCCTAGCGGGTGATAAAATTCCCCGATCCGTTCGGTCACGCCTTGGATACCGCCACTGCACCGCTCGAAATGCCCGCTGAGGCCGGGAGGCCGGTCCCCAGTTTCTCGGCGCGTCTGACGACTAATCTGTCGGATTTCCCTTGGTGGGCGCTGATCATATTTGCGGCCGGGCTGTTGCTCGTTTTCAACTTCGCGACCGATGAAACCTACAACGAGATCATCCGATTCGTAGCGGT
>JAPUGV010000267.1 GCA_027298025.1 Chloroflexota bacterium | reverse complement strand
TTGTTCGGGCCAGTGGTCACGTCGTTGGAATCCAGCCCAACCACGTTCCAGGTGAGGGGAGTGATGGTGAGGATCGGTTGCGCCAGAGCCGGGAGCGCAGTGAAGAGGATGGCTCCCAGCAGGGCGGCGAGGGCGATGGCGGCGAGAGGCGGGCTGGGACGTTTCATTCAGACGGACGAGTACAGTGGGCCAAGCACCACCCTCCCCCGGCGTCGAAGGGTCAACGCCAGCTGATCGGTGCGAGAGGCGACCGGCACCATTGTATACGCGTATTGCGGTGAGGAGACAGTGCGACTGACGTCGAGCACTAATGTTGTAACGAACACCAACCCCATGCGAGGGGAGCTCGCCGGCCTAGCTGCCATGACGCACGGCCGACCCGGCCAGATTAGATTGGAAACATTCTCCAGCCGCCAATCGATCGCGGTCTTCATCAACCGTGTTCTGCGCGTGCCGAAAGCGTCAGGTGCCCACCAAAGCTGCTCCCAACAACTGCCAGGCGATGTGGATCTACGGAGGGCCGCTAGAGCACCCAATCGGTAGCGGCGGCCACATTTTAAAGTGCATCCTGGAAAGAGTAAGTGCCCTCGAAACTCCAGCAGCCTCGATGAGGGAATTAAAGGCAGATCCGGCCCTCGTCACGCACCGAGTAAGCAATATCCAGTTGCAATATCATGCTGAAAATTATGCCCTAGCGCTGTTGCTGTACAATTCTGCGGTGAAGCGTCCTCCCCGCTGGAACAACGCGGGCTATTCATAGTTTCTGCTGCGGAGACGCTCCGTACTTTAGCCGATACCAGCGAAGCTACAATTGTGTCTCAGCCAAGAAACAGAGATCTCGATGCATCAAAATCCAAAGGAGCGATAACGGTGAATAGGTTTTTACGTCTCTCTCAGCGCAGACTGATACCCGCAGCTGTTCTCGGATTGCTCATCTCTGCCGTGCCATCCGTCGCCTTCGCACAAGGGGAGTCCGCCGTTGATTCGGGTGACACGGCCTGGATGATTGCCGCCAGCGTACTGGTGCTTTTTATGACCATTCCGGGCTTATCGCTCTTCTATGCCGGCCTGGTCCGTACCAAAAACGTCCTCTCCATCATGATGCAGAACTTCGCCACGGTTGCATTAATCACGCTGCTCTGGGTAATTTTCGGTTACAGTCTGGCCTTTGGCGGAAGTGGGCCATTCATTGGAGGGTTTGACAAGATCTTTCTCCAGGGAGTGGAGGTGGATTCAACGTTCGGCACTATCCCCGAGACGGTCTACATCTTTTTCCAGTTGACTTTCGCAATCATCACGCCAGCCTTAATTATTGGTTCCCTTGCCGAGCGTATGAAATTCTCCGCTTATCTGTGGTTCATAGCCCTCTGGTCGACATTTGTTTACTTGCCAGTGGCTCACTGGGTTTGGGGCGACGGAGGATGGCTAGGGACCTTGGGCGTACTGGACTTTGCGGGCGGCACTGTGGTCCACATTAACGCTGGCATCGCGGGGTTGATCGTGGCCCTTGTTCTGGGCGTGCGCCGGGGTTACCCGAATACCGAAATGCCCCCCATCAGCGTGGTGCTCACCATGGTCGGTGCCGGCATGTTGTGGGTCGGCTGGTTTGGATTTAACGCGGGAAGTGGCTTAGCGGCGGACGGCGTGGCCGGTATGGCAGCGCTTGTCACTGTAATAGCATCCGCTACCGCGACCCTGACCTGGATGTTCATCGAGTGGGCCAAGCGGGGCAAACCTAGCGGCGTCGGCATTGCGACGGGTGCGGTGGCTGGCCTCGTGGCTATCACTCCGGCCTCCGGTTATGTTGGCCCAATGGGCGCGATAGCCATCGGCCTAGTTGCAGGAGCGCTGCCTTACTGGGCGGTAGTCAGCATCAAGCGCAGATTAGGCTACGATGACTCACTGGATGCCTTTGGCGTGCACGGCGTGGCAGGCTTTGCCGGTGCCATCCTGACCGGCATATTTGCCTCCGCCGTCCTAGGAGGTTCCATCGCGGGCCTGGATATCGGCCGACAGTTGGGCATTCAGGCCATTGGGGCTTTCACTACACTCATCTACTCGGGGGTTCTCGCCTTCGTCATCTTAAAGATCCTCGATGCCATCATCGGGCTGCGCGTCTCTGAGCAGGAGGAGACGGAAGGGCTCGATACGTCACTTCACGGCGAGCAGGGCTTCGCGTTGTGAATTTCGCCCTCGCTCGCTCACCATAAAGCACCTAAAGTCCCGTTCTCACGGGCCAAATCCGCCATTGACCGGCCGTGCGACCTGCTGCCGAGTTGAGGCAGGAGCTTTCCAGTATCATCCCCCGATTACTCGAATATAAGATGAGATGCCCCGAGGAGGTAAGTTATGAGCAGAATCCAAAATCATGCGTTGCACCATGTTGCTATGCTTTTTGTCCTTGCTGGGTTAGTGTCGGCGTGCGGGTCCGCTGCCAGCGAATCTGAAACGGGTCTTCCGCCTTCGACGCCGCTTCCACCTTCGCCGACGGATCCCCCGCCAGCTCCAACGGATATTCCACCCACAAATACTCCGGCTCCCTCTCCCACACCCGAACCGCTCGTTGTCGAGTATGAAGATCCTGAGGGAGATTGTCTCGATAACGATAATGCCCCGGCAGTTTGCAGTCCGGCTGGGGTAGACATCCTCACAGTGACAATTTCCGAAGAAAGCCCTTTGACGATCATGATTGAGGTTGCCCCGCCGGGATTCGAAGAACTAAGAGCGCTTGACTTTTTTGGACTGACATTTGGGATTGACGTAGATCGAGACGTATCCACGGGGAATGCTTTTTTCTGGCCTGAACTCCATCAGCTGGGTCCAGATATTGAAATTCACCACATTGAAGGTGCCGGGGGAGTGCAAGAAGGCATTACGCACTACGCTCCAGATGGAACGATGACCGAGGGGGATGCAAGCCAAGCTTTTTGGACATTCTTGGACGACAACCAAATCCAGGTGGTTCTCTCCGCGGACTTGGTGAACTCCCCCTCGATAGGAGTTGGAGGTGACCTCTTTGCTCCGGGGGTATATGACCACTTTGTGGATGGGGGCCACATAACATATCCCGAGGGAGAAGTCATTTTGGCCGAGTAGACCAGGCTCCTGACGGTTCTTTCCGGCGCGAGAGAGGGCACTCACCCAGTCGCCGAGGACGTCGAGAGCGTGTCCGTCCTCTTTCGGCTCTACAGGATGTAGCCCCAGCCTTTCGAGAAACGGGTTTTCCGTGTCGGCTGCGAGCACGCCCTTAGGGCGTAGTCGGGCACAGGCCAGAGGGCGTGTAGGTCAGGTTGCTGTAACCGTAGTCGAGGGGTTCGATGACTTCGGACGGGTTGGCCGCTGCGAAATCCTGAGCCTCTTCGCAAGCCGAGTTGAAATCTCTCGATATCTTAAATTCTTCCCAGAAAATCTCCCCCATCCGGGCGAAGCCTGCACCGGGTTCGCCAGGTGAGTGGTTGTCGATCAGATCCTGGTAGTGGACCTCGGCCAATGCGAAATCGTCCATCTTGAGGTGGGTCAGAATGCGGCGAAAGCGGGCGTAGGCCGCCAACTCCTGGGGTCTTTGCTCCGCAAACTCGGGAGCGAATTCGGCGCTCGGCCAGTCCATCAATGTCGTATCGTGGATCACCCGCTCGTAGGCATCGAGAGCTTGAGGGTAGTTGCCGTTCGTGAATGCCTGATCGCCATCATGAATGAAATGGATACGCCAGGTTGAGGGTAGCAGTTCAAGCTCCCTGGGCCTGAACAAATGGGCGTCCTGATCCCACTGCCAGGTTACGGATCTTCGGTGATATGGGCCAGCGCCGATTGAAGCTACGCCGTTTCCGGTCATATGGATCTGGTATGAACCATCCAATTCTGGTCCAACAAATTCGATCCCCGTGCTTGGCAGATCGAAATAGACATCCTCCATTTGATTCTGCAATTGTCCTTCATGCCACACTACGACCTCGATCCATTCAAAGCACGTGTGCGCTCCACAGCCGCGGCGGCGGATGATCATGTCATCCAAGCTATCTCCCGTCATATCAAACACAGAATCGATCTGGGCCGTTCCAAAATCGTTGCGGTCTGGGGAGGCATAACTCAAGCGATATTCGCCGCCCTCACACATCGCCACATACACCTTCCCCTCGCTGAAGCTGCCCATCCAGTCGACGAGTGAGACCACCATCTCCGGAATACCATCGCCATTTAGGTCAGGCCGCATGAATCCCTCAGGCACCCCAATATCCCCAAGGAGATTTAGCTCTTCGGCGTGCTCCGCCAACCGCTCGAGGGTTCCGCCTAAGTTGAGATACTCAATGAAGAAGTCGCCGTAGTTCAGAACATCGTCGATGGGAGGAATGGGCACATCAACAGGTGGAGGCGGACAGTTTTCCGGGGGCGGCGGGACCTCCGTTGCGATGTCGTCATTGGAGCGGGTCGTTTGTATGGCTGGAGCACCCAGGGTTGGTGCTACGAGCGCAGGCTGTTGAGCGTTGTCAACTTGAGCGGCGTTAGTGGGCTCGGTGATCCGGGGGAGACTACATCCGGCAGCCCCCAAAGCGCATAGGAGTGCCAAGGCCGCTATTTGGCGTGACATGCGCGGAGTATAGAGACCGGCGCACACAGCGTCAATGGGGACTGGGCCCCTCCCACGCTCTCCCATTGGTGAATGTGCTCGATCCTTCGACAGCTCTTGGAACGGATCGAGCGGAGGAAGTGCAAGATGAGATCGCGGCCGTCCTCATTCCGGTTGTGATCGCCATCATGATCGTGCTGCTGACCACGACCGTGATCTGGCTCCTGTGGCGCAATGCCCGAAAATCCGCTGCGGCACCTAGCGGATAGCCGTTCCCCCTTTGACAACAGTCGTCTACGATCTCACACCCTGACTCCAGCGCAAAATGAATCTAGTAAGTAAGTATTGACTTACTTGCTCAGGCCTGTTACGATCTCTATAAGTAAGTACCTACTTACCGATTGGAGCAACCTGAAGTGGGAAAAGAAGACATGACCTCCTCCTATCGCATCGCGAAGGAGCTGTTCAAGGATCGGCTGCGCAAACGATCCCCCGAGACCCTGGATCTCCTGGACGAGATCCATGCCGCGGACGTCATCGTGGTGGGAGGCACCTACGACCATATCGAGCAAGTGCTGGACGCTGCCGATACCCCTTACACGCTCATACAGCCCGAGATGCTGGACAAGGCGAAGCTCCGGCCGGACCAGGTCGTGTTCATCAACTGCCCCGGAAGTCTGAACAAGAAGGGTCTGCGGAGGCTGGAAAGCTTCGTTTGGGGTGGCGGGTTCCTTTTCACAACGGACTGGGCAATAAGGCATGTCATCGAGAAAGTTTTCCCTGGATTCGTCGCCTTCAACGACCACCCCACCCTCGATGAGGTGGTCCGCATCGAAATCCTGGACAGAGAGGATACGATCCTCCAATCCGTATTGGATGAACAGGACGATCCGCAATGGTGGCTTGAAGGCAGCAGCTACCCGATTCACATCCTGGATCCCGAGCGCGTTCGGGTGCTTATTCAGTCCAAGGAGCTCGAGGCTCGGCATGGGGAAGCACCGGTATTTGTAAGCTTCGACTATGGGGCGGGCCAGGTCTACCACATGATCAGCCACTTCTATCTGCAGCGGAGCGAAACCCGCACTGCGCGGCACGCGGCTCCCTCCACGGACTATCTCAGCTCCAAAGGAGTGGCAGAGGCGGACATGGCCAAGTTTAAGGACCTTGGATCGGATGAATTCCCAACCAGTGATGTCGAGAGCGCCTATACTTCCTATGCCATGATCCAAGCCGTGATGCTGAAGAAGAAGAGGCGGGGTAAAAAATGATCAAGCGCAAGGGAAATCCGAGCAGGCGCCTGCAGACCGACCCCTACATCAAGGCCGCCTCCCACCCCACCCGTCAGACGATCCTCAAGAGCCTGCAGGAGAAGGACGCCCTCACGACTATCGAGCTCCAAGAGCTCACCGGCGAGGATCGCTACAACCTCTACCATCACTTGGCCAAATTGCAGGACGCCGGATTGGTGGACTATGAGCTGGAGGATAGCCGCGCCAAGCGGTACTTCTTGAGTTCCAACGAGGATACGACGGAGAGGTTTATTTACCTCGAACGGAGCGACTCGAAGGCCAGGCGGACCATTTCGGAGCTTCTGATGGTGCTTGCCGGCTCGAGCGAGATCACTCTCCCAAGCTCCGAGGACGTCGAGAGCGTCTCTCTCATCTTCAGGCTCCGCAAGCGCTAGCGGCCCCATTCGTTGTTGATATACGACTCTTCAAGACGAAATCCCTCCATTCATAGCGGATGGCTCGACCGGGTATCGCCTTCGTGAGCGGTTCGACGTTTCTGGCCGCGGTGAAGCCGGGTTGACGGGCGCTCGCTGGCAAGCAGGTGACTTAGGATCACGGACCGATAACCGGCCCCTTGCCCCTCTGATTGTGGGCCCAAATCCGCAAGATCACGTGCTCATCTACCAATCAATCGGCCGCTGAAGTTTGACCTCCCAGGCACTTGTGTGTCTGCAGTTGCCAAAGTCTCAGACGCTGGTAATCAAGGGGGCTCCGGAAAGGATGGTCGAGCCAATGACAGGTTAGAAACTAGGGAAGCACCCCAATCACGACATAATCAGCAGGTTCTTCCGCGTAATGCAGTAATATGGAGTTACTTGAGAAGGATATCCCGTGGAATCCCCAAGCGGCTGATAGGGTGATGTTCTTCCGGCTAGTCATTTTTAGGCCGCGTGAGGGCTGGTCAGGCCTGAACGCTTGACCTCATGTCTCTGATTCCTGCGTTGGGGTCACGAACTTTGAACGGGCCTTGCCAGCATTACAGAATGGAGGCGCCTATATTAGGTCGATGAAGGCTTTCCTGGCATCGATTACCGGTAACTCTTGGTGCGCATGTTTCCCAATGCACCCTTTCATCCAAGGAGGATGACTATGATGGCGGCATTCGTTTTTGTCCAAATGGCAGTATCTGGCGGCTGGGAGGAGATGAACACACTGCACGAGGCGCTGCATGCCGTCGCCGGGGTCAAGACCGTGCACTTCGTGACCGGGCCAACGGACATCATTCTCTTTGTCGAAGGCGCCGATCAGGCGGCGTTTGCGGACACCCTGGGGATGATTCGGGGAGTGAAGGGCGTAGCCAGCACCGACACGCGCATAGTTTGGCCGCTGTGAACGGTTGAAGAACGTTCCGTCCGCGGTGGGAAGGTCGCGCCCAATCCTAACCTAAGGCGGGCCTCGAGGCTGGATTCGAGGCCATGGAAGCTCATCTAATCCAAGGAGGGGAGCAAAGGTTCCCTTACCTGTTCGCCGCCCCGAGGCGATCCCCGTGGGAAAGCACTCTGCGAGTGGAGGCCCTTGGCTTCGTCACGGACAAGCGGAGCCGGCCTCGGCGCGCCGCGATTTCGCTGCTTGGCCGAGCCGCTCCCCGCCAAAACCTGCAGGATGTTCCACAGCTCGCCCTTGCTTCGCAAGGACAGGCAGCCATTAGGCGGCGGGTGGACTTAGTCGGAGGTCAAGAGCATGAAGGCAGACCGGATTTTTGAGACGGTTCTCTACGCAGATGACTTGGCTGCCGAGGAAGAGTTTTATCGAGATGCTCTCGGCCTCGAAGTCCTGAACCGTTCGGAGCTCATGGTGGTCTTCCGCTGCGGAGCTGGAGTTTTACTCATCTTTGATCCGAAAAAGTCCGGAGTTCCTGGCAGAAGCGTTCCGAGCCATGGAGCCATTGGCCCCGGCCATTTGGCCTTCGCCGCGCGGGAAGACGATCTAGACTTGTGGCGAAATCAGCTTGTCGAGAGCGGTGTAGAAATTGAGTCCGAAGTGGAATGGGAACACGGTGGACGTTCGATCTACTTTCGGGATCCCGCAGGCAACAGCATTGAGTTGGCGCCTCCCACGCTCTGGGGCGGTGGTTGGGTTTTCTAATTCGGAATGAGATTTGAGGACTTGTCTCTCTGCGCCTTGAGCGAGGAATGCAGAATCGATACCCTCACGTTGATCAAATCGTGCGAGGCGGCATTCCTCGAGTATTCAGAAACCGGGAGGGCTTGGTGATTTCAATTCGACAATTGCTGGAAGCAAAGGGCTCAGAAGTCTGGTCGACCTCCCCCGATGCATCGGTCTACGAAGCGTTGCAGCTCCTTGCAGAAAAGTATATCGGAGCGCTGATGGTTCTTCGGGACGGAGAACTCGCGGGGGTCGTTTCTGAACGAGATTATGCGCGCAAGGTGGTTCTACACGGAAAGACCTCCATGAAGACGCCCATCAAGGAGATCATGACGGAGGAAGTGATCACGGTTGGCATAGGAAGCACCGTTGAAGAGGCCATGGCCCTCATGGCGGACAAGCGCATCCGTCACCTGCCCGTCATGGAGGGAGAGAAGATCGTCGGAGTGGTGTCCATAGGTGATCTGGTCAAGGCCATCATGGCCGATCAGGAGTTCACGATCGATCAGCTGGAGAAATACATTTCCGGGACGCGTTCTTGAGCGTCCCGCGTACACGACTCGACGCAAAGCCCTCAGATTCGACCCAAGGAGCCCAAGGAAGGGCCGGAGCGCTCCATGGGAAGGCTACGCGCCGGTCTCGACCTACCACGCTCATGGCATGAACGACAACCGGGTGCATTTCGCCTGCCGATTGAATTCCATGCTCAAGTCGTGTAGTGTTAGTTAGCCAAGCCTTCTGACGCAGCAATCTGCCTTCGAGAATAAGCCGTGGCCTCGGGGCAACCGCACGCCTTCATCGAAGCATAAAAGCCCGATCCCTAATTAGATCGGGCTTTGTCGTTTTCGGAGCAATAGTGAGCTCCCCCAAAAGTGGCCTGAAGAGTTGACGACTTCCGCATAACATCCCAAATAGAGGGTTACGCGGAATTACTTCCACGGAATCATTAGTTATGCGGCGGCTGTTCGGTCGGCCTCGGGATAAGCAAGGATCCGGACGAGGAGGAGTTTGATGAGCACTGAACGTGGACAGGTTGGTCGGGGTTTTGGGGTCTGGTGGGTGCTGGCAAGCATCGTGGGTTGGGCCGTGGGCTCGGTTGTGAGCGATACCGTGGGCGATATCGTGGGCGAGGTATGGTTCGATTCCGTGGGTTTGATCGTGTTGGGGGCCTCGATTGGAGGCATGCAGTGGCTCGTCCTGCGGCGTCAGGTCTCGTGGGCTGGCTGGTGGGTGTTGGCAAACCTCGCGGGATGGGCTGTAGGTGCACTCGTGAACCTTCCCTTGAACCTTCCCCTGGGCTTGTTTCCAGGATGGTTCGTGGGGTTGGTCGTAGCCGGCATATTTCAATGGCTCGTCCTGCGGCGGCAGCTGTCCCGGGCCACTTGGTGGTTATTAGCAAGCTTTGTGGCCTGGGCCGCAGGTTTTTCCATCTCCG
>JAPUGV010000266.1 GCA_027298025.1 Chloroflexota bacterium | reverse complement strand
CTATACAAGTCCGCTGTTTGAGCAGGCTTTGCTGGATGCGGGCGTTGACGATGATGCTCGAGCACGCGTTGTTGAGCAGGTGATGGTAGACGGGAGCTGCCAGCACGTGGAAGAGGTCCCAGAACACGTTCGGCACGCCTTTGCGGTCTCGCAAGACATCTCAGCCGATGAGCATGTTCGCATGCAAGCCGCAATGCAGGCTTTTGTTGATAACAGCCTCAGCAAGACCTGCAACTTTCCCGAAGATGCTAGCGTCGAGGATGTGACGCAAGCCTATTTGCAGGCCTGGGAGCTGGGGTGTCGAGGTCTGACGGTGTATGTGACCGGCTCGCGCCAAAAGGTGGTGCTCGAGACCAAGTCTACTGCCGAGAAGCAATTGGCCGCAGAAGTCAGCGATCCCGCCTCACAGCTCCAGATGTGGACGCCGGGCAAGAAGCCGCGCCCGAAGCGCCTGGACGGCTCAACATTCAGCATGGAAACTCCTGTCGGCAAAGCGTTTGTCACGATCAATCAGAACGGCGGGGACCAACCGTTCGAGGTCTTCATCACGACTGCCAAGGCAGGTTCCGAGACGGCAGCCGTATCAGAGGCGATCGGTCGCTTGATCTCCTACATTCTACGTTTGGCATCCCCGGTGATGCCGCGCGAACGTTTGGCAGAAGTGGTTCGCCAGCTTTCGGGCATTGGAGGCGGTCGGCCGACCGGTTTCGGAGCCGAACGCGTATTGTCGCTGCCGGACGGCGTGGCCCGTGGGTTAGCGCACCACTTGGGTGAAACCGAGGAGCAACTCGGAGTCGCGAAGCCTGAATTGCTTCCTATGGTGATAGGCGATCTCTGCCCGGATTGTGGTGCGGCGTCAATGGTGAACGAAGAGGGCTGCAGGAAGTGTTACTCTTGCGGCTTCAGCGAATGCTGAACGCGGGACCGCGCAGCGGTCGTTAAATCTGGAAATTGGGGATCGGCGCGCAAAGCAAGCCCAGCCCGCGAATTGGGGCTGGGCTTTTAGTTTCCGGCGCGCTCGTAGCTCTTCGATCAGACTGTCTAATCCAATCCACACCAAGTCGGGCCGCGAGGCACAATAGTGTGGGGTAGGCCGTCATGGGTGCAAGCTAAGCACCGTAATCCTCCCCACCGAACAATATTGGGCTTTAATTCATCGTTGCCTTCGAAATTTGAGTAATATGTGGCATTATTACTAGAAACTCACTAGTTAGCGCCTATACACCTGCAAATCCCATTATGGCGAGCACGTGATTCGAATAGCTCAGTTCCAGGTCGCCATTGGTGATCAAGCTCATAACTATATCTGCAAACACCGTCATCGTCAGTAGCGGTCAAGGTGGGTTATCCGTTAGCTATTATCTGACCCAGCAGGTTCGGGAACACATCATCCCGGAGCAAGCGATTCGGACCGCAGCGAGGGGGCGCAGTCCTTAACTCGCGGCCGTTATCCCACCCCGAAACTCATAAGGATTCGACATCTCGCATTCGTTAGTAATACGATAACCTCAGTCCTCAGATCGTCGACAGCAACCTAGCAAAGGATAGGGTGAGACATGCCGATTTACATGGATCGACATCAAGCTGAGGGCGTTACACGCCAACAAGTCACAGATGAGCACATAGCCGACATAAAGGTTCAAGACAAATATGACGTCAACTTCATGACGTATTGGTTCGATGAAGAGAGGGGTGCAGTGTTCTGCCTGGTAGATGCACCGAACATGAGCGCCGTGCGCAAAGCACATGATGAGGCACATGGGGGCGTCTACAATGAAATCATCGAGGTCGACCCGGATCTTGTAAAGGCCTTCTTAGGCCGACTCGAAGATCCTTCTCCCGCCTCCGGTGAGGTAACCGTGGATTCCGCGTTTCGGGCCATCATGTTTACGGATCTCGAAGGTTCCACCCAAATGATCGGTGCCCTCGGGGATGATAAGTCGATGGAGTTGCTCCGACTACACAATGCCCTAACACGTGACGCGCTACGCGCGCATTCGGGCAGGGAAATCAAACACACGGGTGACGGCTTCATGACATCCTTCACTTCCGCAGTTAGCGCTGTAGAGTGTGCCATCGATATCCAAAAGACGATGGCTAGACACAATGAAGAAAACCCCACGGATGTTATGCACCTTCGGATTGGGATCAACGCTGGAGAACCCGTTCGCAACGATAAGCAACTGTACGGGGCATCTGTTAATCTCGCCGCTCGACTGTGCGCCCATGCCAAGCCAGCGAGCATTCTTGTGGCGCAGGTCGTGAGAGAGCTTTCCGTTGGAAAAAAGATACCGTTTGTCAGTCGTGGTGAATTCGAGCCTAAAGGTTTCGACCGGCCAATGCCACTTTTCGAGGTTGCGTGGAGCGAAGTCTAGCCGGCAGGGAGGACCTCCCGCGGGTGAAGGGGGTAGGCTAACAACCTAGGTGGTTCAAACCAATTCTCTTCGTAGCAATTTCCAGATATCTTGAGGAAGAGAGGCAACAATGACTCTGGATGTGGAGACATTTGAGGCAAGTTTGCGCGGTGAACTGATTGGCCCTGATGATGAGGGCTACGATGCTGCGCGGCAAGTCTACAACGCTATGATTGATCGTCGGCCACGGCTCATCGCATACTGTGTCGATGTGGCCGACGTGATAACTGCGGTTAACTTCGCCCACGATGACAGTATTACCCTGGCTGTACGTGGCGGTGGTCACAACGGTGGTGGTCTGGGCATCGTTGATGATGGTCTTGTCATTGATCTGTCGTCCATGAAGGGCATTCGCGTCGACCCGGCGGCACAAACTGTGCGCGTCGAGGGCGGCTGCACTTGGGGCGATGTGGATCATGCTACCCATGCCTTTGGCATGGCTACACCCAGTGGCATTATTTCCACCACTGGCGTAGGCGGACTCACGTTGGGCGGTGGCATCGGCCACCTGACGCGAAAGGCTGGCCTGTCAATCGACAATCTGCTGGCCGTGGACATGGTGCTGGCCGACGGGAGCTTCGTGACGGCCAGCGCAGAGCAGAACGACGATCTCTATTGGGCGGTGCGCGGTGGCGGCGGCAACTTTGGTGTCGTCACTTCGTTCCTGTTCAAGCTACATCCCATCCGCACCATCGTCGGCGGCCCCACGCTGTGGTCGCTTGACAAAGCGGCTGACGTCATGCGCTTCTACCGCGAGTTCATCGTCAACGCACCGGAAGACCTCAATGGCTTTTTCGAATTCTTGACCGTGCCACCCGGCCCGCCCTTCCCCGAGCACCTGCACCTCCAGAAGATGTGTGGCATTGTGTGGTGTTATACCGGGCCGGAGAACGAAGCGGACGCGGTGTTTGCCCCGGTTCGGGAATTTGGCCCACCAGACCTGTATGGTGTCCAGGATATGCCTTTCCCCGTATTACAGGCCGCGTTTGACGCGCTTTATCCAGCGGGCCATCAATGGTATTGGCGAGCCGACTTTGTCAACGAGTTGAGCGACGAGGCCATTGCCCTCCACGTCAAGCATGGTTCGGAGATGCCGACTATGCAGTCGACGATGCACCTCTATCCAATTGACGGCGCGGCACACCGGGTTGGCAATGAGGACACACCTTTCAGCTATCGTGATGCCACATGGTCATCGGTGATCGTCGGCGTTGATCCCGACCCGGCTAACGCGGATCGGATCACAAAGTGGACGGTTGATTATTGGGATGCCTTGCATCCCCACTCCGCTGGTGGGGCGTATGTGAACTTCATGATGGATGAGGGTCAGGAGCGGGTGCAAGCGACCTACCGCGACAACTACGAGCGCCTGGCGGCCAGCAAGAGCAAGTACGACCCAGCCAACCTTTTCCGCGTCAATCAGAACATTAAACCGAATGCATAGTTCGCACTTGCGATACGCACTAGAGTTTCGTCCGTCGGACTGAGCTTCTGGCGAAACTCCATTGACATGACGGACCAGGTCCAAATCGGCCAGGTAGCCTTATGCGGGAAGTGAAACCTAACGAGGAGTCCTTGGGCAAGCAATCTTCCAGACAAGTCGCACCATTCTCTTGAGCCCGCTACTCATTCCGGGCACACAGCAAAGCAGCTGGCGAATGGCTGACGCAGATTAGTCAAACCGACCTCATGCGCGCCGACCCCGATGCGGTGACGCCGAATCACGGATTCTATGTATGATCCGATATCTCGTCCGACGACCGAGCCATACTCGTTCCGGCGTGGGTGAAAGTATCGCTGCAACCCTTTGTTGAGAACATTGTGCAGTACAACCGCCATGTGGCTGAAGTCTCGGGATGAGTTGTTTCAATGCTTGAATGAGATTTGCAGGACCGAGGGCTACTCGAGAGCGTGAGTGGGTTTGGAGAAGTGCCGATTGTATTGGGCGAAGCTTACGACTCGCGCGTTATCACTCCGTTTACCGTAATGAAGCATGGAGATACCGAAACAAAGCAAAAGTAAGATGAGGTTTCGCCAACACTAATTCCGGAACTGTTCCAGGAATACGGTCCAAAAATGAAGTTGTAAGTCTCAGATTCTTCTACCGAGTGTCCATTTTGGGCAGTGCCGAATGGCTAGCAAACGGTTTCGAAAAGATCATCACATTGATGGAGTTCAGATATCGAAGTAGGAGTAGCCTCATATAGGTTGCAGTTGATGGCGCAGAACAACTCGCTGGGGCACTCTGCGAGTGGAGCCGGGCCGGGGATTCTACGACAGAAGCAAGAGAGAAGTGAGGCTTCGGTTGCCAGTTATCAGTTCGAGGGACTGAGCCCCGGCCGCTCCTTGCCTGCACTTGCCTGCCCTAGCAGTCCAGGGTGGCGCAGGCACAAGTGGCCTAGCCTGGCGGCCACGCCAGGACAGCCTTTCGGCCGCACTCTACGAGCACAAGCAGGCAGGCAGCTCGCAGCCGATAGCCGGCCATGTACAGTTAAGGAGAAAGGAATCATGATCAAAGTTGTGACCGGAGTTGAGATCGACAGACCCAGCGATGAGGTATTCGCATTCATTGCTAACTTTGAAAACAATCCCCAATGGCAGTCTGGTCAGCTCGAGGCAAGATTTAGCTCCGAGGGCACACTCCGCGTGGGGTCAACCTACGACCAAGTGGCTAAGTTCCTGGGTCGTCGGATCGAATCTTCATTTGAGGTCCTAGAATATGAGCCCAATCGAATGATAAAGGCATCCAGCACGTCCGGGCCATTTCCGATTACGTTTACGCGCATGGTCGAGCCACGCGAAGGAGGCGCCAAAGTTACAGCCATTATCGAGGGCAATGCCAGTGGTTTCTTCAAATTGGCTGAACCGCTACTCTCTCGAATGGTTCAGCGCTCGGTTGATTCTGACTATCAGAATTTGAAGAAGGTCATGGAGCACGGGGAATAATCCTCAGAGCTCCTGCTCGGACTTTTTCTACTTGCTGGCTAACCACTCGCTGTCCCAAAGGGATCCCCGTGGGAGAGCACTCTGCGAGTGGAGCCCCTTGGCTTCGCCAAGGACAAGCGGACCCGGTTTCAGTGAGGTGCGAAGCCGCTTTTTGATCAGCCCGGCTGCTCACCTGGCAAATCGTTGAATCACGGCATCTGAGGAGATGGGATGAACAGTGTTATCTTGTTCGACGTAAACGAAACACTCCTCGACCTTAGCGTCCTTCAGCCACACTTTGACAGGATTTTTGGCGACGCAGCCGTCATGCAGCAATGGTTCTCAGTGCTCCTCCACTCGTCTGTAGTAACCACGCTGGTGGGAGCGCATCAAGATTTCGGCTCCCTGGCCGGCGCCGCCCTCGATGTGGTAGCTGCGCGCCGGGGGATCGACTTGGCCGAGGACGAGCGCGTTGCGATCCTCGGGACGGTGAGGGAGCTGCCGCCCCATCCGGACGTGGTTCCCAGCCTGGAGCGGCTTCGCACCGCAGGATTGCGTCTCGCGACTTTGACTAATTCTGCCCCCGCGATGGTCAGCGATCAGATTTCCAACGCCGGGCTTAGCGATTACTTTGAACAGCTCATATCGGTCGACGAAGTGCGCGCCTTCAAGCCCGCACCAGAACCCTACCGCATGGCCGCTTCGAAGCTCGGCGTTGATCTCGAACAGGTTCTGCTCATTGCCGCCCATGATTGGGACGTCTTTGGCGCGCTGCGCGCTGGGTGTGGAGCCGCCTTCATCGCTCGGGGGGGAAGGACGTACCACCCGCTCTATGACAAGCCGGATCTGATCGGTCCTGATCTGAACCGGGTCACCGATCAAATACTGGAAATCGATGTCTGAATCGGAGAGTCGAGCCCATAATCACCGGGTTCCCAAAAGGGATCCTTAGTTTCCTGGAGGCTTTTCCTTGGAGCCGTTTGCGAGGGGAGGCGGGGAACTGAAGGTAAGATTAATACGCAGGCCTAATGTGAGCGAGGAGGAAGACAGGATGGCTAAAGATCTGACTGTAGTACTGGAAAATCGCCCGGGGACGCTGGCGGACCTAGGTGAGGCGTTGGGAGGGGCTGGAATCAATCTCGACGCGATGTGCGTTATCGCCTCCGAGGGCAAGGGCGTCGTTCACATTTTGGTGGAGGATGCGGGTAGAGCGCGGAGTGTTCTAGAAACTGCGGGTCTCACGGTCGAATCGGAAAGAGATGTTTTTCTTTTCGATGCTGAAGACCGACCCGGAATGCTTGGCGAAACAATGCGCAAGCTGGGCAATGCCGGAGTCAATGTCGACTTGCTTTACAAGGCGACCCAAACAGTGCTTGTTATCGGAGCCGACGACTTGGAGAAGGCCCAAGCCACTCTGTAGCCTGCCGACTCGTTTCACAATTCGGCACATGCAAACTCTATTTGATGGCTGCTCGTCAGATCACTCGCGCGCGCCGACCACTCTGCTCGTAGGAGCGTCTATGGATCTAAGCTGGTCTACTTCTGAGACCTGACTGCCGAACGAACAGATCTAGCCTAGGAGTTTGGCCGCTGGTTGCCGCGCCCGGAACTCGGGTCGGGTAAGTAGAGCAGATCAGTGAAAGAATCTAGGGCTTTCCAAGTGAACAAGCCATAAGCGATCCGCCTGGAGGTCATATGAAACTAAGAGTCGGCGATCCCTGGATGCCCGCAAGCGAATACAGTCGCACGCTCAAGGGCCTCACACTCAGCATCTTGGTCAAGGAAATCGAGCCCGCCCTGCGATTCGCACAAGTGGTTCTTCGCGCGGAGGTCGTATATTCGGATCCCGATTTTGCCGTGCTGTCCGGTTACGGGGCGGAGTGGATGCTACACGCGGATCACACATACGATAAGCATCCGATGGGAAACACGATACTGAATGACGCAGTGCGTGGGGCCGGTTCCGAGTTCAGGCTGCACGGATGCGACCCGGATGCGGCGGAGGAAGCGGCAGGGAGCAGCGGTTATGAAATCCTGTCGAAGGCTGCTGACAAGGGGCACGGAGTTAGAGAGACGTTCATTCGTGATCAGGACGGATACATTTGGGTGCCAGACGTTCTGCTCCCGGAGACTGACTAATCCCGATCACACGAAATCACCGGCGGATTCCAAATAATCACAACCTTATTGGGGTTCAAATGCTCGCGGGAATTATGGTGGGACATGGATGATGAAATTCAGAAGGCTATCGAGAGCGATCGTTTGATCGATATCACAACCATCGGGAGAAAATCAGGCAAGCCACACCGCATCGAAATACAGTTTCACTATCATGATCCGCACATCTACATTAGTGGACTGCCCGGTACGCGCGATTGGTACTCCAATCTGCTGGCGAATCCGGAGTTTAGATTCCATCTCAAGCAGAGCATTCGCGCCGATCTACCTGCGCGGGCAGTGCCAATTACAGAGGAGTCTGCCAGAAGAGATATCCTGAAACCGATCGTCGCCAGGTGGCGGCGCGAGGATAAATTGGAAGTATTTGTGGAGCGCAGCCCGTTGGTGGAGGTATTCCTTAATTGAATGCCTTCGAAATTCATTAGGAGGTACAGGATGGGAAGCGGGACGAAGGAAGATCCGTGGGTATTGAAGACCCCACCGGGGAAGTCCGAGTATCAGATGTACAAAGACGAGGAAGCGGACCCGCCAGCCTTGATGTGCGTGGTCGGGTCAACTAAGCTCAGCTATCAGCTGCGCTGCCTTGAAGATGCTCAGGCAATGTTGAAGGAGCACGGGGACTGGATGCCGCTTGGCAGCAAGGACGAAAGGCAGGACGTTAAGGAGGGGACCCTCGAAGCGTGGGCGCGCGCAGCGGACAATCCGGTCGGGGGTTGGTACGGTCTCAAAAAGGGTTTTCGAGGGCGGTTTGCAAACTATGTCCCGCCCTTGATGGAACACCTGGGGATGGTCGAATTGGAGCACAACGCACGCAACAACCGCGTGCGAGCGGCTTAGCAGAGAACCTTCTCCTGCGAACCACGAGAACATCGCCCCAGCCTTTTCACGGAATTCCCAGGATCGGCAGCCGGCGTTGATACGGTACCAGAGCTTGTGCAGCGCAATCCGGAAAACCTCTATCAGGCACTCGTGCAGACAAATGAGGAGAAGGAGCTTGTACGTGGCGCTCCCGGAGAAGGCCAGGTGGCAGATTGGGTCTCTGAGGCCAAAGAATTGCCCCGGGTCCTCACTTATTAAACCGATCCACTAGTAGCTAAAGCCAAGACCGTTCGGACGAGCCGGATCGGGATTCTTGGAGAGCCGGTCTGTTTGAACGGTTTACAATTCGCCATCTAACCAGCGGCTGCTAATTCGATAGAGAGAACCTATGGAGACTTACAGAGACCTCATCATGGCACTCGCCAAAGTGATCATTGCCGTCGCCTGGGCCGATCACGTACTTGAGGAAGAAGAAATCGAGAGCCTGAAGGATGTCGTATTTCACCTCAACAGTACCTTCGATATGGGCGGCCAGCTCTCGGGTCACGAATGGGCCCAGTTGAATAGGTACATGGAATCTCCGGTCGATGAGGAGGAGCTCGAGCAGCTGGTTATTAATCTGCAGAAGGCGATCCAGACGGCGGATGAAAAAGAGATGGCCTTGAACGCGCTCGACAGTGTTGTGACAGCTGACGGCGAGGTAACGGAAGAGGAGCAGGCCGCACTGGAGGAGATCAAGGCCTCTATCGAGCAGAGAGGAACCGGCGTAGGGCGGATGGGGTGGTTGATTCGAAAGTCCCTGGGCCGCCGCTCGAAGAAAGGCCGTTCAACGGTGCGGCTCGGCGACAGCATCATCGGCGCAAACGGCGAACTCGACATGCCCGATGACGAGCTGCGGAGACTGGTATTGGCGGCCGGCTTGATGGCGAGAGTCGCTTACGTCGATCGCGAAGTGCTGGACGAGGAACAGCAGCTAATGGAGGATGTCATGCAGGCCTATTGGAAGGCTTCGCCTGAGGCCTCCAGCTTCGTGGCCGAGGTAGCGATTTCAGAAAGGGCTGCGGACGTTGATCCAGTTCGCCTGGTGCGTGAGTTTTCCGAGGTCTACACATCACTGGAGCGCGCCAAATTCCTAGAAGTACTATTTGGAGTTGCAAAGGCCGACGGGTCCATCTCACTCGAGGAGGATCGGGAGATCGAGGCAATCGCCCGCGGGTTGGGGCTTCTGAACAAGGAATTCGTAGAGGCAAAGTCGAAGTTCACATGAACATCGTCGCGTGGAGGATGAGCGGCTATGGCGACTGATTTCAAGGGCTACCTGATCGAAGAGTTTCTGGAGGACTATGAAGAGGGATCGCTCCAGCGTCGTGAGGCAATCAAGCTGATAGTTGGGGTCGTGGGCAGCGCCGCCATCGCTGACTCGCTACTTGCGGCCTGCACTCCCGCACCAACCAACGGTGCTCCTGTCGTTCCCTCAGCGACATTGGGCACCGGTGAACCACCGGCAACGGAGGGAGACGCGGCGGTCGCCGGGGAGGAGATCACGTTCCCCGGGCGGGACGCGACCCTGATGGCCTATCATGCACGGCCAGCCGCGGAAGGCGCGTTTCCGGCTGCGCTCGTCTGCCACGAAAACCGCGGACTGACTGAGCACATCAAGGACGTGACCCGTCGGCTTGCTTCCGCCGGATATGCTGCACTCGCGGTGGATTTGCTCACACGGGAGGGCGGCACTGCCGCGTTGGATTCGTCAGAGATTCCCGGCATTCTCGGCAACACATCACCCGAGCAGTTCGTACAGGACTTTGTCGACGGCTGGGAGTGGCTCAGGTCGCAGGAATATGTCAGCCCGAATAGCGTAGTCATGACCGGATTTTGCTTTGGGGGCGGAGTAACGTGGCGTGTGGCCCTAGGCTTGCCAGAGCTGCGCGCCGCGGTGCCATTCTACGGCCCACACCCGGCACCGGAGGAGCTTCAGTCAGTAGAGGCGGCGGTGCTCGCGATCTACGCCGATAGCGATCAGCGAATCAACCAGAGCATCCCGCAAATCGAAGCTGCGATGAAGCAGTATGGGAAGGTGTACGAGAAGGTAATTTACGATGACACGAGTCATGCCTTCCACAACGACACCGGGCCGCGCTATGCTGCCGAGGCCGCGACCGATGCCTGGTCCCGCATGTTGGCCTGGTTTGATCGATATCTAAATACGGGGGATTGAACTCTACCGGCCTCAAGTCCCAGCTCGCACTTTTGAATATCCATTCTCCAGGACAGAATCACAGCCGCTGAGGCCAAAAGCGTTAGTTATCTTTGGGGCACCCATCCAAACCGCGTGACGCAGCACGGTCTGCGGAGTGCACTTAAGCAAGGTCCCCCAGCTCCTACCCAGCTCGTGGCTCAGCTCCGGACCAGAACTTCGTCGAGGACGTTGTGCAGGATCGGGGTTGTGTTCTCCGGGTGGCTGTCTGGAGCCTCGACCCGCCGCCGAATGGGATAAATAGGATCTGATCCCGCAAATCAACAGTGCACTGGAGGAGAAATGAATAGATACTTTGTTGAATTCATCGGCACATTCTTTTTGGTTTTCCACTGTAGGCATGGTTTCAATTGACCCCGGAGCGGGCGCTTTGGCTCCGCTAGCGATCGGCTTCACAGTGCTGGTCGGCGCATATGCTGTGGGATCCGTATCCGGAGGGGTCTTCAATCCTGCGGTCGCAGTGGGCATCACCATTATGGGCATCTCAGAGCTAAGCAGTCTCTGGATCTATCTGGTGGCTAACTTGCTCGGCGGCGCGGCCGCGGCGCTCGCTTTCAACTCGCTCAAGCTTTCGGCGGACTAACCGCACCCGGAGAAGGACACACCGCAGTGAAAATCAATCTGCGAGGCCGCAGCCTGGTCAAGCTGCTCGACTACAGCCCCAACGAGATTCGGTCCCTGTTGGATCTGGCCGCTGATCTGAAGGCGGACAAATCGCACAAGACAGAGAAGCAGAAACTGCAGGGGAAGAACATCGCCTTGATCTTTGAGAAGGCATCCACGCGAACCCGCATCTCATTCGAGGTTGCGGCCTACGATCAGGGAGCGCATGTCACCTATCTTGGGCCCACCGGTTCACAGATCGGCTACAAGGAATCGATGAAAGATACCGCGCGGGTGCTCGGTCGTATTTATGATGGCATCGAATACCGAGGGTTCGCGCAGAGCACGGTTGAAGAGCTGGCGGAGTTCGCCGGGGTTCCGGTCTGGAATGGGCTGACGGATGAATTTCACCCTACTCAGTTCCTGGCCGACGTGATGACGATGACCGAACATTCCGAAAAGTCTATGGAGGAGATCGTCTATTGCTACATGGGCGACGCCCATAACAACGTAGCCAATTCACTGATGGTAGGCGGCTGCAAACTGGGAATGGAGGTGCGGCTGTGCGCGCCCAAATCCCTCTGGCCCAAGGAAACCCTCGTGGACCAATGCAAGCAGATCGCCGCCGAAACTGGCGCCCGGCTCACCTTGACCGCCGATGTCGACAAAGGCGTCGCAGGTGCGGACTTCCTCTACACCGATGTCTGGGTGTCGATGGGGGAGCCGGATGAAGTGTGGCAGGAACGTACGGAGCTGTTGAAACCGTATCAACTGAACATGCAGGCGATCGAGTCAACCGGCAATTCGGAGGTCAAGTTTCTCCACGCCTTGCCATCCTTCCACAACCGCGAGACCGCGGTTGGCGAAGAGATCTTCCAGAAGTATGGACTGGACGGCTTGGAAGTCACCGAGCAGGTCTTTGAATCGGACCATTCAATCGTGTTTGACCAGGCCGAGAACCGCCTGCATACCATCAAGGCGCTGATGGTGGCAACGATTGGGGATTAGCTCGCGCCTTCCCCGAAGATCGCCGCAGGCCTCTTCTCCGTATTTGGAGGCAACATTCTTATTGTGGCAGTTGTCGCGCTCAACTGTCCGTGGGATACACGAGAGACCCCTCGAGGCTATTGGATTACGGATCAGGAATCGCGCAACCGATCGCGGCGTTAGCCTTATTCGTTGGCCTGTGGCCAGGGTCAGCGCGGGGTAGCGGTTCGAAACGTGGGTCATTGGAAGACTAGTGGAGGGGAGAAGGGAGCCAACAACCTATGGCCTGGATTGAGGTAATTCAAGAAGAGCAGGCAGAAGGAGAGCTTGCTAAATTCTATGGCGAGATCACCGAGCCCTGGGGCGGGGTCGACAACATCTTGAAGATCCACAGCCTGAACCTGCCCTCCATGCGCGCACATCAGGATTTCTACCGGGTCGTGATGAAGGGCAAATCGGAGCTCAGCCGCCCCCAGCGCGAGATGATCGCGGTGGCGGTTTCGGCCGCCACCATTGTTATTATTGAATAGAACATCATGGGGCGGGTCTCCATAGACTGACAAAGAATGAAGAAATGGTTGAGCGATTGAAGCAAAACTACAGGTCTGCAGAGCTTTCGGATCCAGACCGGGCGATGCTGGATTACGCCCTCAAGCTGACCGAGGCGCCTTGGACAATGGAGCGGGGAGATATAGACAAGCTCCGCAAGCAAGGCTTCAACGATGCGGCCATCCTGGACATCAATCAGGTGACCGGTTACTTCGCTTTCGTCAACCGGTTGGCGGATGGCCTGGGCGTCGAGCTCGAGCCGTTTTGGGAGGAAGCTGGATGAGCCAAGAATCATTGCCGGCCGCGATAAACCTTCGGGAGAAGCTGACCCTGTTCAGTGAGCTCTGGTCGCCAAAGATCGTGGCCCAAATGAACGACTATTACTTCAAGCTGGTCAAGGTTGAAGGGGAGTTCGTCTGGCACAGTCACCCCGAGACGGATGAGGTCTTTCTTGTCATGGAGGGAGAATTGCGGATAGACTTCCGGGACGGCGCCGTCGAGCTTAAGCAGGGCGAGATGACCGTGGTTCCGCGAGGCGCCGAGCACCGGCCCTTCGCGCAGCGCGAATGCCAGATCCTGCTGATCGAACCCGTAGAAACCGTGAATACGGGCGATGCGGGTGGAGAACGGACGGTTGTCGACCCGGAATGGATTTGAGGTAGGGATGTAATGGCCCACAGCGAAGAGCTTGCAGACAGAATTCGGGACGTGATCGGTACCCCGCCTGAGCTTACGGAGAAGGTAATGTTCGGCGGCGTAGGATTCATGGTCCAGGGCAACATGGCGGTCGGCGTGATAGGCGACGAATTGATGGTCCGCATCGATAAGGCAGCCACGGATGAGGCGTTGGCGGAACCCGGCGCGCGGGTCTTCGACTTCACGGGCCGACCGATGAGAGGGTGGGTGATGGTAGGGGACCCCGGGATTTCGACGCAGGAAGGCCTTATCGAGTGGGTCCAACAGGGTGTGGAGTATGCATCGAGTCTTCCTGCGAAGTAAGCGCTCGTCGGAATCATGGTCAATCCTTGAGCCCGGAGGCACTTCCGGGCTTTTCTCTTTTGTGACCGCTGTGTAAGATGGTATTAGAGCGAAGTGGTATGCCTATCTTGTCTGAACTCAACTTCCCACCCGATCAACATGTGGGGCCACATGGCTGACAGGGATCGAGCTATTCTCTCGCTCACCGGTCTGAGGGTCGGGGACGGCTTTGGCGAGCAGTTTTTCACGCAACCTTGGGCCGCAGTGGAAGGGCGTCGGCTTCCCAAAGCCCCCTGGAAATGGACCGACGATACGCATATGGCATTCTCCATTGTCGAGGAGCTGCTCGACCGGGGGAAGATCGATCAGGATGCGCTCGCGGGCCGATTTGGAGAACGATACCGAGAGCAGCCCTGGCGAGGCTACGGAGCGGGAGCGATGAAATTGCTTCCGGGTTATGCGGACGGAGCCGAATGGCGCACCGAAGCGCCCGCACTGTTCGACGGGGGATCTTACGGGAACGGAGGCGCGATGCGCGCCGCTCCCATTGGCGGATACTTTTGGGGAGATCCGGAACGCGCGGCCGCAGAGGCGGAGAAGTCGGCAGCGGTCACTCACGCACACCCGGAAGGTAAGGCTGGTGCGATGGCGGTGGCCGCAGCCGCAGCGCTAGCTCCCATGAAGCCCGCATTGAGGGGCAAGGAGTATCTGGAGCCACTGCTAACCTATGTCCCGGAGGGCCTGACTCGGGCAGGGATTGAACAAGCGATGCGGATCGGCCCCGAGGAGCACGCTCGCGCGGCTTCCACTCTCGGCACTGGGTCCCAAGTGGCGGCCTTCGATACGGTGCCCTTCTGCCTTTGGGTAGTGGCCCACCACGGCTTTGATTATGAGCAGGCCTTGTGGACCACCGTGGCCGGACTGGGAGACCGAGACACGACCTGCGCCATCGTGGGTGGAATTGTGGCGCTGATCGCGGATATTCCGGAGGTCTGGCTGGATCGGTGCGAGCCGCTGCCGGGATTCCGGCCCCCCGACGCACCCCCGGACGCATAGGTTAGAATCGTTCCCCGGGAGCACGAATTCAACTCCGTGGAGCTGTCCCTAATCTGGGCGACTATTCGCCAAGCGATGGCCGCGGCATCCTGAAGTGCGCGGTAGGAGGAAGGTCACTTCAGTTGGTGCAAGCCTGTGAGTTGCAGTCCTGAGAGGTGAGGGTATGAGCGTGAATGAACAACTCCGTGAACAAGCGACCCTTGGCGGCGGCTGTTTTTGGTGCCTGGAGCCAGTGTTTGAAGCGGTAGAAGGCGTGGAATCGGTCGTCGTTGGATACGCGGGCGGATCTACCGAAAATCCATCCTATGCTGACATCGGAAGAGGAAACACGGGGCACGCGGAAGTGGTCCAGGTCACCTTTGATCCGGCCAGCATTTCCTTTGATGAAATCCTGGAGGTGTTCTTTGGCATCCACGATCCGACCACTACGGATCGTCAGGGTGCGGATGTCGGTCCGCAGTATCGGTCGATCGTGCTTTATCACACTCCAGAGCAAAAGGAGACGTCCGAATCGGTGATCCGGCGGCTCGAGGCCGAAGGTGTGTGGGGTGGCCTTATCGTTACTGAGGTCCGCCCATTCGAAGTGTTCTATGAAGCAGAGGAGTACCACCAGGACTATTACGAGAAGAATCCGAATGCCGGCTATTGTCTGGCGGTGATCAATCCTAAGATGAGTCACTTCCGCAAACACTTCGCCAAGCGCATCAAGTATTCCGCGGCTCCCGCCGATTAGCGCTCTGACCCGCGCCGTCTGCCCAACGAACCCGGCGTTCCGTGGGTCGTACGCATACACGATCCGTACCCACACCGCAGTCCGCTCTACAGCGAGCGGAGTGCAGACGAAGGCGATCGAGCCCAATTAGATCAGATCGAAGAAACCATTCAGTTCGAAGGACCAGTTAGCGTCGCCGCAATCTTGCTGGAGGGATACGGAGGGGCCAGCGGAGTGATTCAGGGCGGCGAGCAGTTTTGGCAAGGGGTCCAATCCATTTGCGATCGACACCAGACCCTGTTGATCATGGACGAAGTCCTGAGCGGCTTCGGGAGAACCGGCAAGTGGTTCGGCATCAACCACTACCCTTTTTATCGGAATCTGGGCTGCGATTTTTGGCGAGACCTACGGGAAGCACATGAGCAGGGGGCAGACTAAATGACAACGGATAGTCCCGGAGCTCGTGCCCAGCTGGCGCAGAAGGTCACGACAGAGCTCTACGACGCAGTCAAGAGGTTATGGATCAAACACTCGAAGGCCGAAGACGCCAGGGATCTTGACGGCCTGATTGCCACACTGGCCGAGGATTGCGTGTATGAAATCGTCCCCACCGGTCAGCGCTGGGAAGGCCATGATGGAGCGCGTGAGTTCTACACTACCTTCCTGACCGCATTCCCCAACGTACATTTCGACTTGCGGGACATCGTCATCGGGCCTCAGGGGGTCATTGAGGTTACCCAGATGTCGGGCACACACCGCGGCGTCTGGGCAGGCCTTGAGCCGACACGCAAGAAGGTCTCGGTTCTAATCGTCATCCACTTCCCGTGGAGTAGCACTGCGGGAAAATTCGTCGGCGAGAAGATCTACTTCGACACCGCGGAATTCACCAAGCAACTCTCCGAATAGTAATAATCCTCCAGGCGAGATGCGGGAGACCTTTCGCTAGCCCTGAGTGCGCGCCCATTGATGGAGCGCGCCTCGCCTTCGTACGCAACACGCATTCGCATCATCCGGTTCGGGTAGCTCGGCAGCGGATCGCGCTACCCTGCACTTCTCGATTTCTACTTCGCAGGATCCAAATTCCCCAGGACAACAGACGGAACAACAGACAGCCCCATAACGCTGAGGGGCTAGATTCATGAAGAATAAACTGCGGCGAAAGGAGAAACCCATGAGTTTATGGTCAAGGATCCGCATGCTCTTCAACATCAAGACCCATGCCTCGCTAGATCGGCTGGAGGACCCGCGGCAGGTCTTCAACCACGCCTACGAACAGCAGCACGTCATTCTGCGGCAGGTCAGGCATGGCCTGGTCGAGGTGGCCACCTCCAAGCGCCAGCTTGAGCAGCAGGTCGACCGACTGCGCGCACGCGTTCCCAAGACCGAGGCGCAGGCGCAACAGGCGCTAGCCGCCGGCCGTGAAGACCTAGCGAGGTTGGCTCTGCAACGCAAACAGACCGCGCTGGTCGAGATCGAATCGCTCGAGGAGCAGCTCGCAGGGACGGAGCATGAAGAGCAGCGGCTGGCACTTGCGGAACGCCAGTTGTCGTCCCGAATGGAAGACTTTCACACTCGCAAAGAAGCCGCCTCCGCGCGTTACACCGCCGCAGAAGCCCAGGTCAGAGTCGCCGAGGCCCTCACAGGGATTTCTGGAGATCTGGCCGACCTCAGTCGGGCCCTCGGTCGAGCGGAGGAAAAGACCCGCCTGATGACCGCACGCGCGGGTGCATTGGACGCGCTGATCGATAGTGGCTCGCTGGGAGGGTTGCTGCTCGACGCGGGCGATCCAGTGGGGAAAGAGCTCAGGCAGCTGACTCAGCACCAGGCGGTGGAGCAGGAACTGGACGATCTGAAGAAGGAACTGAACCTATTGCCCGCGCCAGATAGCGAAAATTAGGAGAATGGCAAAATGACAGACAAATTACGACTTACGGCTCAAGATCCAGAAGACCTGATGTACGGACAATCCGTGATTGTCGCGGCTAGGTGGATCCTGGTGGTATCCGGGCTTTTTCTGGCCCTGTGGAATCCGGGGGAGATGAGTGAGCTCAGGATACAAATTCTTTTCATCCTCTTACTCGCGGTCGCCAACTTCTATCTTCAGGCCCAGCTACTCATGAAGAAGCCGGCCAGTAGTGGAGTGGTTTACTTTGCGAGCGCTGCGGATCTGGCCGTCATCAGCGTGATGGTGATCCTCGGCGGAGGTTTTGATTCGAATGTCTACGTGTTCTACTTTCCCGCGCTACTGGCACTATCGGTCGCCTTCTCACCCGCTTCCACCCTGCTCTTTGCTGGCGGCGCGGCCAGCTTGTACATCTTCATCTCCTTGGGATCGGCCCTGTTCGGCGATATCGATCTCCAGGTAATGATCGCGAGGCTACTCATGATGACGGCGGTAGCCGTGGGTGGCCAAATCTACTGGCGCATCGAGCGCGATCGGCGAGGGGCGGCAGTCAAGGCACGCAAGAGACTGATCGCTCAGCTGAGAGAAGCGCAATCAGCCAGCGACTGAACTGTGGAATGTAAAAGGAGAATTTCATGAAAGAAATACGAAGTCCCCAGCAAGAAGCGGCCGAGGACATCTTCTTCGGCCAAGTCGTGATCATATGGGCTCGCTGGTTTGTAATCCTGACCGGTGCGATCCTGGCCTTATGGGCAGCAAGCTCAATAAGCGAGCTGACGGTGGCCAGCCTGCTCATCGTGGCGCTCATGGCGGTCAATTTCTTTGTCCATGGACGGTATCTCATGGAAAGGCCGATCAACCGAACGCTCACCGCGCTCGTAAGCCTGGTTGATTTGGCGATCATCACACTGATCGTGCTTGCCTGGCGAGGGCAAACGGGGTTGGATAGCCCGTTCTTCATCTTTTACTACCCCGTCTTGGCGGCCTTCGCTTTCGTGTTTTCGCCGGGGTTAACGCTGTTCTACACCGCCCTGGCCCTCCTTTCGTACGCGGGAGCGACTTTCGTGGCCGATCCCACCTTTTTCCTCGATTTCCATGATCTCGAACTGTTGATCACTCGGCTCATCACGCTCGCGGCGATGGGCGGGTTGGGCACCTACTACTGGCGCATCCAGCGGCAGCGTCGAAGGCTGGTGGGAAATACTCAGCCCCCGCGCTCTCGGGCTCCGGCGGGAGACTAGAATCTTGGGAATCCTGAAACGCACGCTTCGGGTCTGGCTGAGGGAGCTCTTCCAACCGGCGGAGGACCCTCGCCAGACCTTTGCGTACTCCTACGAGCGGCAGCGCAGCATGCTGGCGCGAGTCCAGGCTGCGTTGAAGGAGATCCAGAAGACGGAATCGCGACTTGCCAGGATGGCATCGGAGTTGGAGGCCAAACTTCCTCTGCTTCAGGATCAGGCGCGGCGGTCGATCAGCCGTGGCCGCGAGGATCTGGCAAGATACGCGCTGGAGCGGCGTGCGGTGGCCGAGATCGAACTTGAAAATATAAGCTCGCAGCTGGAAGAAGTGGAGTTGGAAGAACGCCGACTCTCACTGGTCGAGAGCCGGCTTTCGAGCCGAATCGAAGCCTTTTATGCGAGGCAGGAAGTCATCGAGGCACGGTTCAACGCAGCCGAGGCTCAAGTTCAGATCCAGGAGACCCTTACCGGTTTGTCGGAGGAGCTTGCGGACTTGGGCAAATCGCTCGATATGACCGAGGAGCGAACCACGCGCATGCAAGCCAGGGCGTACGCTATCGACCGCCTAGTAGCCGAAGGCCTGCTGGATACCTCCGCGGAACGAGAATCTCCTGTGGACCTAACGCTCACGCCTACCATCGAGCATCAGCTTCAGAACCTTAAGCGCGAAGTTGAGAAAGATGACTGACAAGCGAGTTGAGGCGGCGTGGGAGGCCTAGGCCGCGGAGGGAGACTCTTCTCGGCGGACGCGCCGATTACGCGCCAATGCTACGACGTTTCCAACGATCACCAAGCCAACGCCCATGAGGGTTATGAGCTCCCATTTCAGCCCTTCGAATAGAGTCGAAAGCAACAACGCAATAATGGGGAATATGACCGCGATATAACCCGCCCGGTCTGGGCCAATCCGGCCGAGGATCGTCAGGTAGCCGCCAAAAGCAATCACCGTACCGAAAATTGTTAGATAGAGCAGCGACAGGACGTACCCGGAGCTGGCATCAAAGTTAAACTCGGATCCACGAAACAGGGCGAATGCCAACGTTATCAGGGCTCCATAGCCCATTCCATAAGCATTGGCCTGCACGACAGGGATTTTATGACGCTGATTTCGAGCGGATACGATGTTGCCCAGCGAAGCGACGATCGTACCCGCCAGCGCAAGTGCCAAACCCAAACTCTGGCCACCCGATAGACTCAGCCCACCCAGCGTGGGCAGGAATACCATGATGAGACCCACAATCCCGATCGCCCCCCCAAACAGCACTCTGGGGCGAATCGGATCTCGCAGGAACACTGCGCCGAAGAACACGTTGAGGACAATGATGAGCGAGAAGACGATCGCCGCATAGCCGCTGGCCAGGTGCAGCTCGGCCACATAAATGAGAACGTAATTGACGGAGAACAAAGTCAGACCCTGGAGAGCAATAAAGCCATGCTCGCGGAGGGTGAAGCGCATCGGCAGTCGACGGATGAGGCTATACGCGAGCAAGATGCCGGAGGCCAAAGCGAAACGATAGACGACCGAAATCTCTGGATCGACCGTTCCTAGCTGGAAAGTAATGGCCAGCCACGTCGAGCCCCAGATCAAGGATGTAAGCGCGTAGAGAAAAGCGTTTTGTAAGTTCAAGACTCAGTCCACCGATACCCCAGCTAACAAACCAGACAATCATAATCGAGACCCATGGGGGAAAAGATTGCTATTGAGTGTGAGAGGGGTGGGTGAAACAATGCCCTCGCTGTAGAGGATTCGATGGAATATCCCCTCGAGCTAAGGTACAAGACCACAGAACGAGACCCCCTATTAACCGTCGCAGATGCGACCGGCGATCTAATGCTAATCACGAATCCCACGTCGTACGAAAACGGCTCGGCGGTATTGGTCTACGCCGATGCGGAGCGAACCGCGCTGCGCTACACAATCAGCCCGGACTGGATCTTGGATTTTTCAATTCAGTACCACTTCACAGATCAGGATGGCGAGATGCTGGGTTCCGTCCGGCGCGACGGTGAGCGCTCTCTCTGGCGCACTCGATTTGAGATCATGAACGGCGGACCTCCGAACCTCCAGATCCGAGAGGAAAACTCACTGGCGCAGTTCATGGATGCCATCATGGGGGAGATTCCGCTCGTCGGGGCCGTCATTCCTCGTCTGGTCTACCTAGTGAGTGCGGAGGATGGAGCGACTCTGGTGCGGATCGAGAAGAAGCCGAAGCTTTTTGAGAGCCGTTTCAAGATCGAGAAACTGTCTGAGATCGACCCATCGGAGGAGACTTGCATTCTGCTTAGCTTGCTTATCCTGGTCCTTATGGCGCAAGTGCCTCTCTAGGCGCAAAGTCCGGCCAAGTCTTCAAAGGCGTCATGATCGGCGCCTTTTTGATTCCCACGAAGCGAGCGGAGAGCACCTTACAATACATCAGGGAGTCGTACTGGGTGCTCAGCCACCGAGAATCTCTATGGCCATTTCAACCGACGAAGTAGAACTACCGGGAGGTACGCGGCTGGCGCTGCTTAAGGCCGGACAGGAAGATGGCGCACCGCTGGTTCTGCTGCATGGTATCCCTGCCGGGGCCGAGCTTTGGCGTGGGATCCTGCCGCGGCTGGCAGAGGAAGGGTACTGCTGTTATGCACCGGATCTTCCGGGCTATGGAAGGACGAGATTGGGCGGCGGAGGAGATTACTCGATCTTCGGTACTGCGCGGGTCATGGCGAATTGGCTTGAGGTCGAGGGCCTTCAGAAAGTCTGGCTAATCGGACACGATTGGGGTGGAGCCGTGGCCCAAGCCCTGGTGACCCGTCCCCCCGCGCGGCTGGGGTGGATCACGTTCAGCGACTGCCCAATAGAGGATTCCTGGCCGGTACCGACAATCAAAATCTTCCGCATGCTCGCCAGGGCAGGCCTGTATTCGCCGCTCGCTTCGATCGGATGGGTGCCAAACCCCTATGCAAACCGTCAATTATACAAGGCGTTTTACGATCACAGGCGAGCGAGCCCGGATACGTGGGAGCGCGTATTCTGGGACAGCAAAGTCAGCGACCGGAATGGACGGGCAGAGTTTCAGCATCATCTTGCAGTGCTGGACAATTCCCAGACGATAGAAATCGCACCTTTGCTCGCTGGAGTGGAGCTGCCTACCCTCCTCATTTGGGGCTCGAGTGATCGATTTCAACCCTGGGACAAGGTGGGCGTGCGACTGCGAGAGTTGCTACCTAATCCGGAGGTACGGCTGATTGATCGGGCCGGCCACTTTCACATGCTGGAAAGGCCCGAGGCCTTCGTTACGGCGCTGCTGGACTGGCGTCATCAGGAGAAGGAGTAAATCAACTGCAGGCTCAATTATTACGACACGCAACGCTCATCCTGAAGGCCGGAGCGGCGACCTATCTTGTCGATCCGATGTTTAGTCCGGCGGAGGCCTGGGATCCGGTCAGCAATTCTGCCAATCCCAGGCGGAATCCGATGGTGGAGCTACCCATAGCGCAAGATGAGCTGGAAGACACCTTGGATTCTTTGGCGGCGGTGTTTGTGACCCATATTCACTCCGATCATTGGGATGACCCTGCCATTGAGCAGCTGAGCAAAGACCTTCCGATCTTCTGCCAGCCGAATGACACGGACAGCATCAAACATTCCGGATTCGCCCAAGTCATGCCCGTCGAGAGCAGCATCGAATGGGAGGGCCTCAATATCACCCTCACGGGCGGCAGAC
>JAPUGV010000265.1 GCA_027298025.1 Chloroflexota bacterium | reverse complement strand
AAACGACTTGGTATCGCGATGTACGAACAGGATCACCCGGAGCTACGTCAAGCCTACGACAAAGGTGAGATCAGCGAGGATGAATACGAGACGATCCGATATGAGGGGCGATTCCGACTAAGCCCTCACGACTTCCGCCGGGGCGGTATTGCACACATGCTCAATATGGGCGTGCCCGACAGCTTAGTCATGCTGCAATCGGGTCACAAAACCTATGCTGAGTTCAAAAAATACACGGAGGGCGTCAGGCTTTCCGCACTAGATCAGTGGTTCGGCGAGGAGGATCCGCAGGCTACGTATAAGGCCCTCTATGGTTGGAAAACTCTCGATGAAATGATGGGAAGGGCCAAATGAAGGCCACCCGAATATTTATCTTACTGGTCCTCCAAGCCGTAGGTTGCACGTTCGAGTCGTGCCGGGGGCGCCACATAAAAAAGGGGTTGTCCATGCTGGAAGCATTGACAACCCCTTTTTACTGAAAGCCGTACGATATCAATCTCGTTCTTGCTTCGAGTGTCAGCTAGGCAGGGATGCGTGAGGCCCTGCGGTAGCACTCGTCGCGGGCTTCCTCCTCACTCAGGCAGGCCGCGAGCCATACCCATGCCAGGCGATTGTCGGGATCCTCCCGCACAACCCAGCTTAATGTGGCCCGTCCCTGACCGAGGTCTCCCTGTTGAATGGCCTCTACGGCGGATGAGATCGCTTCTTCGATGGAATTCATGGTCGGCCGGAGCGCACTCAGAAAGTGCTTTCCCGACAATCATCCTAGCAGGTACCGTCTGATCCTTCACTAACGATACCCTTACAGTTCAAGATCCGTTTCGCCCGCCATCATGCGCACCCGCTGCCAAGGTGGAAGGTCGTCCATCTCGGCCAGAGTCTGTCGGAGCTCGAAAATCTGATCCCTGAGTGCGGCAGCCTTCTCAAATTCTAGCGACTCGGCTGCGCTCCGCATTTGCTTTTCTAACTCTCGTATCAGCCTGGCCAGCTCGTCTCGCGGCATATCCAGCGGGGCAGTGGCCCGGTACTCCGCCTGCGGCTCGGCCACCGTGAACTGATCCGTGAGGTCGCGCACCGCCTTAACAATGCTGGCCGGCTCGATGCCATGCTCCTCATTAAACTTGATCTGCTTTTCACGCCGGCGATTGGTTTCGTCGATGGCTGCCTTCATGGAATCCGTCATCACATCGGCATACATGATGACCCTGCCCTCTACGTGTCGGGACGCCCTTCCAGTGGTCTGAATCAGTGAGGTCGTGGACCGCAGAAATCCTTCCTTGTCCGCATCCAGGATGGCTACCAGTGAAACCTCCGGAAGATCAAGACCTTCGCGGAGAAGATTGATTCCCACAACCACATCAAAAACGCCGAGCCTGAGATCCCGCAGTATCCCAACCCGATCGAGCGTGTCAATCTCCGAATGTAGATAGTGCACTTTGATACCGAGTTCCAGGAGATAGTCGGAGAGATCTTCGGCCATCCGCTTGGTTAGGGTAGTGACTAACGTGCGCTGTCCGATCTTGGTCCGCTGTTTGATCTCACCCACCAGATCATCAATTTGCCCTTCGACCGGCCGCACTTCTATCTCTGGATCGACCAGTCCAGTGGGACGGATGATCTGTTCAACCACTTGACTTGTTGCTTCAAGCTCATAGGGCCCGGGAGTGGCGGAGGTGTACACGACCTGCCCCGTGCGGGCCGTGAACTCATCAAACGAAAGTGGGCGATTGTCTATGGCAGACGGGAGACGGAAACCATATTCCACCAGGGTCTCCTTCCTGGATCGGTCTCCGGCGTACATGCCGCGAATTTGGGGGATGGTCATGTGGCTCTCGTCGATGACGAGCAGAAAGTCAGGGGGAAAATAGTCGATCAAGGTCCAAGGCGGCGATCCAGCAGGTCGCTGGTCCAAATGTCGAGAGTAGTTCTCGATACCTGAGCTATAGCCGACTTCTCGCAGCATCTCCAGATCGTAGTTCGTACGCTGTTCCAGTCGCTGGGCCTCCAGGTGTTTATCCTGCTGTTTGAGGAGCAGGACGTGGCTGGAGAGCTCCTCTTCGATGTCGTGGATTGCGGCCTGGAGTTTCTCTTCTTCGGTGATAAAGTGCTTGGCGGGGAAAATGTCGATGGCCTCCCTCTCGGCCAGCAGCTCCCCCGTGACGATGTCGAACTGTGCGATGCGTTCCAGCTCGTCGCCGAAGAAGCCGAGCCGCAATCCGTGTTCCTCGTAAGCGGGCACAACTTCGAGCGTGTCCCCACGCACCCGAAATGTGCCCGGGCTGAGCTGCATATCGTTTCGAGAATAATGGCCCTCAACGAGTTGGCGCAACAACGCTTCCCGCCGAGACACACTGCCTTTCTCCAGGTGAATCACGATGCGGCCATAAGCCTCCGGGTTTCCGATGCCATAGATGCAGGATACCGAAGCCACTACCACAACGTCACGTCGAGCAATCACAGAGGCGGTCGCCGATAATCTCAACCGCTCGATTTCCTCGTTGACGTCGGTTTCCTTTGCGATGTACAGATCATGTTTGGGTACGTAAGCTTCTGGCTGGTAATAGTCGTAGTAGGAGACGAAGTACTCGACCGCATTTTCTGGAAAGAAGTCCTTGAACTCGGCGTACAGCTGTGCGCCCAGCGTCTTGTTATGCACGATCACCAGGGTCGGGCGTTGCTGCTCGGCAATTACGCTCGCCACGGTGAAGGTCTTGCCCGTTCCGGTTGCGCCGAGCAGGACCTGATGCTCGAATCCATCATTCAAGCCCTTATTGAGTTCCGCGATGGCCTGCGGCTGGTCTCCCATGGCTCGATAAGGGGCGCGCAGCTTGAATTCAGACATCTAGAGGGGCTGTTCCTTTAGAACCTTCTTCTTTTGTACCCTTTGTATTGCGCATAGACATAGTTTATCAGGCCTCAATAAGGGGGATATGAGGCCTGAGAAGTTCCGGATCATTCATCCATGCTCAACATAGATCGGGTTGCTGTAAATCCAGGGTATGGCAGCAGCCCCAGTGCGCCGGAGGGCAGCTTCCACGCGATAGGCGCCGGGTTCGCCGATGGAATGCACGCCGTGTTGGGTGGCAGGCCATTCTCGAACCACTCGGCCTTCGCGGATGATTCGAATCTTCGCAATTTGCGGAGTGCTCACCTGTAGCGTAGCGCCGAGACGGTACCGGAGGCGGTCGCCCATAATCGCATTGCCATGCTCGGCATGTGCGCTGAACATGAATCCTCGGGTGCTCGCCGGAAGATCATATCCCACGAAGCAGCGCCCACCTCCGACAGCTGCCAGGAGGCGCATCCGATCTTCAGACGCCTCACCGGACAGGGGCTCATCGAGAAGCACGTGTGTGTTGACCGCCTTGAACAACCACTCATATGGAAATATGGTTCGGCGGAGCGGGCCCAGTTGTACGGGCAGTGCATGGGCGTCGGCGTTTCCAATCGCCACTATGCGCTTCCCGGAGCCCAGTAAACGATCCCAGCGTTCCAGCAAGCTTTTTTCAGGGCCACGACGGATTCGCGAGGGAAACAGTCCGTAGAATGCGGCATGTGCCCGAGAACGAAGCAAGCATTTGAAGGAGGTCATGAAGTTCCAAATTTCAATTCCCGTGTAACCCTCCACCTCCCAGTCGCCCCACGAAAGCTCCGGTTGATCAAATCGAGGGACCCCACAATCGCGTGGATGGGCCAGGAAGGATAGACCTTCACGCTTTCTGACCTCGCGGAGCAATACCTGAGGCCGATCTGCATACGCAGACAGATCTTCCTCCGTACCATAAATCAGCAGGTGAGACCTTTCGGGAACGCGCTCAACGTCGTGAACTTCTTCGCCAATGATCCGCAGAACGCGCTGGAATCCGCGATAGTAATAGCCTTCGAATTCAGTGGGCAGTGTGTTGTGGTCCGTGACTACGATAAAGTCCAGGCCGGCCCGAATCGCAGCATTCGCGACGTCGTCGTGCGTACCATGCCCATCGGAGGTCGTCGTGTGCATATGCAGATTGCCGACGTACTCACGCATTCGACACCCCGAGTCATTGATCCCAGCCAGATTGAGGGCCCGAAGCATATCATGGCCACGCATCGCTTAGAATGAGACCCACGAATCAAGGTGTGGGTATGAATAACGCAGAGGTGGCTCAGGTCTTCGAAGACATCGCCGACCTCCTGGAGATCAAGGGCGAGAAGGTCTTCAAGGTAATCGCCTATCGCAGAGGCGCGGAATCCATTCGGAGCCAGGGCCGAGACATCAATGCCATCTGGAAGGAGGGAAAACTCGAAGATATAGCGGGGGTGGGCAAGGCCATCGCGGAGAAGACTGACGAGTTGCTCCGTACGGGAAAACTGGAGTATTACGAGAATCTCAAACATGAAATCCCCATTGGCCTGCTCGATATGTTGAAGGTAGGCGATGTCGGGCCCAAGAAGGCCGCCCGCTTTTGGAAAGAGCTTGACATCACGTCGGTGGAGCAACTCGAGGCGGCCGCCAAGAGCGGAGAGCTTCAGGAGTTGTCAGGCATGGGGGCGAAGTCGGAAGCTCGCATTCTAGAGAGCATCGAAGCCTTGAAACGCCGGCAGACCGGCCGCATGTCAATCGGTGTAGCCCTGCCGATCGCCGAGCGGCTGCTAGGGGAGTTGCGGCAGCATCCAATGGTCAAGGCCGCCGAGACCGCTGGCAGCTTGCGCCGGTTGCGAGAGACCGTAGGGGACCTGGATTTGCTGGTATCAACGGATCACCCTGAGGAAGTGATGCAGGCCTTTGTGGAGTTGCCAATCGTAGGTCGGGTGCGAAGCAAGGGCCCAGTGAAAACCAGCGTGGAGCTTATCGACGGAGTGCGCGTTCAAGTCTGGACGCATCCCTCGGAACGGTTCGGTACCGCCTTACAGTACGCGACAGGATCCAAAGACCACAACGTCCGACTGCGGGAACTCGCCCTTTCCATGGGGTTATCACTCTCCGACCAAGCCTTTAAGCTGGACGATGGCGGGGAAATAACCGTAGCCAATGAAGCAGAAGTCTACGAAAAGCTAGGCCTACCGTGGATTGCGCCCGAAATGAGGGAAGACCGCGGCGAGATTCAGGCCGCTCGGAACGGAGACCTGCCGAAGCTTATTGAAGTCAAGAATCTCAGGGGAGAGCTTCACGCACACACCACCTGGAGCGACGGCAAGAACTCAATCGACGAGATGGTTCGGGCGGCTATGAAGGAAGGTCACAAATACCTGGCCATCACGGATCACTCCCAGAGCCTCGGCATTGCCAATGGCCTGACGGTGAAACGCGTGGAGCAACAGAGGAAAGAGATTGCGAAGGCTCGCAAGGGTCTGAAGGCGAAATTCGCCTTGCTGCACGGCACAGAGATGGAGATCTTGGCGGATGGCAGCCTCGACTACGCGGATGAGGTTCTGGCCAGGTTCGACCTGGTCATCGCCTCTCTTCACACCTCGCTGCGTCAGCCGCGCAAGCAGGTGACGGCAAGGATGTTGAACGCCATTCGGAATCCGCACGTCGACATCATTGCCCACCCCTCGGGGCGTTTGATCGGAAAGCGAGAGCCGGCTGACCTGGACATGGACCAAATTCTGGAGGCGGCCCTTGAGCATGGGGTCATCCTCGAGATCAACTCAAATCCGGAACGGCTCGATCTAAATGACATCTACGCGCGGCGTGCGGCCGAGATGGGAATTCCGCTGGCCATTAATACCGACGCTCACCGTCCGGAGCACCTGGCTTTTCGCAGCTTCGGCGTGGGAGTCGCCCGGCGTGCCTGGGTCACTTCTAAGCAGGTCGTGAACTGCTGGACCGCCGCACGAATGCAGAAATGGCTCAAAGCGCGCGGCTAGCGCAACCCTTAGGGAGCTGGGGGGTTAACTGAGTATCCGCCGAGGAGACACTCATATGGCGAAAACCGCATTTGTGACGGACAGCACCGCATATATTCCACCCAGCCAGGTCAAGCAGTTCGATATTCATGTGATCCCCCAGGTCCTCATATGGGACGAAGAGACGCTGCTCGACGGCATCGATATTCAACCCACTGCTTTCTACGAGCGGTTGAAGGATTCAAAGACGATGCCGACAACCTCGCAGGCGACAATTGGCGCCTTCAAGGAAATATTCGAGCCTCTGGTCGAGGAGGGACGACCCATTCTCGTCGTCCTGGTTTCAGACAAGCTCTCCGGCACGATTCAATCCGCGGAGCAGGCCAAGGCCTTGTTCCCAGAGGCGACGATCGTAATCCTCGATTCGGAAGCGACCGCGATGGCGATGGGCTTTCAGGTGTTGGCCGCTGCCCGTGCGGCGCGTGAGGGGAAATCCTTCGAAGAAGTGACAGAGGTCGCCAGGCAAGCCAAACGCCGAACGGGTGTGGTGTTCGTCGTCGATACACTCGAGTTTCTGCACCGCGGCGGTCGGATTGGCGGCGCCTCCCGCCTATTGGGAACGGCCCTCAATCTGAAACCGATCCTGGAGCTTCAGGATGGGGTTATCGAGGCGGTGGACCGAGTCCGGACTCGCTCCAAGGCGCAGGCCAGATTGCTGGACCTGCTTGAGGAGAGGATCGATGGGCGTCCCAACCTGCGCCTGGCCGTGCTACATGCGGCTGCTGAGCAGCGGGCGCGTGATCTGCTGGAGATTGCAGCAAATCGGTTCAATCCAATTGAGACCGTGTTCTCGGAGGTCAGCCCCGTCGTAGGGGCCCACAGTGGGCCGGGGACTCTTGGATTGTGCTACTCGGTTGAGTCCTAAACAACGTTCTTGAAGCAGACGAGCGCTCAACCGTCGGAAGGGAATGAGTCGAGCGAGTAAAAGGTGTACAGGTTTACGAGGTCGGTAAGCTCGCGAGGAGCGGTGAAGTCGATTCGAAACAGAAGAACCATCTCACGCTCTTCTCCAGGCTCAAGCGTTTGCTCCGTAAGGCAGAAGCACTGAATGATCTGGAAGTAGATGGCCGCATCTGGAGGACCGACTTCGTGGATCGCCTTGGCCGTGAAGGTCTCCCCCAAGTAGTTGCGGACGTAGTAGTTTGCGCTGACCAACTCTCCCGGGAGCGCGGAGATCTCTTCGACGATCGGGGAAACCCCCCGGGCAGATCGGAGCTGACCGCAGAGACAAGGCGCACGGTCACAGATTGACCCCAATGCTGGGCGATGCGCCGGCGATTGCCCTCCGACAGCATGTCGAAGCTGAAATCCCCTTCCAGGAACTGCAGCTGATCTACTTCCCTCAGTTTAGGGAGCTGTTGAAGCAACGCGCCGCGGTCTGCTTCGGGATCAGCAGCCTCCGCAAACAGCTCCTCGACTTCGCGTGGTCCGCTGTGAGGAAATTGCATATACGCGGATACGACTGCGCGCGAAGGACCGGTCGAGGCAACCGCCCCCGTTTCGAAATCGCCCCACTCTGCAAGTTGATTGAGCAGCGCGGCCCCTAATTTACTGGGCATGGGATTGCTGGCCAGATACTCCAGCTTACTGCGGGCGGCTTGATCCGCCGAGGAAGCTCGATCCCAGACCGAAGAGAAATCATGCGTGTAGGTGTCCAAATTGAATGTTTGAGAGATCTCTTCGGGAGTTGCTCTTGTTCCCACTCGGGTGAACAAACACAACGCGGCAATCGTAGCGAACCGGAGCGCGGCACCCTTGACAAGCCCGTCGACTGCTCGATGAGTCATTTGTTAATGCTTCAGTTTGCGGTTGGGGGGGCACTTTCGTAGGATCCGCAGTTTCAGGTCAGCTCTCAGCAGATTTCAGACCACGCGCATAGTTTGTGCAATCAATTCTAAGGAGGGGGATGGTGTAAACTAGTTCGATGCGGTGCATCGATGTACTGCAACCGACTTCGCAACTGCTTCCTGGACTTAAACTGATTAGCGACCTCCCACTGCAGCGCGTAATTCTCCAAACAAGGAACTCACCGACCCCACGTCCGGCGAATAAATCGTGATACGGAAAAAAATCGAGTTCACCTATCGAGGAGATTAAGTCAGGATAGCGAGCACGGAGTGCCGAAACGGATCCGATATTCAAGGATCCGACCGGAGGGAGGAGGAGCAAGATCGCAATTGAATTCACCATAACGCTCGAGAACCAACCCGGCCAGCTGGCGACCCTATCGAAGTCCCTCGGCGAAGCGGGCGTCAATATTCGAGCACTCTCTGGCATGGTTTGCGAAGGCAAAGGCATCCTCAAGTTGCTGACCAGCGACGAAACTGCAACCCGAGTCAAGCTCGAGGATATAGGACTCCCATTCGAAGAGCAGGAGATCCTCACCGTAACGATGCCCGATCGGCCCGGCCAGCTCGGCGACTTCGCCGAGATGCTCGGAGACGCCGACATCAACATCGAAACGATTTTCGTGATCGATACCGCTGCCGGATTCACGGAGCTTGCGATCGGAGTCGACAAGATCGAAGAGGCCAAGTCGCTCCCGCTGGGACAGTTCTGATCGCACAATGCGCCTGTAGTCTGTGGGATCGACCCAACGCATCCAGGGGGATGACCGGAGGAATTGAAAATCGATAGGAGGACGCTCGCGTGGCTTGCTCTGGGGGGCAGCCTGCTGCTCTGCTTTCCATGCGGTCTCTTCAACGGAATTCTGACCGCGGTCGGCACGGCGACGTTGATGTTCCCGGATATCGAGACTGGCATCACTGCGGCTGAGAATACATTCTACGCAGGCCTATTTGGTGGGCTGGCGTTGGCTGCGCTGATACCGGGAGCGGTACTTTTCATCTGGGGGTTGCGCACGCTGAGGCGGGAGCCGGACACAAATTAGCTCGCACGATTCCGGCGATGGGCTATTTTTAGAATAGCGGGCCGGTGATGATAAGATACATGGCCGTTGGAAGGTTGGGGGGGATCCCGGTCGAGCGACAATCGAATAAGCCATACGATTTGAGCCACTCTAGGCATCTCTTCATGGCTAGACACTTTCGCGAGGCTCGCTAAATGCGCGAGCGAACCATTCTTCTCATTACTCTCCTTGGGCTAGGGCTCTTAGCCTCTGGCGTCGCGGTAGGGGTGTTGATCGAGCCGCTGCCAGAAATCGCGACTGCCGAGGCGCTGACTGTCTCCCGGGCGCTGAAGGTGTTTTTCGGTATTGCCGCAGCGGTCTTCCTTGGTATGGAAGGCCTCCTGGTGTTCGCTGCCGTTCGAGGACACCTCTTAGGCAAGAGCCGAGGCCAGGTCGGCAGCGGGCTCGAGATGGTGTGGATCGCGCTCCCTGCCGTCCTAGTGGCCGTGATCGTTATCGTCTCGGTCAATGCCTTGTCAGAAATTGAAGCGCCGGTCAGAAATCCCATGGTGGTGACGGTAACCGGGAAGCAGTTTGAGTGGGATTTCTTTTACGTCGATGCTGCCATCTCGTCGGACACTTTGGTTCTACCGGTGGGCAGGCCGGTTAAGCTGGTGTTTGCTTCCACCGATGTGATTCATTCCTTCTGGGTGCCCGCCTTTGGAGAAAAGATAGATGCCGTGCCAGATAGGGAGACCTCACTCACGCTGACTCCCCTGATAGCGGGCATCTATACGGCCGTGTGTGCTGAGCTCTGCGGCGATGGACATGAAGGCATGCAGGCCGAAGTCCGGATCCAGGATCCCGCGGCATTCGAAGCATGGTTGGGTTCTCAGTGAGTTCAACGGAGGTGCAGTTGACCGGCCCGCGACGATATTTGAGAGTGAGTGCGGATCATGAAGTGATCGGCGTCCAGTTCCTGGTGACGGGCTTCGCATTCTTTCTCATCGGCGGGTTGATGGCCCTGATTTTGCGGGCGGAGCAGGCGCTGCCAGGTTTCAACTTCCTGGGCGGCGAAGCCTACAATCGCCTTTTTTCGAACCACGGTTCGATCATGATCTTCTTTGCGCTCCTGCCGGCAGTTTTGGGGCTAACCCACGCAGTGTTGCCCGAGACCGTTGGCGCCGCTCGAGCCTCCTTTCCAAAGCTGAGTGCGCTTTCGTTCTGGCTGGTGCCGCTAGCTGGAATGCTCATGCTGGCGAGTTTCTTCATCGGAGGCGCCTCATCTGGGTGGACCGCGTACACGCCACTGTCCGTCCAGTCCCCGGATGCCGGACAGACCATATGGGCCATCAGCCTGATGCTGCTGGTCAGCTCTCTGGCACTCAGTGCACTGAACTTTCTGTCCACGATTCTCAAGAATCAGCCGGAAGACATCTGGAGAATACCGTTGTTCGCGTGGTCGGCGCTGACAAGCTCAGTGTTGGCGCTGGTCGCCTCACCGGTGCTGCTGTTGGCGCTGGTGCTTCTGCTTGCGCAGCGAATCGCAGGGCCTCAACTGGCGCTGATGGATAGCTCGATCGGTGTGATCGTGTGGCAGAATTTCTTCTGGTTTTTTGCACATCCGTTGACGATGATCCTGATGCTTCCCATGATCGGGGTTATATCCGAAGTCGTGCCCAGCTACTCGGGTAAGAAAATTGTGGCGCACCGCTCGACTGCCATCGCTATGGTGGTCGTTGCCGGCCTCAGCTTGGTTTCCTGGGGGCAGTATATGTTCGCCAGCGGCCTGATTTCCGGTTTGCGGATCCCGTTCATGGTGGCCTCTATGGCGGTTGCCGTTCCGTTGGCTTACATCGTATTTGTTTGGATAGCCACCCTCTGGCTGGGGAAGGTCCGATTTGAGACACCCATGCTCTTTTCGCTTGGGTTCATTTCGTTGTTCATGATCGGAGGACTGAGCGGATTGATGCTTGCCTCGGTCCCAATTAATCTGCAACTTCATGCTAGCTACTTCGTGCTTGGGCATTTTCACTTCGCCCTGCTTGGCGGAGCGATATCCGGCCTGTTTGCGGGGATTTACTATTGGTTCCCGAAACTCACCGGAAAGGAAAGCGATGAAGTGCTTGGAATTCTCCACGCTCTGGGCCACGCGGCGGGTGTGTTCTTAACATATTCGCCCATGTTCGTGTTGGGATTGATGGGAGCTCGCAGACGGGTATTCGATTATCCGGCCGGGCAAGACTTAGAAATTGTTCAGTTCGGAGTCACCGCGGGCGCACTTATGCTTGCAGGCACGACGATGTTGTTCCTCTACAACATGTTCTTCAGTTTACTGCGCGGCGGCTCGGTGAAGAGATCGGCGTTTAAGACGGGGTGGTCATTCCAGCCCATGAGTGAGAGCGATCTTGTCTGATCTCTCTTCCTCCCTTGCGAGCGAGGCCTCTCTGTCGCGGCGTTTGGCCGATTATATGGCGCTTACCAAGCCTGCCATTGTTGCCCTGCTGCTGCTCACGACGCTGTGCGGAATGATCATAGGCGCCTCAGGATTCCCTCCTGCCCTCATCGTGACGCTGACTCTGCTGGGCGGCGCCCTCACTGCGGGCGGTGCCGGAGCACTCAATCAGTACATTGACCGAAGGACCGATCGTAAAATGGTTCGTACTCGCGGCAGGCCGCTTGCGGATAGGCGGATCTCCCCTAAGGCGGGCATGATCGTGGGCTTGGTTCTCTCGCTCGCGTGCGTGACGATACTGGCGGTGGGCGTGAATCTGCTAAGCGCTCTGCTGGCCGCAATCGGACTCTTCTATTACGTAGTCTTTTACACAATGCTTTTGAAGCCGTCCACGCCTTCGAATATCGTGATCGGGGGCGCGGCCGGAGCCATTCCGCCACTGGTGGGATGGGCCGCGGCCACCGGCTCTCTCACCATGCCCGCCTTATTTCTCTTTGCGCTGATCTTCTTCTGGACCCCGCCGCATTTCTGGGCGCTGGCGTTGCTCAAGCGGACCGACTATCAGCGGGCGGACATTCCGATGCTGCCAGTGGTCCATGGCGGCGAGCAGACCCGCTGGCAGATTCTGCTCTACAGCTTTCAGGTTGTAGCGCTTACGTTGCTAATGCCGCTGGTCGGCCTGGGAGGGCTCCTGTTCATCGGAGTGGCGTTAGTCCTGGGTATTGGCCTCATCCATCACGCACGCAAGCTCAGACAGCGTGGACAGAATCGGGTCGCGTGGCGCATGTATCGATACTCCAGCCTGTACCTGGCTGGCATTATGGTGGCTCTTATAGCGGATGCCTTGATCGTCGGCTGAGATCAGGCATCAACGGCAGTATAAATCGTAAGGATTGGAGAGGAGAAATGGTCGAAACTACTCAACTCGACAAGGTGGACGTCGTCAAGGCGGCCGGCAGGATCGATGGCCACACTTCGCCCGACCTCAAAGAGGCCTTCGACGGCCTCTTGGATCAGAGTCGATATAAACTAGTATTCGACATGAGCGAGATCGATTTCCTCTCTAGCAGTGGGGTGTGGGTGCTGCTTGAGACTCAAAAGAGATGCCGCCGCCGCAACCGTGGGGACCTCGTCATAGCCAGCGCAAACGACAATATCCAGAAGACCCTTGATCTCGCAGGTCTCGTGCACTTCATGAAAATGTATGAGGATGTTGATTCAGCGGTCGGCAGCTTCTAGCAGCCAGCGATGCCCAAAGAGACCTTCGCGGCTCGATTTGAGAATTTGGCGCGGATCTGCGAATTCGTCACAACCGGATCCAGGGAGGCCGGATTCAATGAGGCGGACACCTATTGCATAGAGCTTGCTACGAACGAGGCCTGCACGAATATTATCGAGTACGCCTATGACGATGGTGCGGAAGGAAGGATCGAGTGCTCGATCGAGGCAGACGAAAAAGGGGTCACCATCGTCATACGAGATTGGGGAAGGCCGTTTGACGCGAGTGAAGTTCCTGAACAGAACTTCGATGTGTCGCTGGAAGAGTTGGACCATCGAGGTGCCGGGCTTCGACTAATGAGGGGCGCCGTGGATGAGGTCGTATTTGAGCCGCTGCCAGGCCAGGGGAATCGCCTGACGATCAAGAAGTTCCGCTAGTCCAACCGATCACGGGCAAAGATCTGTAGCGAGATATCGTAGCTTTGAGGCGCATCCCCAACGAATTCGGTTAGCTCTTTCAGGATCCTGACTCGAAGTTCCTCGGCCGAGAGGCCGAGGTTTTCTTTTGCTATTTCCTGCATAGGTCCCGTCGTTAGGTACTCGCCATTCCAGCGGTGGGCCTCCGGTATTCCATCGGTGTAGAGCAGCAGCCGGAGGCCGGGCTGGAGCTGCACGAAGGCCCTGTTGCAGGTCGCGCCTTCCTGTACCCCGATCGGGATACCGGTTCTCAGGAGCTCCTGAATAACCGCTTGTTCCTCGGGCCGAACGACTTAAGGCGGATTATGCCCGGCATGGCCGTAGGTCAAATGACCGGAATCCGGATCCAGAACCTTATAGAAAGCGGTCACAAACAAATTGGAGGTGGTGTCAGCGAACATCCTCGAGTGGGTGGCGAGGGATTCTCTCAATGGGCCTGAGAACCGTCGTATTGGCTCGTGACCATCGTCTCATATTGGCACTTATGACAAGTAATCACCCGAGATGTATAATAGGCGAGCTTTGCGAGTGAACCTGCATTGAAAGCCGCGATTGATCGATTCTTGACCTATTTGAAGCATGAGCGAGGCAGTGCTGAGAACACATTGCTGGCGTATTCAACAGATGTGCGTCAGTTCGAACAGGTGCTCAGCGCCAATACGGGGTCGCCCGCCAAGCCAGAGGAGCTCAAGCCCACGATGGTGGCGAACTACGCTCGGTGGCTCGAAAGTCAGGGCTATCGCCCTTCCACTGTGTCCCGCAAGATGGCTGCCTCCCGGGCGTTCCTGATCTACCTGGAACACCAGGAGGGAGTAGTCTCCTCGAGCACCTATGCGGTGCTTCGCCCGCCACCGGCTCCGCGTACACTGCCGCAAACTCTTTCCCGAGAAGAGATCCATCGACTGGTCGAGGTGCCGGCCCAAACCGGGACTCCGCGCGGCCTCAGAGATGCTGCCATTCTTGGCTTGCTCTATGTTGGAGGGCTCCGGGCATCGGAGGCGGTCGAATCCAACTTGCAGGATGTAGATCTTGAAGCGGGCAAGTTCCTGCGAAGAGGTGTGGATCCCGTGGCCTTAAGCCTGGGAATGGCTCTAGATCCTATGCAGGTGTATCTCAGGATCGGGCGTCCATACTTGATCAAGGATGAGAAGGAGCAGGCGCTCTTTCTAAATTTGCGAGGCAAGCGCCTGAGTCGGCAAGGACTTTGGCTGGTTGTGAAGCGCTGGGCGGCCGCGGAGGGCCTCGGATTGGATATCTCCCCACATACGCTGCGGCATTCTTTGATTCGCCACCTTCTTGACGACGGCACGAGCAAGCGTGATATACAGCACATGCTGGGTTTGAGCAGTCCAAACGCCATTCGGGTGACGGGCCAGTGAGAAGCGAGGACTCAGATTTCGTCCTTCTGCAAGAGATCGATTCCATCACCCAAGGTGTTCGGGCAAAGATCGACGAGCAACCGCGAGTCGGCCTTGTGCTCGGATCTGGATTGGGTGCTGTGGCAGACGCCATCGAATCCCCTATTAGGATTCCCACAGAGGAGCTAAACGGATGGCCAAGGTCAACCGTTGAAGGGCACGCTGGAAAACTCGTATTTGGCAAATTAGAAGGCCAATCAGTGTGTGTCGTTCAAGGCAGAGTGCACTTCTACGAAGGGCACTCGATGTCACGCCTGGCAGTTCCCGTCCGCGTCCTCCAAAGGCTCGGCGCCGACGTTCTAATCGTAACCAATGCAGCAGGCGGCGTGAATCAAAACTTTGAGCCGGGGGACGTGATGCTGATAACCGACCACATCAATTTTCCGGGAATGGCGGGACACTCGCCGCTGCTTGGACCCAATCTGGATCAACTCGGGCCGCGATTTCCGGATATGAGCCAGGCCTACGATCGGGAACTCCAGGAGATAGCTCGGGAGGTCGCGGCTGCATTGGGAATTGAGCTCCGAGAGGGTGTCTACTTCTGCCTGGCCGGCCCCACCTTCGAAACCCCGGCTGAGCTGCGGTTCCTTCAAGCCAATGGGGCGGATGCCGTGGGCATGTCTACGGCGCCGGAGGTGACTGTCGCAAGGCACGGAGGAATGCGAGTACTTGGGTTTTCGGGTATTAGTAACATTACCAGCCTGAACGGTGATCGAGCCGCTTCTCATGAAGAGGTACTTGAGACAGGCAGCACGATCGCCCCAAAGCTGGTGCGGCTTATCAAGGGTGTAATTGCCAGGCTCTAGGTTAAATGGAAGAGGCTCTCCTTCTCATTTCATCCCTACAGGGATGGATCTACGTCTTATTGCTGTTGACCGGCCTCGTCTACCTGCGGCTTGCGCTTAAATGGCAAGGCGAAGTTCGCAGTTCACAATTCGGACTCGAGCGCGAAAGGGCAGGCAGCAAGCGTTCACGCGCGGCAGGCATGTTGGTCCTGATCCTGGCCGCTACAGCAGCCACCTTCGTGGTCTCAACTTTCTTGGCACCTCAGCTACCCGCTAGCCTCCAGCCAACCGCAGTCCCCACGATATCGTTGCTTGAGCCGGAAGCGATACGGGGATCGACTTCGGTTCCGCAACTCGCCCCCAATGAGGCGGGATGCCTAAATGATAGTGCAACCATCACTTCGCCAACTTCCGGAGAGCAGGTTCGGGGCCTGGTGGAGGTGCGCGGCACCGCCGACATCCTCAACTTTGCCTTTTACAAGATTGAGATCAGGCCGAGCCAACCTAACTCGGTCTGGCAGGTCATTACGGCGGGGACGGAGACTCTATCGGAAGATGCGCTTGGAACATGGGATACAAGCCTTGTCGAGAACGGGGTTTACTTGCTGCAGCTGGTAGTCACGGATACTGCCGGGAATGCACCTCTTCCCTGCACGATCGAGATCGTGGTGCTCCCGAAGGCTGGATAGGAAGCATGGAGATTCGACACGCAGTATCAACGGATATCACGGCCCTCATGGGCATGAGTCACAATTATCAGACGGATCATGTCTGGCAAATGGCCCTGAGCCCTTCCCCATCCGAGACCTCCATTACATTTCGTGAGGTTCGACTACCGCGCCTCATGCGAGTCGAATATCCGCGGGACCCCAGCAGGTTGGCCGACGAGTGGACGAACTCCTCCGAAATCCTTGTCGCGGTCGCCGATCAAACCTACCTGGGCTACCTGATCATCGAATCTGGAACCGCCCCTGAAACGGGATGGGTTACCGATCTCGTCACGGACGCTCCCTACAGAAGGAAAGGTGTCGCCACGAAGCTGCTATCCACCGCCAGGCGATGGTGTCGAGAGCAAGGGCTCGCCCGCCTGACATTGGAAATGCAGAGTAAGAACTACCCTTCGCTGAGCCTCGCTCGAAAGCTAGGATTTGTCCTTTCTGGATATCATGACAAATACTTTCCAGATGAGGAGATTGCGTTGTTCTTCACACTGAATCTGAGGTAGGACGATCTTCCAGGCCATAAATGCGGGCTTGCCCGTCTTCGTGCAAATTCTAAACGCCGGTAATGCCATCACGGCGTTCTCTCTCCTCTTTTACGCTCTGACATTCAATCTTCGCGAGCGAACGGCCAGAATCCTGGCGCTCTTGCTGGGATGCTTAGCGATCGTATACGCAACGGATGTTCTGGCTGGGACCGCGGTGCTTGAGTCAGAAAAGACGCTCTGGCTGCGCATGCAATGGCTCGGGATCAGTTTCGTTCCGGCTGCATACATGCATCTCTCGGACGCGCTCCTAGCGGCCACCGGGCGACCGTCGCGTGGGAGGCGGCACTGGGTAATCCGCTTCGGGTACCTATTGAGCACCCTCGGTTTTGTGTTGGCGGCGTTGACCCCAGTGATGGTCGGCGGTCTCGCGCATGTCGGTCCGATTGCGTATCTCACGGCAGGTCCGCTCTTTCTCGTGTTTGCGGCGTTCTTCCTCGTGAGCCTTTCGTTCACCGGCGTGAACCTGTGGCGCGCGTACCAGCGCTGCCTCACAAAGGTCAGCAGGCGCCGAATGCGCTACCTGATGTTTGGATCGCTAGCTCCATTGCTTGGCACCTTCCCCTTCTTGACGGCCACGGGCGGAATTGTCCCGCAGGTTCCGACTCTGACCTGGATCCTGCTAATAGGTGTAAACCTCCTGGTGGCGGCGCAGATGGTCCTGATGTCGTACGCAGTGGCCTACTTTGGTGTGAGTTTCCCAGATCGTGTCGTCAAATCCCGATTGTTCCAATGGATCTTGCGAGGTCCAGTCGTTGCGTCTGCTACCCTGGCGATCACGGTGCTGGTAAACCGGGTTGGGATTGTGCTCGGCCTGGAAAACAGCCGGGCCGTTCCATTTGCCATGGTCGCCACGATCTTGGCTCTACAATTTCTAATTACACTCGTGCGTCCGACTGTCGAGCGTTGGCTGTTCTACGGCCAGGATCGTCACGATGTCGAGCGCCTACACCTGCTGGAAGAACGGCTGCTCACATCGGGGGACCTCCGCCAGTACCTGGAGTCCATCCTCAACGCAGCTTGCGATCTCACTGCCGCACCTTCAGGATTTGTGGCGGCAGTCGGGGACGGGAGCGTAGAGCTCGCAGTATCAGTGGGGCAGGAGGATCCATTGGAGGGCGAGCTCCCTCCAATTCTGCTGGCGGAAGATCAGGTTGAAATCGATAACCTCGGTTCAGTTTTCCGCTGGGAGGGATACTGGCTGACTCTGCTGCATGCGCCGGAATCGGAAGAGGTGGCGGGGATCCTCGGATTGCGAACAGCTGTGCATCCCAGGGATTTAAGGCCGGAAGAGATTGAGGGTTTGAGCCTGCTGAGAGAACGGGCAACGGTGGCGCTGACCAACCGCGCCCTCCAGAGAGATGTGTTCTCGGCGGTGGACCGGCTGGTGCCATTGGTCGAAGAAATCCAGCGTATGCGCTCCGCGGCCCGCTATGGGAACCTGCAGTCTCTCGCCCTGCCTCTTGAAGAAGTTGCCGGAGACGCTGGATTGGCGGATCTGGTTAAGGAGGCGCTTGGACACTATTGGGGCGGTCCAAGGCTGACCGAGAGCCCGTTGCTGGGCCTGCGCATTGTGCGAGATGCGATGCAAGATCACGACGGAAACGCGGTCAACGCGCTCAGGAGTATCTTGTTGAGCGGTATTGATCAGGTGCGACCTGAAGGAGAGCGCCGGTTTACGGGGGAATGGATGCTCTACAACATCCTGGAAATGAAGTTCCTGCAGGGACGAAAAGTGCGCGATGTGGCCATGCGGCTGGCGATGTCGGAGGCCGATCTCTATCGAAAGCAAAAAGTTGCCATAGCGTCGGTCGCTAAGGCAATGGTAGAGATGGAGAGGGAGGCTACCCTGTCCGCGCACAACGAGTCTAGTTCATAACTCCGATTTGAATGTCCTAAATCCAATTTAGAAGGCCCGCGCATCCAAGTATTGGGCAGTGAGGAGTTTGCATCTCTGTGGGAATTCCCCCGCCGCCCAACAAACGCTGGAAGGATAGGACCCCAGGTCCGAGCACTCATGGGGCGCCCGGCTTGCGTTTTTCTGCCTGCAAGGCCAAACTTTGGCCTCAAATCCTATGAGGATTGCACGCAGCCGGAGCCGGGACCTTTCCGGCATACTCCTAATCACTGTCGGGGCGATCACTTTGCTCGGCCTGGCCAGGCTCACTAACGGCGGGCTGGTAGATCCTTGGATCGGCCTGCTCGAAAGCTGGTTGGGGTGGGGCGCCATCGTGATTCCGCTAACCGCACTAGCCGCGGGCATAGTAATTCTGGGATCACGCACGCGGGATTTCAGGTGGAGCCGCATCCTTGCGCTTGAGCTGCTACTCTTTGCCACCTTGGGCTTGCTTAGCGGATTGCTGGCCGACGGTCTGCCAGAAGCTGAGATCGGCGAGGGTGGGGGGATCGTAGGATGGTCCATTGCTCGAGCACTCGGCAGCGTGTTCGGACGATTCGGACGCCTGGTTGTCCTGCTCCTGCTGGCCGCAGCTGGCGCGTACTGGGTCGTGCGCCGCAGAGGTCAAGAGGTGGCAACAACGACTCAGCCCTCCGAAGCACCAAAGGAAACCACTCAAGCCCTACCTCATCAGTATCGCAAAAAATTTAAGATCACAGATTCGTCATCCACGCCAGATCTTCGACCCAAATCAAGACACCCTGATCTTCCCGCAATGGAGATCTTGGAAAAGGGAAGTACGCACCGCGTCACGGCGAGTGAGATCAATCGCGCAGCAGGTATTATCGAGAAGACGCTGAACGAGTTTGGCCTGCCGGCCAAGGTCGTGGACTATCGTTCCGGGCCTTCGGTGACGCAATTTGCTGTGGAACCCGGCTATGTAGAGCACACTTCGCCAAGCGGTGCGGTTTCCAGGAATAAAGTTCGCGTTTCGCAGATCTCGGGCCTAGCAAACGATCTGGCACTTGCGCTTTCTGCCTCCGCCATTCGGATCGAGGCGCCGGTTCCCGGCAAGGCCTATGTTGGTATCGAAGTTCCGAACCAGAAGGCGGCCTTGGTGGCTATCCGCCCAATTCTGGAATCGGCGAGTTTTCAGAACGAACGATCGCGTCTCGCGATTGCGCTAGGCCGCGACGTCGCGGGGACGCCGATCGTAGCCGACCTGGAATCCATGCCGCATTTGCTGATTGCCGGGACCACGGGCTCGGGGAAATCGGTTTGTATCACCTCCATCGCCACATGCCTGGCCATGAATAACGGCCCCGATGAGCTGCAATTCGTGATGATCGACCCCAAACGCGTGGAGCTGCTTCGGTTCAATGGCCTGCCCCACCTGATGGGGAAGGTTGAGACCGACCTGAACCGCATCGCAGGAGTCCTGAGATGGTGCACGGAGGAAATGGACCGTCGCTTCAAGCTGCTGGAACAGGAAGCTGCCAAGGACATCACGGCCTACAATCGGAAGGTGGCGCGTCGCAAGAATCCGTCGCTCCTGCCAAGACTGGTGGTCATGATTGATGAACTTTCTGATTTGATGATGCTTGCCCCGGATCAAACAGAGGGCGCGCTGGTTCGCCTGGCACAGATGGCAAGGGCCACCGGCATTCATCTAGTGGTGGCCACCCAGCGCCCGAGCACTGACGTCGTCACGGGTCTGATCAAAGCAAACTTTCCGGCCAGAATCGCCTTTGCTGTGGCTTCTGCCGTGGATTCAAGGGTGATACTGGATGGGTCGGGCGCAGAATCCCTGCTGGGCCGTGGCGACATGCTGTACCTTGCGCCCGATGCCGCGGGTCCGGTGCGCCTGCAGGGCGTGTATACCACCGATAAGGAGCTCGAAAAGCTCATCCGGACTTGGCGGCAGCAAGACGTAACCCTCGGCACGGTTCCTCCTTGGGAGGATTACCTGGTGCGCCAGGAAGCGACATCTGAACAAGACGCGGAACTTGAGGCGGCTGTCGAACTCGTTCGTCGGACGGGTAAGGCTAGCGCCTCTTTGCTGCAACGAAAACTCCACGTTGGGTACCCGCGTGCGGCCCGACTTATGGATGAGCTCGAGGAGCTTGGAGTCGTGGGCCGTGCCCAAAGCGGGGGTCGGGCGAGAGAAGTTCTGATTAAGCAGCCCGAAGAGTAGGCGCCCTTCGCGTACCCCTTACTTCCAACGGGTACAATTCCTGAGTCTTGGATCAAACACAGCCTGGGACGTTCAGTGACTTAGCGCGCACCCGCCTGAAAGGCGTCTTGGATGCGATCGCCTTGTTCTTGGACGGTCTCGGTGTGACGCCCGATATGCTCACTCTGGCTGGATTCGGGGGGCATGTCCTTGGGGCGATCCTGGTCGGCCTAGGCCGCTTAAGCGCGGCGGGATTTGTCCTGCTGTTCCTCGCCCCGTTGGATTCCCTGGATGGTTCGCTGGCCCGCCTGCGAGGGGAGCCATCTAAATTCGGGGCCTTTCTCGATTCGGTCGTTGACCGCTACTCTGAGATGCTGTTATTCGCAGGCTTCTTAGTTTACTTCCTCCGGCGCTTTGATCAGGACATGGCGCTGTGGGTCTTCGCGGCCGCGGCGGGTTCTCTCCTGGTGTCCTACACACGCGCGCGAGGGGAAGCGCTCGGCTTCGAAGTACGCAGGGGGCTGCTCACCCGCTTAGAACGCTACCTCATCATTATTCCAATTCTGATTCTGAGCTCCATTCCTACTCCGATTCTGACCATCCCGAAGTTTGGCATTATCATCATTGCCCTCCTCGCCAATTTCACTGCCGTCCAGCGCTTCCTCCACGTCCGCCGCCAGGCCCAGAACCGAGATAGCTTCTAAGATGGACCAATTCGGAGTCGATTTTCAATCGCTAGGTGTCCAGTTCACCGTACTGGGCTTCTCCTTCACCTTCCGTTATTACGGGATGATCTTGATGACCGGCGCAGTAGCAGCCGCGTTTCTTGCCAGTCGTCTCTTGAAGTCCGATCGGAAGGACCCGGACATTGCCTGGGACGGACTGATCTGGGTGCTGGTATTTGGTGTCCTCGGCGCTCGCATTTACCATATCTTCACACCCTCCATCAGTACGGTTGAACAAGGGAAAGACGTTGCATTCTTCCTCACACATCCCCTGGAAATCATCAATATCCCCGCCGGCGGCTTGGGAATTCCTGGCGCCATACTAGGAGGCGTGTTCGGTGCCTACTTGTTTGCCAGGCGTCGGAAGATAAGCTTCGGTGCACTGATCGACGCCGCGGCCCCGGGTCTTGCGTTGGCACAGGCCATCGGACGCTGGGGGAACTTCGTCAATCAGGAGCTCTATGGGTTACCAACCACGCTACCCTGGGGCATCCGAATCGACCCCCGCAATCGTCTCACCGGGTTCGAGAGCTTCGAGCGCTTCCATCCGCTTTTCTTTTATGAATCGATCCTAAACTTCATCAACTTTCTGATCTTGATCTGGTTCTGGCGGAACAAGCGCGACCGGCTCAAGGATGGAGACATCTTTCTCATCTACCTGGTCCTGTATCCCCTGCAACGATTCCTGCTTGAATTCCTCCGCTTGGACTACGTCGAGTTTGTTCTGGGTACCAATCTCAATCAGCTTCTGGCACTTGGTGTGGCGCTTGCCGCTGGCATAACGCTCTATGTTCGTAACCGTCCGACTCTGGAGAAGGAGCGCAAGCGAAGACGATCCAGCCGGCGCAGGACATAGGCTCTCATCCTCACATGGGAGATGGGGCCGATTGAGCGGCGATGCCCTCGCTGCTATAATCCTGCCCTACATGCCAGCCCCTATAGAAACCCACAATCTAACCAAGCAGTTTGGCGATCTCGTCGCCGTGGATGACGTGTCGCTTCGCGTCGAGGGGGGCGAGATTCTGGCCTTGCTCGGACCCAACGGCGCCGGAAAAACCACCACCATCCGCATGCTGGCCTCCATCCTGCGGCCCACTCAAGGGTGGGCGCGCGTGGCCGGTTTTGATACTGCGGTGGACGCCGCAGAGGTTCGGCACCGGATCGGACTCCTCACGGAACATCACGGTCTCTACACTCGCATGAAGTCTCAGGAATATCTAGCCTTTTTTGGTGCGATCTACGGTCTGGATCCTTTGCACACCGCCCAACGAGCTGACGAGCTCCTGGATCGCTTCGGTCTTTCCGATGTTACCAATCAGCGGCTGGGTCAGTACTCGAAAGGCATGCGGCAAAAGCTTGCCATGGCGAGGGCCTTGCTCCACGATCCGGAAGTACTCCTCTTGGATGAGCCCACCTCCTCCATGGATCCTGAGAGCGCGCGAATGGTACGAGAGAGCATTCTAGGCCTGCGTTCCGGAAATCGTGCCATTGTGGTCTGCACCCACAATCTGCATGAAGCAGAAGTTCTGGCCGATCGCATTGCCATCATCCGCCAAGGTAGCATCGTTGCACAGGGCACCGTCAGTCAACTGGTGCAAGACTACCTGGGCAGCCCTATCATGGAGCTGAAAGTTGCCGGCCGTCTCGACGGCGCGGTGGGTTTGCTCCCACAAGGAATACACATTCGAGAACGGGGAGATGATTGGATACGCTTTCAAACGCCTGATCCTGAACAAGTCAATCCTCAAATCATCGAAAGCATGGCGGCCGCAGGTGTGCGCATCATCACCCTTTCGGAAGTGAAGCGCAGCCTCGAAGAGGTGTACCTATCGGTAATGGAGCGGGAGGCCGGGGAATGAAACTGGGGTTGACGCGCGAACTTCCCGGAACCTGGATCGTGGCGCGGCGCGAAATCCGGGATCAGCTCCGTGACTGGCGTATCCTAGCCCCGATTATCATTCTGACCCTATTTTTCCCGCTGCTGATGAATATAACAGCCAGTGCTGCCGTCAACTTCGTCGAAGAGTACGGCGCAACCATCATCGGCGATCGACTGATTCCGTTCTTGCTGATGGTGGTGGGTTTCTTTCCGATCTCGATATCGCTGGTGATTGCGCTTGAGAGTTTCGCCGGAGAGCGGGAGCGGCTCTCCCTTGAACCCCTGCTCGCTACACCGCTGACTGACACGCAGCTTTATTTCGGAAAGATTTTCGCTTCGCTCATAGCTCCAATTGGAGCCGCATACCTGGGGATCATCGTGTACCTGGTCGGCTTGTTATGGCGCCTGGGGTGGACTCCGACCCCACAATTGCTTGCACAGGTACTCGTACTGACCGCCGCGCAGGCTCTACTGATGGTCACAGCCGCGGTCGTCATCTCAACCCAAACGACCTCAGTGCGAGGCGCCAACCTGCTGGCCTCGTTCGTAATTATTCCTGCCTCCCAGCTGATCATCATCGAGAGTTTGATCATGTTCTGGGGTCGTTATAACGTCCTGTGGTGGATCGTGGCGGCCCTACTGCTGGTTTCGGTGGTACTGGGGCGCATGGGACTGCACTTGTTTAACCGTGAGGAGCTGCTTGGAAGAGAGTTCGACAAAGTCGATCTCAAATGGGGGGCGGAGCGTTTCTGGGAGGGATTTCGAGGCCAGGCTCGATCCCCACTAACGTGGTATCGTGAAACGATCGCTCAAACGCTGCCTGGGATGCGCGGCCCGCTCATCATCATGACGCTCGCCACGGCCGCGGCCTACATCATCGGATTCCAAAGCGCCTCCACATTCACCTTGCCGGAGCAGCTGTTCGACCAAGAGCGGATCGCGTCGGTGCTCACTAATGAGCTCTCAAATTTTGGATTCTTATCCGCAAACGGATGGGCGTGGATCATATTCAACAATCTGCGGGCCTTGGCCATCGCGAGTGTGCTGGGGGCCTTTAGCCTGGGGATCGTTGCCATGCTGCTCCTGATGGCTCCGGTCGGGATCGTCGGCTATCTTGCGGGCAATTTCGCCCTGGCCGGTGTTGACACCTTTCGCCTGGTCACGGCCCTGGTGTTGCCGCACGGTCTCTTAGAGATACCGGCCGCAATCATCGCGGGTGCAGCGATTCTTCAGCTCGGCCTTGCCGCGCTGAGTCTGCCCAAGGGGTCGTCCCTTGGCGCCAGCTGGCTAGTAGCCCTCGGAAAGTGGGCGCGCCTGATGCTTGCACTGGTCATTCCATTGCTCGTGGTCGCGGCTGCGCTTGAAGTATTCGTGACACCGCGCGTGGCAGTGGCACTGCTTGCTGGCTCCTAAGCCCATCCGTTTTCCTGCCCATCTATCCCCACAACAAACAACAAGTCAGTTTGGAGCTGCATTTCCTACGCGAATAAAAAGCCCCCGGCCAGTCTCTGCCGGGGACACAAGCAGTTCAACCTGCTTCGGTCAGTTTCTGATCGCCTTAACGGTCACGTGTAGGAAACTGAAATCTCCCCGAGCCGGCATAAGATCAACAACCTCGACCACCTCGAACTCATTGCTCCCCATGGTCACGCGCTGCCCCACCTCGGGTTTCTTATCTTCATTGACAATTGCACCGGGGTGATTGCCCCCCTGGACTACATAGCTGACTTTAAAAATCGTCGGCATATGTTAGCGCCCGATGAGATGCTGATGGCGAAGCTTGAAGGATAAATCCGCGGCCATATTACGCATGACTGCGTAACCCAGGTGATTGTGCAATTCGCACGTTTCCAGGAACGCCTTACGCGGAATGGCTTGCAGAGTGGCCTTTTCGGAGATCACTCGAACCGTGGCTGATCGAGGCCCAAAATCGACCAGGGCCATCTCGCCGAATACTTGCCCCTGGCCTAAGTTGACCACGGTTCGCGGCGCTGGGTCCTCGGGCGTCTCTTCGTGAACAACTTCGACCAGGCCCTCCCAAATTACGAACAGCTCATCGCCAGCGTCTCCTTGCTTTGCGACGACGTGTCCCGAGCTAAGCGTGCGCTCCTCACAAATGGCCGCAATTAGATCGATTTCGTCGGGCTCCAGGCCTTCAAACAGTTCGACTTGGCTCAACCTGTCGGAGAGGGTCATTCGTCATAGCTCCCAGCGTGGGGTTTGGCTCACTGCTGAGCCGGGATCCGGGATGGCTCGCCCAGCGAGCGCCCCTCAGATACGAGAGGGCCTGCGAGCATTTTACCGGCAATAATCGGAGCGCACAACACTTCGGCAAAAGTGCGCCGGAAAGTTGAGAATGGTAGAATGGGTGGCCGTATCGTAAATAGACATAACTGCACAAATCGACCCAAGGGTTGAGGGAAGAATGGCGGAAAGCGAACGGATCCAGCTGCAGGCCTCCGATGAGGATGCGTGGCCTCCTAGTTCGGAGCACGACTCTTTTTGGGGTATCAAGCGAAGGGCCCACACCTGGCGGCCGTCGACCGACGTATATGAGACCGACGAGAGCTACTATGTGAGGGTGGAGATTGCCGGAATGCGTGGGGCCGATTTTTCGGTGACTTTCGACAAACAAACTCTCGTAATTCAGGGCGTACGGAGCGACGAAGGCTCCCAAAAGGCCTACCAACAGATGGAAATCGCCTATGGAGAGTTTGAAACTGCAATTCAGGTGCCGGAACCGGTGAAGGTTCCCGATATCGAGGCCTCATACGTTGATGGCTTCCTTCGGGTCGAGCTTCCCAAGGCACAACTTAAGGAAATCTCGATCGAATAGGGGTCTTTGATGGACGAACCAGACGACAAGCTCTTGGAAGAGCCGCCAGACGAACCGGAAGAGTCAACCGAATCGCACATCGTCGTCCGCGACGAGAGCACGGCGCTCGGAGAGACCATACCCGAGTCGGATGTGCTTACGATTCCGGAGGAGTTGCCGATCCTTCCTTTGAGAGGGGTCGTGGTCTATCCCCATACCGTGGTTCCGCTTACGATCGGACAGCCGCGATCCATTCGATTGGTTGACGATGTGGCGGGCAAGGATCGCCTCATTGGATTGGTCGCTTCCCGTAAACCCGAATTGGAGCATCCAGGACCGGATGACTTATACGCGTATGGGACAGTTGCCAATGTGCAGCGGCTATTCCGCGCGCCGGACGGCACCATCCGCATGATCGTGCAGGGCCTGGCTCGATTCGAGTTAGGAGAGTTCAGCGGGCTCGAGCCCTACCTGCGAGCTAGCATCCTGCTCTGGCCAGAAGAGGTTGAGGAAGGGGTTGAAATCGAGGCACAGATGCGGGCCGCCTCAGACATGTTCCAGGAGGTAGCGGAGCTGGCCCCCTCGCTCCCCCGGGAAGTGGTCGGCAGCGTACTCCTTCAGGATGATCCACTCCAGGTCGCGTACACGATCGCGAATTACCAGCGCATGGAACTAGAAGTGGCGCAGGAGCTGCTGGAGGAAAACTCGACCGTCGCGAAACTTCGGCAATTGAACGCGTTGCTCAGCCGCGAGATCGAAGTGCTTACGCTCGGTCAGCAGATTCAAGATGAGGCGCGCGAGGAGATTGAGAAGGTTCAGCGCGAGTACTTTCTCCGAGAGCAGTTGAAGGCCATCCAACGTGAGCTGGGAGAGGTCGACGAGCAAGCCGCTGATGTTGAGGAATTCAGAGAGAAGATCGAAGAGGCCGGCCTCCCAGAAGAGGCCGAGAAGCAGGCCAAGCGAGAGCTTGATCGGTTGGCCAAGCTTCCCACCGCAGCGGCCGAATATGGTGTGATCCGGACCTATCTGGACTGGCTGGTATCAATGCCATGGAGCAAAGAGACAGAAGACAATCTCGATCTAGAACATGCCAGAGCGGTCCTGGACGAGGATCACTATGGCCTCCAAGATGTTAAAGAGAGGATCCTTGAGTATCTGGCGGTTCGGAAGCTCAAATTAGAGCGCAAAAACGGAAAAGAAGAATCGGTACAGGACGAGATCCGACGAGAGCGCGAAGGCGCAATAATCTGTTTTGTAGGGCCTCCGGGAGTAGGGAAGACCTCTCTTGGGAGATCGGTCGCAAGGGCGACCGGTCGCGAATTTGTCCGCATTTCGCTCGGTGGAGTACACGATGAAGCCGATATCCGTGGACACCGCCGCACCTATATTGGCGCCCTCCCAGGGCGTATTCTGCAAGCTCTTCGACGCGTGGAGTCCCGTAACCCGGTGTTCATGAGGGATGAAATCGACAAGCTTGGGCGTGATTTCAGAGGGGATCCGGCCTCTGCGCTGTTGGAGGTATTAGACCCTGAGCAGAATGCCGAGTTCCGAGACCATTATCTGGAAGTGGCTTACGATCTTTCGAAGGTGATGTTTATTACCACCGCCAACTGGCTCGATACCATTCCGGCCCCGCTTTTGGATCGAATGGAGATCATCCGGCTGTCCGGATACACGGAGGGCGAGAAAGCCGTCATCGCCAAGGACTACTTGATCCCAAGGCAGATACGAGAAAATAGCCTGCGAAAGAGCGAAATCTCTTTTACTAAGCCTGCCATACACGAGCTGATTCGTTCATATACGCGAGAAGCGGGCGTTCGCAACCTCGAGCGCGAGATTGGTCGAGTTACTCGGAAGGTGGCTACTCAGGTAGCCGCCGGCAAGATCAAAAAGAAGAGAGTAAAGCCGGCAGTGGTAACCGAGTTGCTCGGAAAACCACAAAATTTGTGACCCGAGGAAATCGCCGATCGTACCCGCATCCCAGGGGTAGCAACCGGATTGGCTTGGACCCAGACCGGGGGAGAAATTCTCTTCATCGAAGCTACCGCGATGCCGGGGGGCAAGGAATTCAAGCTTACCGGATCGCTTGGAGATGTCATGAAGGAATCGGCCCAGGCCGCGCTCTCCTATGTTCGCTCGGTTTCAGAAAATATTGGAATCAAAGAGTCCTATTGGAGCGAGCACGA
>JAPUGV010000264.1 GCA_027298025.1 Chloroflexota bacterium | reverse complement strand
TGTAAGAATCTGTACCCGAGGTGTTAGCCGCGCCCCTTAGAATCATCGAATGCAATCTCGCAGCTCTGATCTTGCGGCTTTCACAGTTCGAGCGGCCAATGATATCGTCAATCGGCTGCTCGGCATCGGCCCTGGTGACTTACTAAATCCTGAGTCGGCTCAGAGCGGTCTCGAGAATCCGGCGCGCAACCTAAGGGAGATCGCCAACGATATTCGCGTACAGGCCATTTCTCCTGACACTGGCGAGGTGGACTACCGCAAGCTGACGGAAAGCGATTCTTACGCGCGGTTCAGAACCTTCACGCGAGCCCTTCCCTCTTGCACTAAGGAAGACCTGGGGGACAGGCCCCACCAGATCGCCTTCTGGATCAATCTATACAACGCACTGATCCTGCATGGGGTCATCCGCTACAAAGTCAGCGGCTCAATGCTGCGTGACATTGGATTCTTCCGCAGGATCGCCTACAACGTGGGCGGGATGAGATTCTCCGCAGATGACATCGAGCACGGTGTGCTGCGCGGCAACCGGCGCCATCCCTATCTCCCCTTCCTTCAATTCGCCAGGGACGATCCGCGTCTGATGATGAGCATTGAAGATCCCGACCCGCGCGTGCACTTCGCGCTGGTATGCGGGGCGCGCTCGTGTCCGCCGATTTCAGCCTACGATGGAGAACAACTGGACACACAGCTCGATCAGGCTGCTGCCGCCTTCATCAACGGAATCGGCGCCCAATTTGATCCAGGCGGCCCGACTCTTTCTTTATCTCGCATCTTCAAATGGTATGCCGGGGATTTTGGGGGAAGGGAAGGCGCACTGCGGTTCGTGAAAGAGTACCTGGATATCCCAGAAGATATCGCTGGCGCCCGAATCCGCTATCTTCCCTACGACTGGTCAGTCAACGCGGTGGCTTGAATAGATCTGAGCCCGAGCTCCCGCGGCAAGAGCATGGAGCTTCGAGCGTAGGCCGAAGCGTACGCGTCATCTTGGAGCTGTGTCTAGAACGTTAGAGTGACTTTGATGGCGCCGGTTCGCTTGTCCATCGCGGTGGAGATGGCCTTACGGTAGTCGGCAAAGGGAAAGCGGTGCGTGATGAGCTCGGCCTCGCTCAGCGCCCCTTCCTGCAGCATCTCGATAACCAGATCAAAAGTGTGCACACTTCGGCCATCCAATTTTTCCATGCCAAAAGACATAGAGCCGATGTGGTCGACCTCCTGGAACCAAATTGGCGTCGTGTCAAACTTCATTCGATTGAGCGATACGCCCACAAGGACTACCGTCCCGCCCGCCTTCGCCAGGCGCAGAGAATCCCGCAGCGTGTACTTGTTTCCTACGCAGTCATAAACCACATCGAATCCACCCAGAAGCATGCCCCGGTTTAGCGTACTTTGGTAATACTTCGCCTTGGTGATCCGTGCAGCCTTAGCATAGAGGTCTCCTCCGTCGCTGATCACCTCGTCTGCTCCCAGCTGCTTAGCCGCCTCACCTTGATGGGAGTAGCGCACGACCGAGGTTACGCGGCTCTCAGGCGCGAGTGCCTTCAGGGCCTGCAGCGTCAGCAATCCAATGATCCCCGATCCAATGACCAGTACCTTCTCACCTGCCTCAGGCCGTCGTCGCAGCACAGCGTGCACCGCCACCGCCATCGGCTCGATCAGTGAGGCCTGATCGTCGCTGAGATCATCCGGAACGGGCCAGACCTCGCTTTCGTGCGCAGTGTAGCTGTCTGCCCAGCCGCTGCCCTTTCCCTGAGGGCCCATCTGGAGTGAACTGTTTACACACAATCGCGTGTCACCCCGTTTGCAGAACTCACACAGGGATTCAATTTCCTGAGTAAAGCAGTTCGGGCTGTTCGCGGGCCTGGCCTCGATGACGACTCGATCGCCGCTCTTGAAGCGCTCTACGCCGGGCCCAATCTCCGTTATCTCGCCTACGGCCTCATGCCCAAGGTACACGCGATCAAAGCCGGGTAGAGCAGCCAGCGCCACCCTAGGGTCTACATCCAGGAAGAAGAGCGAGAGATCGGTTGCGCAGATGCCACACTGGCGATTGCGCACTCGCAGCCACCTGGGTCCTGGCAGCTCTGGATCGGGGATTTCCTCCACACCGGTGGGCGCGATCGGAGTCCATACGACCCCCGGCCACACCCGCTTGATCGCCTGGGTGGCTAGCACTTTGGGAATGTTCTTGTCAAAATAGATGGCTTTCAAAGCGTACTAACCGCCTTTCCACTCTGCCGAGCGTTTCTCCATGAAGGCCTTCATGCCCTCCTTTTGGTCTTCCGTGCTAAATAGAAAGTAAAAGCTGCGTCGCTCGTCTGCCATCCCGTCCGTCAGGAAAGTCTCGTAGACGTTGTTCACCGCTTCTTTGGCGAATCGGATGGCCAGCGGGGCGCGTGCGGCGATTTCGTTCGCCAGCTGGATGGCGTTACCAAGGGAGAGTTCGACCGGCGCAACTCGATTGACCAGCCCGTAGCGCAGCGCTTCATCTGCGGTGAGATTGCGGTTGTTCAGCACCATCTCCATGGCCAGCGCCTTACCGACCGCTCGCGTCAGGCGCTGCGTGCCACCGGCGCCAGGCATGACTCCCAGATTGATCTCTGGTTGGCCAAATTTGGCCGTCTCAGAAGCCACGATCATATCGCAGCCCATTGCCAACTCGTGTCCCCCACCCAGGCACCAGCCCGAAACCGCTGCGATAACCGGTTTATTGATTTTCCGGATGCGATCCCAGCGGGAGATGCGATCAGCCTTGAGCATATCCACCGAGGAGGCATCCGCCATCTCTTTGATGTCTGCCCCCGCCGCAAATGCGCGATCGTCACCTGTGAGCACCATCGCGCCGATATCGGGATCGGCGTCAAATTCCTCCAGCGCGATTGCCAGTTCTTCCATGACGACCGCGTTGAGTGCGTTCAGGGCCTTTGGGCGATTGATCTGAACCAGGCCCACTCGGTCGTGAACCTCGGTTCGGATGGTGGAATAAGTCATCGGTGCCTCCCGATCCCTACCTACAGTCGCTGCTTGATTTTTCGAATGTGTTGCGTGTGATCGCGCTCGTGCCACAGGGCGCGCCGCATCACCTTGCGAGCCGACCAGGTCTCCCCTGACAGGGTAGCCACCCCTCTACGCGCGGCGAGCGCTGGCAAGGTGGCCAATGTGTGATCACGCACCTTAATGAGCCGGGCCCGCGGGTCGGCCGGCAATTCGCTGGTGGAGAGCGCCAGCCCCATTCGGTCGAGATACCATTGCTCCGCGGATGCGACATGGTCGAGCACGCCCATAATGGACCATTTCTCGCCTGGAAGCTCGGTCGTTGCCGCTTCGTCGCTGATCTCCTCCAGCTCAGTTTCCAGATCCTGGCGAGTGGCATGCAGAATCTTCTCCAATTCCTTAATCTCGCCCTCAGTAAGCGGGGGTCGATCGGAGGCAAAAAAGGCGTTTACTTCGTAGTCCTGCTCGTATATCCATGAGCGGGCCACCTCAGCCACGATCATAGGTCCCGATAGTCCCGAAATTCGAAATCCGTGACTGTTGGACCATTCCACGTAGCTATCCACGGCCTTCGGAGCGCCGCTGATGGCGGCCTCGCGCTCCTTATGCTTGCTGTAGCAGCCCGGTAGATCTGGGACATGTGCTACCCAATTCCCTTCCAATTCCTCCGCGCAGACGACGTAGGGCACCTCGGTTAGCTCCCCGATGAGCCTTGTGAATGAAGAGCTATTGCGCGACCAAAGGGATGGCCTATACTGGCCACGTCATCCGATATATCCGGCTTAATGAGGGCATTCATGCTTTTTTCTTCCTCGAAGGGTCAGGGGCTCCTTGAATACGCGCTGCTGATCATGTTGGTGGGCACAGCGGTCATTGTGATCCTTGCGCTTTTTGGAACAGGGGTAGGAAATATGTTCAGCAACATCGTTACAAGTATCTAGTCCCCCTTCCCTTAAGTTCCACAAATTGAATGGATAGCGGCGCGCACTTCGCACGCCCTCTTAGCTCAGGGAGCGTCTAATCCTCGCCCCCCTTCTCGACCCAATCCTTCATCCGGCGAGCCAATTCCCTCCGTGGAAGCAGGATCCTACGACCACAAGTCTGACATTTCAGACCGATATCGGCCCCTAGACGGACTACGCGCCAGTCCGAACCGCCACATGGGTGCGGCTTTTTCAGACGCACGATTTCGTCCATTTGAAGTTCTACAAGCACCTGTGGTCCTGCCTTGTGGGGGTGCGGGCATTATATCATTCGGCGCCTAGGGCCCAATCCGCGGGCTCCCTCCGGGCCGGCGGGTTTCCCGCCTGCGAAGGGGCAACCAAAGGGCGAATGGTATAATCGCCGGCCATGCTCAGAGGGTTAGGCAACGATCCCGTTGGGTTTGTATATCTTGCGATAACGTTGGTGATTGCGCTGACGGTGCATGAGTTTGCCCACGCGTGGACCGCCTTCCAGTTGGGGGATGATACTGCCCAGCGCGCGGGCCGTCTCACCCTAAATCCCCTTAAGCACCTCGACCCGCTTGGCACCATCATATTCCTTGCGGTCGGATTTGGATGGGCAAAGCCGGTGCCCTTCGATCCCTACGCCGTGACCCGCCGAAACCCGGCAGGCGTCATGTTTGTGGCGGCAGCAGGACCCATCTCGAATTTGCTGATGGCGATCGTGGCCTCCATTCCCTTTCAGACCGGATTATTTGACTCGGTAGTTGCCTCAGAGGGCGTCTTGTTCTTCGCGGCAAGCTTTCTCGCAACATTCATTCGTATCAACTTGGTCCTGCTCTTCTTCAATTTAATCCCGGTTGCCCCATTAGACGGGGAAAAAGTGCTCAGCTACTTACTTCCACCGAGCGGCCAGGCCACCATGGCCCGCATCCGCCCCTACGGCCCCATGCTGCTACTGCTGCTCCTATTCGCAGGTCGCGGCATCATCAGCGTATTGATTTTTACACCAGTAAACCAGCTTTTCCGACTGCTGGTATCCTGACCCAAACCCTGCTGAAGAATCCATCGGGGAATCCATGACCAAGACCGACTGGATTTCGGACGAGATCGCCGACCTCCGGACGGCGGGCTTGTTTACCCAGATCCGCACGATTGAGTCCCCACAAGGGGCCTGGCTGGTGGTCGACGGCCAGAAGGTTCTCAATTTCTGTTCCAACAACTACTTGGGGTTGGCCAATCATCCTCGCTTGGTGAAGGCCGCTAAGGCCGCACTCGATCATTATGGAGTGGGACCCGCGGCCGTGCGCACGATTGCCGGCACGACGGTCCTTCACCTCGAATTGGAGTCGCGTTTGGCAGCATTCAAGGGCGTGGAAGCTGCCCTCACGTTCCAATCGGGCTTTAATGCCAATCTGGCCGCAATTCCAGCGCTCGTAGGAAAAGGGGATGGGGTCTATTCAGACGAGCTCAACCACGCCAGTATCATCGACGGATGCCGGTTGTCCGGAGCAAAGATTGTCCGTTACCCACACACGGATGCTCGGGGGCTCCGACAAGTCATCGAGGAGCATAAGGGGGAGAATTTCAATCGCTCGCTCATCATCACCGATGGGGTGTTCAGCATGGATGGAGACATCGCCCCGTTGGACGAGGTCTACGCCGTCGCCCATGAATTTGGCTATCTACTCATGGTTGACGACGCGCATGGCGAGGGAGTGCTTGGCAACGGTGGACGCGGGATCGTCGATCATTTTGACTTGCATGGCAAGGTCGACATCGAAGTCGGTACGCTGTCGAAGGCCTTTGGCGTCGTTGGCGGCGCGGTCGCCGGCAATCAAGTGATCATTGATTGGCTTCGGCAACGCGGTCGTCCATTTCTTTTCTCGTCAGCCATGACCGCGCCGGATGTTGCTGCCTGCCTAGCGGCCATCGACCTCCTGGAGGAGTCATCTGAACTGGTCGAACAGCTGTGGGAGAACACGAAATACTTTAAGGGGCAAATGGAGCTGCTGGGCTTTGACACTGGGCTCAGTTCGACGCCAATCGTCCCCATCATGCTCGGTGAGGCACCCTTAGCTCAGGCCTTTAGCAGTCGCTTGTTCGAGGAGCAGGTCTTCGCAATGGCAATCGGCTTCCCAACCGTTCCGCGCGGCAGGGCTCGTATTCGAGTCATGAACTCGGCCGCCCACACTCGAAATGATCTTGATCAGGGGCTGGCGGCTTTCGAACGGGTTGGAAAGGAATTGGAAGTAATATAGAGATTGATGATTAAGGCTGAATCGAGAACAAAGGAGCCCTGGCTAGGGTGTGATGGTTGCCAGCTTTTCGCGGGCGGTGATCGATGAGGCCAGGGCTCGGGCAATTATAGTGCAGTTTGTGACATGGATCACGAGCGCCGCTGTGGATGTAGATCTGGCAGAGGACTAAAACTGAAACCGGGGTTGATGCCTTACGATCTTGCGCCTGTAGTTGACGACAAATTCCTGGAGTCGACCCTCCAGCTCCAGAAACTCCTCCGAAGACAGTCCTTTCTCGAGCGCCTCGGGAGTGTCTGCCATAAATCCTATCAAGCGTAGCGGATAGGGGCCGTATGCCGTGTGCCAGGCTTCGCACATGGGCAGGCCCAAGTTCTCCATGGCAGGTATGAACTCACCCAGCACGTAGCGAAAATATTCCTCACGATGCTCTGGCAGGGGATCATAGCTCAGAAGAACCTTCATGCTCTTTCCATTGACCTGCACGCGATTCTAACCTATCGGACGGGGCGGGGGCGTCGAAGAGACAGGTCTTCTACGCTTCCCTTCCGAACCGTCCTGGCGTTGGTTGGCCACACTCCCGGTATTTGACCTCCGCAAGATGGGCAGCTTCCAGTATCTGTTAAATGGTAGGCGAGGATAACATATCCGACTCGCTCAATCAGGCAGGTTCTGCATGTGGGGCAATAGGTGTTCTCGTAGGTCTCGACCTTTCCGGGAAGATTTCCCGCGTATACGAAGTGCAGACCGGCCTCGAGACCAATCTCGGCCGCCCGGACGAGGGTCCTAGCAGACGTATTGTCGGGATCGGTCATCTTGTAGTCCTGATGAAAAGCAGTCACGTGCCACGGAATATCTGGAGAGATAGAGGCTATGAAGTTTGCGGCGTCCATGAGTTCTTCGGTACTGTCGTTGAATCCCGGGATAACGAGCGTCACGACTTCTAGCCAAAATCCCATCTCATATACGTTCTCCAGGCTGTCCAGCACGTGCTGGCGCACACCGCCCAGTCGGCGATATTGCTTGTCCTGCATGCTCTTGAGATCGATCTTATAACCCGTTACGTAGGGTTTCAAGAAGTCGAGCACTTCCGGGGTGGTGTTTCCGTTGGAGATGTAGAGACAAGTCAGTCCCTCTGCTTGCGCCTCCTTGAACACCTCGACCGACCACTCCGATGTGATCAGCGGCTCATTGTAGGAGGATCCAATCGCCTTAGCCCCCACACTCAGGCCATATTTAACCAGTTCCCGTGCGGAGATTTCCCGCAATCCGGCGGCGGAGATATCGGCCGCTGGATCTCGCATGGCCTGCGAGGTCACCCAATTCTGGCAGTAGCCGCAGTGGAAATCGCAGCCCAGCATTCCAAATGTCAGCGTGTCGGAGCCTGGATAAAGATGAAAGAAGGGCTTCTTTTCGGTGGGATCACATTGAAGGGCGCCTACGTATCCCCAGGGGACTCGCAGACGCCCATTCTGGTTGAACCTTACTTGGCAGATGCCCCTTCGGCCCTCCCGAATTAGGCAGCGGTGGCCGCAGGCGTAACATCGGACCGCACCATCCTCCAGGAGCTCGTAGAGCTCTCCCTCGATCGTTAGTGGGTCAAGTAGGTCTCCGAGGGTGCTGGTGGGCCGCATCGCGAAGTTCGCGGATTATATCACCGGGGTAAAATCGGCCCATGCTTACGATCGCGGTTCAAGCAGGGGGACGGTCGAGCAGGATGGGAAGTGACAAGGCACTGCTTCCGCTCGGGGGAAGGCCGCTCATCGAACATGTGTTGCGGCGGGTGGAGGGACTTGGAGATGAGGTCCTCATCACGACCAACCGGCCAAAGGATTACGCTTTCCTGGGGCAGCGAATGGTAGAGGACCGGCGTCCCGGGGCGGGTGCGCTCCACGGATTGTTGACTGCTCTGGAGGCCGCGCGTGGCGAGCGTGTTCTGCTGATGGGGTGCGATATGCCCTTCGTGAGCCGATCCCTACTTGAACACATGCTGGCCATAGCGACGGATGCCGAAGTGGTTATCCCCCGGCGTGATGGGAAGTTTCAGCCGTTGCTCGCGATCTACTCCAAGACCTGTGCCGGGCCTGTCAGCCAAGCATTGGAGGCCGGCGAGAAGCGCATGATCAGTTTCTTCCCGCGTATCCAGACCTGGATCGTCGAGCAGGAAACGTTGGATCAATATGACCCGGAGGGTCTGAGCTTCTTCAACGCAAACACGCCCGAGGAACTGGCGCAAGCGGAGCGGCTCCTCGGCGAAGAGGGATTGTAAGGCCGATCTGCAGTTGCTCCGGTTGGGTCCACACTCCCCTTAAAAGCACAGGCAGACATCTAGATGAGGGGGACACCCAGACGTCTGACTGTGCGCGCTAGTATACCGATTCCAATTTTGACCGTCAAGACTCGCCGTATTGGACGGCAGTCCAGATCCTACCCTACTGTTATACTCCCCCGGATTTTCTGGGAACTGGCATGGGCTTATCTAGCGCAGCTTTGATTTCGGTCGGAGGCTTGCTCGTTCTGGCGGCCTGCGCGGTGCCGACTCCGAGTGAGGCCGACCTATTTGAAACGGCCGTGATGAGCACCGTCGAGGCGCTGGCTAGTCTTCCCCCAATGACAGCCACACCAACCCCGACGGCAACTCCCTCTGCGACTCCCACGAATTCGCCCACCCTGGCGCCGACTGCGACGTTCACTCCTCTGTCCCCGATGGTCAGGGTTTCTGCCGGCACCAACTGCCGCACCGGCCCGGGCGAGACGTACCGCTTCGTCGCGGCTTTGCAGCCGGGCCAGGTGGCCGAGGTGGCAGCTGTGAGCACGGTGGGGAACTACTGGTACATCGAGAGTCCTAACGACGATGGCCAATTCTGCTGGTTGTGGGGAGAATACGCGACGCTGGAGGGGGAAACTGATGACCTGCCAGTTCTCACGCCGGCGGCCTTACCTACGCCAAAGATCGACTTCACCTTGTACTACTACGGTTTCTACAGCAAGTGTGGAAACCTCAAGCTAGTCTTGTCGGTAGTCAATAACAGTGTCACTACATTTAAGACCGGTGAAATCTACATCGAGGATCTCGCTGACTCAAGCAAAATCCATGGACGGGTGGACCAGCACCCCTTTGCTCCCGGTCCGTCGCGCTGCCCCCCTGGACATGGGAACTTCTTCCCGCCCGGTGCGGGCGCCTACATCGTATCGCCCCTCAACCGGGTGCCGAGTGGGCATGATGGCCGCGCAACTATCAAATTGTGCACGGAGGGCAACCTCGGGGGAGACTGCATTACCAAGTTTGCCTATTTCCGATTTCCTGAATAACCCGGCCGGTAGTCGTAGGCTAGGTCCTGCGGTTTTCGATCAGCTCAGTTAAGGTAGACTGAGCGCACTCCCTAATCTTTCTGGCATCCCCGGTGAACAAATCAGGAGTGACGCTCGCAGCCTTCACCGCCACGCTGGCAGCTTCCTCGCTGGCGTGCAACCTCGGAGTCCCGGGCGCCACAATCGCCCCAGAGGCTCGTTCCGAGACCGCTATCGCGAGAACGGTCGAAGCCCGATTGGCACTAACCGCCTCGGCCGCTGAGGCGACGGGCACTCAAGTACCTCCGATCTCCACTGCCACTCCTCTGGAACCTGCCACAGTAACTCTGGAACCGACAGAGGCCCACACGGCAACACCGTCCATTCCCATGATAAGCGTCTCGCTCAACACCAATTGCCGCAAGGGGCCAGGGAGATCCTACGACTTCCTTGGCGCGCTGCTCATCGGCGAAACAGAGGAAGTCGTGGCGCTTAGCACCGTCCCCAATTACTGGTACATCACGAATCCCGACCAGCCGGGGGAGTTCTGCTATCTCTGGGGAGAGTACGCTACAGTGGTTGGAAATACCGAGGCGCTGCCGCAGTTCACACCGCTTCCCAGTCCGACTCCAACTCTGACGCCCACGCCTTCAAACACGCCCACGCCTTCAAACACGCCTACGCCAACCTTCACCCCCTAAGCTAGACCTTAGATCCTTTGGCTCCGGCCGCTCAGAAGTCCCCCCAAACGCCCCCTTTAGAGCTGAGGTCATCGCCAATGTCCTGCTCACCCCAGGCTGGCCAGAAACTTATCGATGAGTTTGCGTACCTCGTCTTCGCTTTGGTAGCGCCTTACGATCAGCCCCGGCGAATCGTTCCCCAGGATCATTTTAGAGACCGGAACTCCCGCCCGGTAGCAACACAGCACTGGCTTGCTGAGCCGCAGAGCGCAGGCGATCTCATATCCGACGCCATGTGAAGGCGTGCTGACTTCTGCGATTAATGCCTCACAACCTTCGATCCAGCGAATATCGCGCTCATAGATCTCGTCCGCTGCGGTTACTTTTTCGAGCTCCATCACCCCCGGATCCGCCAGATGAGCGGTGGGAATTTCGTGTCCCGCACCTTCGAGGTGCCGCACGATGACTCCGTAGATCCCTTCATCTTGCCGGCCTCCCGTCAGTGAGCATGCGAAATAAAGATTCAAGCCTCGAGCTCCCGTAAATTTTGTCCGCTAACAGGACTCATGTTATTATGCATTTAGCATGGAAACTAGTGATCCGGCCCGCTTCCTTCAACTGGAAATGGCCCGCCTGACAGACGAAAACCGCGATCTCAAAGACGAACTTCAAGTCCTGCGCTCGTCCGTGCGGGCACTTAGCACCCTGCAGGAGATCATTCAGCGCATCACCTCTACAACGGATGTGCTTGTGCTCCTGGACGACCTGCTGGCCTCTGCCGTGGCCGTTGTCGGCGCAAGCGACGGTTCTCTTCTGCTGCTGGATGAAGATACGGATGAACTGGTGTTTGCCGTGGTTCACGGCGAAGCACGCGAGCGGCTCTCAGGCTACCGCTTGCCGCCCGGCAAGGGGATCGCTGGTTGGGTCGCGGCGAATAAGCGGCCGCTGTTTCTGACCAACGTGCGGACTGACCCGCGCTTCTATCCCAAGATCGACGAGGCCTTTGGATTTCACACACGCTCACTAGCTGCCGTGCCGCTGGTGGACGGCGACCGCGTGTTGGGTGCGCTGGAGGCCATCACCAAGAATTATGATCGCGAGTTCACGGACGTGGACCAAGATCTGCTAATGATCGTCGGCCACCTCGCGAGCGTTGCCCTGAGTAGAGCCGAAGCTTACGGTGAAGAGGCAGAAGAGGCCGCGAAGGCCTAGAAATCCCGCAGTTTCGCCCCTAGTTCTTTCTCCAACCGATTGACGATCTTACCTCGCACCGTGGCGACTTCCTCGTCGGTCAGCGTACGGTCGTCCGCCTGATACACGATCGAAAAGGCCAGACTCTTTTTTCCCTGCCCCACCTGCTCTCCCTGATACAGATCGAAGACAGAAACTCCAACCACCAGGGGCTCCCCAGTCTCATGAATCAGTATCCTTAGCCGCTCTGACGGCGTTTTCTGGTCCACGACGAAGGCCAGGTCCTCGAGCACGGGCGGAAACGCCGGGACCGGCCGTACGGGATAGCGCTCGGGAATCCACTCGAATAAAGCGCCGAGATCCATCTCGGCCGCTACAATCGCCGTATCCGGGCTCTCGAAACGCTCGGCCACCAGGGGATGCACGACACCCGTGATACCCAGTGTCCTACCATCCACCAAGATGCGCGCACACTGGCCGGGATGGAAGGTGGCATGCGCAGCCGGCTCATACTGGATATTGCCCACGTGAAGCCCGGCCAGCACTCCATCGACTACACCTGTCATGTCGTAGAAATCCATTTTGCTCGGTTCGCGGCCCTGCCAGGTGAGTGGATTAAGCGGGCCGCGCATGGCGATCGCCAGCCGGTCGGATTCTTCTGGAAGCTGCTCCCCTTTGATCGGTAGGAAGACGGGTCCAATCTCGAAGACTGCAACTCGCTCCCGAATGCGAAGGTTTCTGGCAACCACCTCTAACACACTGGCCAGGAGATCCTGTCTGAGTACGATCCGGTCCTCTCCGATGGGATTGGCCAATCGTATGTAGTCCCGATCTTCCGTACCTTGTGAGGCGAGTGCTTTCGCCTCCCGAGCGGGAGATGTCAGCCGATACGTCACCACTTCCTGGAGGCCCATGCTGGCGAGCAAATCTCGCAACTGCGACCCCGCTTCCAGGCGTGGGTTTGAATATTGAGGAGGGATGCGGTCCGCAATTTGGGTCTCTGGGATTCGGTCATAGCCATAGAGGCGGGCCAATTCCTCCATGACATCCGCCTTTCCCACAACGCCTGCTCCGATATCCAGGCGATGATCCGGCGGTGAGACTCGCAGACGGCTCCTATCAATCTCGGTTGAGAATTCCAGCCGCTCAAGCATTGCAGCGGCTTCGGTCAGTTCGAGTTCGATTCCGAGCCAGCGCTGGATATCGGACTGTGTGATCTCAACCGTTGGGGCGACCGGAGGCCTCGGGTACTTATCGATCAGTCCTTCGTTCACCGAACCCCCGGTGAGCTCGCCCATCATTTCGAGGCCCCTGCGCACGCCGCGTTCTGCCATGGCAGGATGCACGCCGCGCTCGAAACGATAGGCGGCTTCTGAAGACAGCTTTTGCGCAGCCACCGTCTTCCGAATATTGATGAAATCCCAACCCGCCCCTTCGAGCAGCACACGTTTGGTGCTATCGCCGACCTCCGATTCTCCCCCGCCCATGACTCCACCGATGGAGAGCGCTCCGGCGGTGTCGGCCACCAGAATCGTGAAATCGTCAAGCTGGCGCTCTACGCCATCCAGCGTGGCTATAGTCTCTCCAGGCTCCGGCAACCGCGTGATGATAGTGGGCGAGCCGCCTCGCGCCCGCTCGACGAGCACATCGTAGTCGAATGCATGCAACGGTTGACCGATCTCAAGCATCACATAGTTGGTCGTGTCCACAACATTATTGATCGGCCGCATTCCAGCTAGGTGCAGCCTTCGTTGGACCCAGAACGGACTGGGGGAAATGTTCACATCTTCGATTAAGCCAAGTACAAAGCGTGGGTTCAGTTCAGGCTCCTGAATATCCAGACTCACCTGGCCGTCGACGGAAGGTCCTTCCCAACTGACATCGTACGGTGGCTCCTTGAGTGGTACGCCAAGCTGCGCGGCGGTCTCCCTTGCCACTCCCAAGATGTTCGCATTTCTGGCAATGTTTGGAAGCATATCGATGTCAAGCACAACATCTCCCATGTAGTCGGTTAGCGGCGTCCCCGGTTGAGCATCATCATCCAGCACGATGATTCCACTGTGGTCGTCCGATATTCCGAGCTCCTTCTCAGAGCAGGCCATAGAGGAGGAATCGACGCCGCGAATCTTGACCGGCTTCAGCGTCATGAGCTCCCACCCGGCCTGCTTGCCGTCGTAAATTTGGGATCCTTCCTTGGCATACGCCACCTTTATCGGTGTCTCCAATGGGCCGGAGTCCTTCAATCCAAGCAGGTTCGGCGCCCCGGTGAGTACGGTGTGCTCCTGCTTTCCATCGTTGAGCCGAGTGAGCACCAGGCGGTCCGCATTCGGATGGGGCATCACCTCCAGAATCTCCCCCACTACGATCTTCTCCGGATCCCAGGCGAGACCGGTTACTTTCGTTTCAGCGTGAGCGATTGGCAGCCCGACGTATCGGATCTCCTCTACCTCCAGCCCAGCCAGCGTAAGTTTCCGCGCCAGCTCTTCGATCGAGACCTCGATGTCGACGAAGTCCCTCAACCACGACAGTGGAACCTTCATCTATCCATCCTTCCATCCCTGAGGCGGCGCACTAAAACTGCTCCAGGAATCGCAGATCATTTGCCCAGAAGTAGCGTATGTCTTCGATCCCGTGCTTCAACATTGTGATGCGTTCTGGACCCATGCCGAAGGCGAACCCACTGAATACCGACGGGTCGTAGCCCCCATTCTCGAGCACCGTGGGATGTACCATCCCGCTGCCGAGGATCTCTAGCCAGCCTGTGCGTTTGCACACCGTGCAACCTTCCCCACTGCAGACAAAGCACTCGATGTCCAGCTCAGCTGAAGGCTCCGTGAAGGGAAAGTAGGAGCCGCGAAATCGCGTGCGTACATCCTGCCCAAAGAATCGCCGTGCAAAGGCACTGAGCGTGCCTTTTAGATCGGCCATCGTGATTTGGTAGCCCACGGCCAGGCCTTCGATCTGATTGAATTGGATCTCAGATCTAGCCGTGATTTGCTCGTGGCGATAACACATGCCGGGAAGGACCACGCGAATCGGTTCTGGCGCCCGCTCGCGCATGACGCGTATCTGCCCCGGCGACGTATGTGTGCGCAGAATGACTTCTGGGTCGGTCGTGTAGAAGGAGTCCTGCATGTCGCGCGCAGGATGGTGAGGCGGAAAGTTAAGCAGGCCGAAGTTGTATTCGTCCGTCTCGACCTCACGTGAGCGATAGACTTGGAACCCCATTTCGGCCCATATACGGATGATCTGCCGCATCGTTTGAGTGGAGGGATGAATCCGCCCTCGTGCCGGAGATAGCCCCGGGAGCGTGACGTCCAGCTTCTCCTCAGCGATTGAACGCTCAAGCTCTTGACCGCGCAGGGCTTCCTCTTTTGCAGCGTAGGCATTTTCTAATTGAGATTTAACTTCGTTCGCCCGCCGTCCGACTGCCGGTCGATCCTCGGAGGGGAGGTCGCGCACACCCTCCAGAACTTTGCCAACTTCTGCCGAGCGACCCAGGTGTCTGACCTTCCAATTCCGCAGCTCCTCCGCCTCCGACACCTGATTCAGCTCGGCCAGCGCCTGTTCCTCGAGTTTGTCTAAGTGCTCCTGCATGCGGCTCACTCCTTCACGAAATGAAAACTCCCGCCCTTCAAGGGACGGGAGGACCCGCGGTACCACCCTTGTTAGCCATGCTGGCTCTCTCAGCTCCGATCGCAGCCAATCGGTGCCCAGATGATAACGGCTGGGTTCCGGCCCGAACTACTGGCCCTCAGAAGAATCCGCTATCTTCTGGAGCGTTCCCACGGGCGGCTCAGGAGGGAACTTCCGCGGGCTCCCCTCGGGCGGAGGTTCCAGTCACGCCTCCACTTCCCTAGCGAGTTCTGCTCGCGTACTTTCCACCGTCACTGCCGATGTGGGTGATTATCCCCGAATCAAGCGCCTTGTCAACGGCGGAGGCAACCTGTGTTGAAATAGAAGCGGGGCTTCTGGAACCGATGGCCACAGCGGTGGCGGCATGAACCATTCCCGCGGCCGAGCCACGATGTGGCGTTCCAGCACTTTGAGCGTGGAGGCTGCCCAGTCTTCCTCGTCACCTCCGTTGGAGTGCACTTCGATACCGAAGCCGCGATATTGGCCGGGGCCGATTCGCTGTGAAACTCCCACTACTATGGCCGAGTTCGTGGCGGCCGCAAGTCGTGTGTGCCCGATCGGAAGCTGACAGGGCCTTCCAAAGAGGGTGAGCATTGCGCCATACTGCGTTGGCACGTCGGCCGCTATCCCCACAATTCCGCCCTTTCGCAGGTGCCGAACCGCGGTTCGCAGGCTGGCAGAAGTGATGGGGGTCAGCTGCATCCCGTAC